>JBBSBE010000064.1:0-21632 GCA_038251625.1 Rhodobacterales bacterium
CGGGTCGGCGAGGGGCCGCGCCCCGGTCGAGACCGCAAAAACCAGATCACCGTCGAAAGGCGTGTGAGAGGGGACAAGCGCCCGCGCCATCCCGTCATGCGCTGCCGTGGCCATGCGCAGACATTCTGCCTGGTTCAATGCCGCGTCGGTGGCGACGATGGCGATAGTCGTGGCTTCGCCCATCCGCTTGCGCGGGATCGGCTCTTCACGGGCAAGAAACGTGCCCGGGAGCCCAAGGCCACCGAATTCGGCGTCCATCTCCCAGGGTGCCGCCCAGAAATGCGGGCCATCGCCAACCGTGGCCGACCCAAGCGCATTGACCGCGACCAGGGCCCCCACCGTCACCCCGCTGTCCAACACCGCCGAGGCCGATCCAAGGCCACCCTTCCAGCGCCCCGTCATCGCCCCGTAGCCTGCACCCGCCGTGCCAAGCGCGAAATCGGCCGTCGCCGCATCAAGCGCCTGACGCCCCAGCGCCGGATAGGGCGTGTCGCCCCAATCCTTGACCCCGCCGTTCAGCAGGTCGAAGAGAATCGCCCCTGGCACGATCGGCACGCGCGCAGGCCCAACCGCGAATCCCCGCCCCGCCGCCGCAAGACCGGCCATGACACCGCCGCAGGCATCCAGACCAAAGGCCGATCCACCCGACAGCACCAAGGCATCTACCGCCTGCACCAGACGGTCGGGGGCCAGAAGGTCCGTCTCTCGCGTGCCCGGAGCGCCGCCCATCACGTGGACGGCAGCGGTAAAGGGGGCATCGGCGGTCAGTACGGTCACGCCCGACCGCAAGGCCGCATCCTGTGCATTGCCGACGCGCAATCCCGCCACATCGGTGATCAGGTTGCGCGCGCCGGCGTGCATCAGATCGCCACTTTTTTTGCCGCCGTGGCGGGATCACCGGTGTTGGGCGTGCCTGCTGGCTCGATCAGCAGAAGGTGGGTTTCCACCGTCGCGCGCGGGCGGTGCTGCACGCCCTTGGGCACCACATAAACCTCGCCCGGGCGCAGCGTCACAGCGCCATTCGGCAGGTCGATGACCAACTCGCCCGACAGAACCATGAAAAAATCGTCCGTGTCGGGGTGATCGTGCCAGACGAACTCGCCCAGCACCTTGACCACCATCAGGTCGTGCCCGTTGAAGGCGCCCACGATCCGGGGCGACCAATGCGCGCTGAACTGCGCCAGTTTGTCTGTCAGGTTTATGGCTTCCATCGCGACCTCTTTCTTTTGGCCGCACTCTGCCCGCTGGCGCCGTCTCAGTCCACCGCCCGGATCATCCGCTTTTCCAGCACCCGCAGCACCGCCGCCAGATCGCCGCCACGGCGCAGAACCTGCCCGTCCATGCCCACCACGGCGTACATTTGTTGACGCGCGCGCAGGCGGGGGCGCTTTTCGATGCGGTAGAGCGGATGTTCGGCCGTGCGGCGAAAGATCGAGAAGACGGCAAGATCGCGCAGCATGGAAATGCCGTAGTCGCGCCATTCGCCACAGGCAACCATCCGGCCATAAAGCGCCAGAATCACCGACAGTTCCTTGCGGTCAAAGGCCACCTGCTCTGGCAGATGCGCGACAAAGGGCGTGGGGGGCGGTGGCAAGGCCGTCATGACGGAAGTGTGACGCGGCCCCGCGGGCAAATCAAGCCCGGCGCGCAACCGGTTGTGGACTGTCTTGCCAGCGCCGCGGAATGGCCCCTGAAGGGTCTTGGACGCGCCAAGGATTCGCCCCGATGTCCCGTCAGAAAGACCGAAGTAGCAAGGTTGGTCGGTTCGGTGTTCCGACGCATAGCCCCCACCAAGTTCGGGGCGCCGGGCCGATCCCTGCTGCGCAGTCAAGACCCCCGCCACTGACGTGCCTGTCAGTGGCGGGGGATCCTTGCATCAGACCAGCGCATCAAACCGGGAAACCGGATGCCGCGCGCACAATGGCAACATCCATCCCGCGACAGTTCCGCTGTACCGCATCCAGGCGCTTTTTCGTCGCCGGATGATCGCGGTCCAGCACGCCCATCCGCACCAGAAGCGCCGCAATCGCAGCTTCCGACCCGCGCCCGTTGCCATCCGCGATCTTGACGGCGATGCCCATTTTCTTTTCCGGCACGATGGCCACGAAGACAGCTTCGGCGCCGGTCTTGATTGACACGCGCCCGTCCATCGCGCGCATCAACTCGGTGCAGGCGCGGCCCTCGCCCGCCACCATTTCGGGATAGGTGGCCATGGACCGCGCCAGACGGTGCATCGCCCGGTCGCGCGCGCCACCCGTACCGCTGGCCCCGGCGAACGCCGCCATCGCGCGGGCAAGGCCGGTGACGGTGGTGGCGAAGTTCGGCGCCGAGCAGCCGTCAATGCCAAAGCCGGGTGAGGCCTCGCCCGTCAGCTCTTCGGTTGCCGCCAGAACGGCGCGCTGCACCGGGTGGTCAGGGTCGACGTATTCGGGCCCGCCCTTCAGGTGGCGGTTCAGGGTCAGAAACCCCGAATGCTTGCCGGAACAGTTGTTGTGATACTGGCACGGGCGTTCCCCGGCCAAGATCAGCGCGTTGCGCGCCTCGATGTCATAGGGTTCGTGCGACCCGCAGCGCAGATCACCCTCGCCCAGCCCAAGGGTGGACAGCCAGTCCGCCACGGCGGTGGTATGGATCGCGGCCCCCTGGTGACTAGCGCAAGCCAGCGCCACCTGACGGTCGGTCAGCCCCGCCGCCTCTGCCGCGCCGCTTTCCAAAAGGGGCAGTGCCTGGATCATCTTGCACGACGACCGGGGGAAAATGACCGTCTCCGGATCCCCCCACGCCTCGACCACGCCGCCGTTGTGATCGCAGATCACGGCATGTCCAAGGTGCACGCTTTCCAGCATTCCCCCCCGCCAAAGTTCTGCCATTGATGCTGCTGTCATCTGTCGATCCCTTTGCCCTCACGCTTGCGCGATTTTCTGCCCATTGGGTTTTGCAAACCCCGGCAGTTGCGGTAAAGACACTTATCGAGTTGGCTGCGTTCCCGCCACAGCGAAAAGGCCCCGTTCAGTGGGCAGGATGGGGCGCGACCGGGGCAGGGACGGCGGAGGCTGAAGACGATGTTGCAGCGGTTGATGATGGCGCTTTTCGGCGCGGTATTGGGGTTTGGCATTCAGGGCGCGATGGCCCAGCAGACGGGCGGCGAAACCGATTGTGTTTCGGCCCAGACGGATTGGAGCGTTTGCGTCTGGCCGCAGCCCAAGGAATGCTGGGGTGTGTCGAAGCCTAAGGTAACCGTGAATACCCGTGACGGGCGCGAGGTTTCGGTGCGGCGCGGCGATATCCTGATGTTCGTGACCTTCCGCCCCGGCACCGGTGCCAATGGCGAGGTGTCGTTCACCGGCGGATATCCCTTTGCCAGCGGATCGCCGATCACGGTCGAGATTGACGGGCAGACCTACGGCATGATCGCAGGAACTGACGGCCCGAACCAGGAATGGGCCTGGCCCGCAAGCCCCGAACAGGATGCAGCCCTTCTGGCCGCGATGAAGAAGGGCGCGCAGGCCGTGGTTACCGCAGCCTCGGGGCGCGGGACGCAGACGAAGGACACCTTCAGCCTGCAAGGCTTTACCGCCGCGATGTCGGAAGCCGAGACCCGCTGCAAGTAAGCCAGTGCAAATCCTTTGCGGGGCCCAGGCATCGTTGCCGGGGCTTTCTCAAATCAAGATCAGCCTTTTGCAGGCTCACCGCCGAAGTGCGCCCAGAATTCATCCCTGGCATTGCTGCGCGGGAAGGGCGTGTCGGGCACGGGCACCCCAAGGAACGCGCAGAGCGGCGCCCAGCCATCTGCGGGCGTGAACACCAGCAAACGGTCCGCCGGTATTTCGGCCCGCACCTTTCGGTCGTTCGCCTCGTAGGCGGCGATGCAGGTGTCGCGGTCCAGCTTGCCACCAAATGTCTGTTGCATGATCACCCGGTCCATCGTGGCAAACACAGCTTGGATGTAGGGCGGCAGCGGCATCGACGGCGCATGCAAGAAAAACTTGCCGATCGTGTGCTCGAAACTTGCCCACCAGTCTTCCGCAGGGCGATAGGTGTGGATCACTTTCGCCTCGGGAAAAACCCGGGCGGTTTCCGACCACACGCGCGCGCCGGGCCAATCCACCTGCGCGGTGAAGCGGGCGAAAACCTCGGCCCAGTCGACCGGGCGATGATCGGCAAGCGCCGTCCAGTACGGCAATTGCGTCTCGTCCAGCATGACCTCCAGCATGTGATGGCAGGGGCCAAACCCCAACTCTTCCAGCGCCATCTTGGTGGACATCGTCCCCGTTCGGCCGAAGCCGGAACCGATAATCTTGAGAGCCATTGAATACGTTCCTCCTGCAATATTCAGCCAGGCCTGCTGACCGTCGGCAGCAATGCTACACCGGGATACCCCGGACCAGTGCCAAAATCGCAGCACGCTGCTGCGCCAGGCGGGCACGCTGCGGCAAACCGCGTGGCAGGGCGTTCCGTTTCGCGCTGTTATGCCCTATATGCCTGCAATCCCGACCTGCAGGACCGCCATGACCGCGCCCATCACGCAAGACGTGCTGACCCTTCCCCGCAAGCTGCCCGACACAGGCCGCATGAATCTTGTTGGCCTGACCCGTGACCAGCTTCGCGACGCGCTGATTGCCGCAGGCACGCCCGAGCGGGCCGCGAAGATGCGCGTGGGGCAGGTCTGGCAGTGGGTCTATCACTGGGGTGTGCGCGATTTTGCCGGGATGACCAACCTCGCCAAGGATTACCGCGCGATGCTGGCCGACCGGTTCGAGATTGCGCTGCCCGAGGTCGTCTCGCGGCAGATCAGCGCCGATGGCACCCGCAAGTATCTGGTGCGCATCGCAGGCGGGCATGAGGTGGAAACTGTCTACATCCCAGAGGACAATCGCGGCACCCTTTGCATCTCGTCCCAAGTCGGCTGCACGCTGACCTGCTCGTTCTGCCACACCGGCACCCAGAAACTCGTGCGCAACCTCACGGCAGGGGAAATCGTGGGTCAGGTCATGCTGGCGCGCGATGATCTGGGCGAATGGCCGGTGCAGGGCGCGCCGAAGGACGAAACGCGCCTTGTCTCCAACGTCGTGCTGATGGGCATGGGCGAGCCGCTTTACAACTTCGACGCCGTGCGCGACGCGATGAAAGTGGTGATGGACAACGAGGGGCTGACGATCAGCCGCCGCCGCATCACCCTGTCCACCTCGGGTGTGGTGCCCGAAATCGCACGGACGGCGGAAGAGATCGGCTGCCTGCTGGCCGTATCGTTCCACGCCACCACGGACGAGGTGCGCGACCGGCTGGTGCCGATCAACAAGCGTTGGAACATCGAGACGCTGCTGAACGCGCTGCGCGAATATCCGCGGCTGTCCAACAGCGAGCGGATCACCTTCGAATACGTGATGCTGAAGGGCGTGAACGACAGCGACGCCGACGCGCGCCGTCTGGTCAAGCTGATCGCGGGCATCCCGGCCAAGATCAACCTTATCCCCTTCAACGAATGGCCCGGCGCGCCCTATGAGCGGTCGGACCGGGAGCGGATCGAGGCCTTCGCCGACATCATCTACAATGCCGGTTACGCCAGCCCCATCCGCACCCCGCGTGGAGAGGATATCATGGCCGCCTGCGGGCAATTGAAATCTGCCACGGAGCGCGCGCGCAAAAGCCGGGCGCAGATCGCGGCAGACGCGGGCCTTGGCGGCTGACGTCCGCGACACATCCGCAAAGCACCGCAAGTTGATTTCCGGTTGCAGCGCAAAGGCGTATGGCTTCGGCATCCCGGCACCCCGCCCGGACCGGTGCATCCTCCATGCGACAAGCCCTTCTTGCGTTCATCCTTATCCTTGTTCCCGTCACGGCCTTCACCGCCGTCGAAATCTATCTTGTCCCCCATCCGGCAGTTTCCCTTGCGGCAGACAAAAGGCTGGGCGACCTCGGACCGTTCGAGGCGATCACAGCCGATGTGCAGACCATCGCGGCATCCGGCGATCTTGGCGGTGCAAAGGCGCGCATCAAGGATCTTGAAACCGCATGGGACGATGCAGAGGCCACGATGCGCCCGCTTGATGCCGGGCAATGGGGCACCGTGGACGATGCCATCGACGCAGCCTTGCACGCGGTGCGCGCAGGCACGCCCGAACCCGCCACCGTTTCGGATGCGCTTGCCGCGCTTCAGGTCACGCTGGCCGACCCAACCGGGGGTGGCGCAGGTGTGCTTGTCGCCGTTTCGGGCATCGCGGTTACCGATGCCACGGGCCACCCGCTGCCCTGCGAGCAGATGATCGGCACGGTCAGGACCGGCGTTGCCGCCCACACCGGCGCCCTGCCCGAGGCTGAGGCGCTTCTCACCAAGGCGCTCGAACGCTGCAACGCCGATGATGACCGCAACGCCAACCAGTTTTCTGCGCAGGCGCTGGCGCTTCTGGCCAAATCGTGAAGGACCGTCCGATGCAACCGACCGCCGCTGGCGTCAACCGTGTGCCCGATGTCACTGTCGAGTTCTGGATCATCAAGCTGCTCGCCGTCACGATGGGCGAAACCGCCGCCGACTATCTGGCGGTGAACCTCGGCCTTGGCCTGACACGCACCTCGCTTCTGATGGCGGGCGTTCTGGTGCTGGCGCTTGTCTGGCAATTCGCCCAGGCGCGCTATGTGCCCGTCGCCTATTGGGCGGCCGTCGTGCTGATCAGCATTGTGGGCACGCTTGTGACCGACAATCTGGTGGATACGTTCGGCGTACCGCTCACCGTCACCACGGCGGCGTTTACCATCGCCCTTGCCGTCACCTTTGCGCTTTGGTTCGCGGCGGAACGCACCCTCTCCATCCACGAAATCTTCACTGCCCGGCGCGAGGGGTGGTACTGGCTCGCCATCCTCTTCACCTTCGCGCTTGGCACAGCGGCGGGCGATCTTGTGGCCGAACACTTCGAGCTTGGGTACATGGCGACCGGGATCCTTTTCGGCCTGATCATCGCATCCCTTGCCTTTGGGTACTTCACCCTCGGCCTTGATCCGATCCTGGGCTTCTGGCTTGCCTATATCTTCACCCGCCCGCTTGGCGCGTCCTTCGGCGATCTTCTGTCGCAGCCCGGCGATTATGGCGGGATGGGCCTTGGCACGGTCGGCACCAGCGCGATCTTTCTGGTGGCCATCGCGGCGCTTGTGGCCTTCCTTACCCTCTCCGGCAGGGGCCGGGCGACCATCGGCTGACCCGCTTCAGGGCCGCAAGAGCCGCAGATCAAGGGGTTTCCCGGTCCCGAGGTTCATCCCCTCGATCCGCCCCATCTCGCGCCCGGCATCGCCTTCACCCGCGCCCACAAGCGCCCGCGCGCACGGCACGGTCTTCAGCGCGTCCATGGCCTCTGGCAGCGTGGCCCAGATCACCCGGCCCGGCGCCAGAAACACCAGCGACGGCTCGGCATACCGCGTGGAATAGAGAACCGGCGCAGGGCAGGCCGCATCCCCCGCCAAGGCCGCCTGTACCACAGGCGCGGGCCAGATCGCCGGGGTGGCGACCAGCACCCCGAAACCGCCGCCCAGAAACCCGGCGCCTGCAAGCGCACCCGCTGCAAGCGCCAGATGCCCATGCCCGCGGCGCAGCGCCCGATGCGCGCCAAGGCCTGCCAGCACCAGCACCGCGCTTGCGCCGACCAGCGCCACCCAAGGCGCCCCACCCAACCACAGCGACGCCGCACCCAGCGCCAGAAGCGCAGCCACCGGCAGCGCCAGCACGACCCCCGCCACCACCCGCTGCCACAGCGCCATGCCGCCAGCCACCACCCCCGGCCAGACCACGGCCACCATCAACGCGAACGCAGGATAGAACGGCAGCGTGTAGTGAACCAGCTTTGTCGGCGTCGCCTCGAAGACCAGCCACCCCGGCACCGCCCAACACAGCGCAAAGGTTACCGCAGGCAGCGCCCTTGCGCGCCAGATCGCAGGCAGACTGACCGCCAGAGCCACCGACCCCGGAAAGAACGTAAGCCAGAGCGCCCCAAGGTACGAACCCGGCGGCGCGCCGTGGCTTTCCTGCGCCTCTGCCACCTTGCCAAAAAGATCGCGCCCCAAAGCCTCATCCCAAAAGGCCGTGCCGCTTTTTACCGTGATCGCCACAAACCAGGGCACGACCAATGCCGCAAAGAGCGCGAAGCCCCAAAGGGGCCGCAGCGCCAAAAGCCACCCTGCGCGCCGTGTCACGGCCACCAGCGCCAGCGCGGTCAATCCGGTCACCATCACCCCGATGGGCCCCTTGACCAGAACCGACGCGGCCATCGCCGCCCAGAACAGCGCCACCGCCCACGGGGCCACCCTCGCGCCCCGCCACGCCTGCGCCAGCACCCATTGCGCGACAAGGATGGTCAGCAGCAACACGGCATCCGTCTTGGCCAGCCGCGCCTCGATCCCCAGCATCACGCATCCGGCCATCATCAGCCCGGCCACCAGCCCCGATGCGCCAAACGCCCGCGCCACCGCCGCCGTCACAAGTACGGCACCCAAGGCCGCCGCCAGCGAAGGCAGCCGATACTTCCAGATCGCCTGATCATCCCCCCCTGCTGCCCGCACGGCAATCGTCTGCAGCCAGTAAATCCCGACCGGCTTTTTGTACCGCGTCCCGTCCTGAAACCGGATGTCCACCCAATCCCCGCTTTCGGCCATCTGGCGCGAGGATTGCGCAAACCGCGCTTCATCGCGGTCCACGGGTGGCAGCGCGAAAAAGGAAGGGATCGTCGCGACCAGCGTCAACGCAACCAACAGCGCCGCCACCCAGCCGCGCCGCATCCCCTGCAGCCAGACCTCGACCCCGGCCATCTATTCCGCCGCTTGCGACTCGGACTGGGCAAGGATCGCCAGCGCCTCTTCCGCCGTCTCGACGAACCGGAAAAGCCCAAGATCCGATTGCGATATTGTGCCCGCATCAGCAAGCGCCTGCCAGTTGATCACCCGCTCCCAGAAGGCCCGGCCGAACAGCAGGAAGGGCACGGGCTTCATCCGCCCGGTCTGGATCAGCGTCAGGCTTTCGAACATCTCGTCCAGCGTCCCGAACCCGCCGGGAAAGACGCAAACCGCCGCCGCCCGCATCAGGAAATGCATCTTGCGGATGGCGAAGTAATGAAAGTTGAAGCACAATTCCGGGGTGACATAGGGGTTTGGCGCCTGCTCGTGCGGCAGCACGATGTTCAGCCCGACCGACCGACCGCCAGCCTCTGCCGCGCCCCGGTTGCCCGCCTCCATCACGCCCGGTCCCCCGCCGGTAACAATCACATTGCGCCGCCCGCCCGTTGTCAGGCTTGCCGCCGTGACGGCCTTGGCGAAGCGGCGCGCCTCATCGTAGTAATGGCTTAGATCGGCCAACGCTGCCGTCCGCGCCGCCGCGCGCCGCTCTGGCGCGGGGATGCGCGCACCGCCGAACAAGACAACCGTGCTGTCGATCCCTTCTGCATCCAGCGCCATCTGGGGCTTCAGCAATTCAAGCTGCAGCCGCACGGGGCGCAATTCTTCGCGTGTCAGAAACTCGGTGTCAGCGAAGGCCAGACGGTAGGCGGGTGCAAGGGTCTGCGGGGTGTCGGGCGTGGCCTTGGCGGCCACCATGTCTTCGGGGCTGGTGCGGAACGGATGGCAGCGGGGATCGGCGGTCATGGGTGTCTCGCATTGCGTGGGCGTGATGCGCCGACTATAGGCACGCTCAATCGCCGATACGACCGGGAAAAGGGACGCACACCATGGATCACGCCACGCTGGAAGCCGCCATCGAAGCCGCATGGGACGCGCGCGACGCCATCACCCCCGCCACCAAAGGCGCGGCGCGCGAGGCCATCGAATACACGCTGGACGCGCTGGACGGGGGCACGCTGCGGGTGGCGGAAAAGCGGGGGGCCGACTGGCACGTGAACCAGTGGGCGAAAAAGGCCGTCCTGCTCGGCTTCCGGCTGAAGGACATGGAGATGCAATCCGGCGGCCCGCAGGGCAGCGGCTGGTGGGACAAGGTCGACAGCAAGTTCGCAGGCTGGGGCGACAACCAGTGGCGCGCAGCGGGCTTTCGCGCCGTGCCCTCCTGCGTTGTGCGCCGCTCGGCCTTCATCGCCAAAGGCGTGGTGCTGATGCCCTCTTTCGTCAACCTCGGCGCCTATGTGGATGAGGGCACGATGGTGGATACCTGGGCCACCGTCGGGTCCTGCGCGCAGATCGGCCGAAACGTCCACCTGTCGGGTGGCGTCGGCATCGGTGGCGTGTTGGAGCCGATGCAGGCGGGCCCCACAATCATCGAGGACAACTGCTTTATCGGCGCCCGCTCCGAGGTGGTCGAGGGCTGCATCGTCCGCGAAGGCTCGGTCCTCGGGATGGGTGTCTTCATCGGCAAGTCCACCAAGATCGTGGACCGCGAAACGGGCAACGTCACATATGGCGAGGTGCCTGCAGGATCGGTCGTCGTGGCGGGGTCAATGCCGTCAAAGAACGGCATTCACCTTTATTGCGCGGTGATCGTCAAGAAGGTGGATGCGCAGACACGCTCGAAAACCTCGATCAACGAGCTTCTGCGCGACTAGACGCGCGAGGTCACATCTTTGCCCGATTGACCTGTTTGCTGTCGCCGCACGCGATTTGCCGCTGGAAAGTGGGCCGTTGAATGAACCGACATCAGACGATTGGCCCCTGAAGCCGGACGCACCGGGCGACGCCCCGCCTCCGGTGCCAAAGACCGTGGCGGGTGCCTGGTTGCGCGGAGTGCGCGCCGATCTGAAGGTCCAATCCGTCGGCTCCATCGCCCTTCGCGCGCTAAGGCGCGGTCGCGCGGCCCGCAGCGCCGCCACCTATCGCGCTCTGGCCAACCTCAACACCTTTCGCCAGCATGTCGCGGCAGAGGGTCAGAACGACCCGCTGTTCTTTCTGGGCGAGCGTCACTATCTTGCCCGTGGCCTTGGCCCCGCCGCGCGGGCAGAGGCTGCCCTCACCCACTACCAGCACGAACAGGGCCGCTTTGGCACCGCCTATTTTGAAGCGGTCTATCGCGACGGCGGCCTTGTCCTGTGGCAGGATCAGCCGGGCCGACAGCGCTATGACGTCATCCTGTGCCCCGGCAACGATGTTGCCCACGAGGGGGGACTCAGCCTTGTTCTGCACGTCGATGGCGCGCGGGTCTGCGTGATCTCGTTCTCGGTCGTGCCCACGGCTATCGTCCTGCCGGGATACAAGGCCCCTGCGCTGCGCGACACGACACTTTTCATCACCCGCAAGCAGTTGACGCAGGACCGCAGCTATCAGGCCGACTTCAACAGGACGTATCACCGCTGCACACCTGCGCATATGGTACTGGGGGCGCTGGCGGGTGTCGCGCAGGCGCAGGGGCAGTCACATGCCGTGGGGATCGCGGGGGATCGACACCCGTCCTGCACCGAAGCCTCGCGTGCCCGGTTCAAGACCGCCTACACCGAATTCTGGCTGACGCTTGCGGGTGAGCGCAGATCCCCGTTCGGGTATCTGATCGATCTGCCGCCGCGCCTCAGCCCGCTGGAGGGGATGGATGCCACGCACCGCAAACGCGCCCTCGTGCGGCGCAGGCACGTCGAAGCGGTGTTCCAGTCCGCAGCCCGCCAGATGGACCAAAGCCTGACAACGCCCGCTTGACAGCGGCCCGCCACACGCCCAGAGGCAGGCCGCAGAAGGAGCCCGCCATGACCGACCCAGCCGACAAGCCAAAACGAACCCAGGCTGTCTATACCCTTCTGGTCGAGGTTGGCCGCAAGACCGGAGACGGGCTTCCCGAAGGCTGCAGCGGTGCGGGGCTGCTCTGCTACGCCTCCGGCGTTGATGAGGCCGAGGCGGTGCGCGAGACAGTGGCGATCCTGAAGCAGGCCGATCTGGCCGTGCTGGAGGTCGAGGGGCTGGGCACGCTGGACGAGCGGCTGAAGGCGGGCGACGAGATCGACCCCGAAGAACGCGCGCTGATGGACAGGGCACTGGCCGAAAACGCCGTCATCGTGGCCCAGATGACGCCGTTCGAGGGTTAGGCCGCGCGCACCTGCGCACCCCGCCCCAAAAGCGACAGAAGCGGTAGCGCCTCGTACGCGCGCAGCACGCGCAGGGCAGGCGTGCCCCCGGTCAACCCAAGGCCGCAACCGCCCGCGCTCAGCACCGCGCCCGTATCAGTTTCCAGCACGATCCCGATGGCTGTGGCGCGGCGCTGATCGAAGATGGCCGAGCGCGCGTCGGCCAGATGCGCGGCTTCGGCCAGCACGGCCTCATCGCCAAAAAGGTATTCAACCTCCGGCCCGCTCAGCCGCACCAAGTGATCGGCCGAGACCAGAAGATCGCCCTCTGCGCCAAAGTAGGGCGCGCGCAGGATCACCGGGGTATGGCTGCCCCGGCTCGGCACGTCGCAGCGCCGCACATCGCGCAGAAGAAGCGGCCCCGCATCCGTCATCACCCGGTCACCGGCGCGCAGGCTGCCTGCGGCGCGCGCGCCGTCCGGGGTATCCACGGGCGTCATCGGACCGATCCACGCGCGGCGCGCGGGTGGCACCTCGCCCCGGGTGATCCCGAACCACAGAACGGCGGGATGCCGGATGGCCGCACCCTGCCCCAGTGCGAACGCCGCAAGATCGGCGGGCATCGGCGCGATCTGCGATGCCGCGCATACCTCTCGCAGCGCCGCTTCGCCGGGGATGTCGAGCGTCAGCCGCCAGTTGCCCCCCTCCGCCGACCAGCCAAGCACGAGGCGCGCCATCCCCCGTTGCTGCGGATCAAGGGGCCCCGGCAGCGTCAACCGCGTGACCGTCTGGCCGTGCCGGGCCAGCACGGACAGTCCCGCCGCCGGATCCGCAAAGATCGAAAACCGCGCGCCCGCCACGCCATCGGCATGGTCGATCAGGACGGCAGCGTGATCGAGCGGCAGCGCCAGTTCCAACACGAACAGACCCACATCGGGCGCATGCGTGTCAGGCGGCACCGGATGGTCGGACAGGGCGATCCAGCCCGTCACGCGGCGCGCGCCCGATCCATCAGAACGCGCGCTTCCCAGGCTGTCAGGATGCGCCGGGCAGCATGGCCGTAGCCTTGCCCCGTAAATGGATCGAGTTCGGGAAAAAGCGCCAGCAGCTCTTCCATCACCGGCGCATCGAGCAACTGGATGGTCTGCGGGCCCGGCAGGAAGCTTTCCGTGGCCAGCCCTTCGGAAAAAACCACCTGATGGCGATCGAACATCAGATGGACGTAGGTGACTTCGCCGCCCTCGCAGCGCGTGACCGACCAGCCGTTCACCAGATCCTTTGCGGCGACCAACACCTCTGCCTCGCCGAACAGGAACTCGGCCAGACTGTCGCGCACAAGGATGCGATGCTGGGGCGACACCATCAGGGAGGTGTGCGCCCCGAACGTGCCCGCACGGATGCGGATCGGCGCCATCTGGCCCGTTGCCGCCACCTTGCGCAGGCCGATCCAGCGCATCGGCTGCGGCCCCTCGTCCAGCGTCAGCACCAGATCGCCGGGCCGTAGCGCCTCGACCGGCACGTCGCCGTTCGGCGTGCGGATGCGCGTTCCGGCCACGAAGCAGGGCACCTGATTGATCGTGACAAAGCCCACGTCAATGTTGCCCAGATTGTCCTTGATCTGGTAGGTGAAGACTTTGCTTTCCACCTGCCCGTCGCCGACGATGGTGATCGTGCCATTGGCGTTCAGTTGCACCTGCTGGCCCGAAGGCAGAGTGACGATGGAACCCGCCGTCACCGCGACGCCGTTGATATGGGTGATCGTCAGCGTCGTGCCGGGAAGGTGCTGATCGTTGGCCAGCACATCCAGCGTCGTTTGCCCCGTTGGCATCAGGGTCGCTGTATCAGTATGCGCGATAATCACGGTCTGCACGCTGTCACCCGCGATCAGCAGGTTCGAATCGTGGACAGAGTCTGTGACGTCGGCGATGCCGATCCGGATCGAATTGACCACACCGGGATTGACCTTCATCGTCAGCGTCAGGGTGATGGTAAAGCCGTCCATCTCGGTGTTGAAGCTGTCGTCGGCGTTGGAAACGGCCAGGTTCTCCTGGGTGCTCTGGTTGATGTTGTTGACCGACGTCGTGCCGTTGCCCACCTCGATCGGCACATAGCCACCGTTCACCCAGACACCGACCACATCGTTGTAACAGCTATTGATGTATTCGGGATATTCCTCGGACGAAAAGACGAAACGCATGGTCATGTAGTCGCCGGTCGGGATGAAGTCTGCGTTCAGCCAGACGCCGTCATGCGTATTGGCCCCCGCGATGGCGTTGAAGCCCGCGTCATTGTCGGTGCCGTTGGTATCGGTCGAGGTTGAGGGGCTGCGATTGGGATCGCCATTCGACTGGGTAAAATCGCGCACGTTGCCCGTGGACAGGATCACGCCGGTATTGCTGGGCGCGACGCCGGGCGCGAGATTGCCCTTGGAATAGAGGGCCGAGTTGGTTGATCCGTTCGGCACGTTGGTCGAGGCGCCGACCACCGTCACGCCCTTGCCGAAGATGGCATTGGCCATCTGCAACGCCGAAGCGTTGATGTTGTAGCTCATCTCGGCGCCTGTCGCCATGACTGCTCTCCGCCCTTGCGGAAGCACATCAAACGCCGTGGCGCCGGGCTGTTGCCCATTCGCCGCGATCACCCTGCCCGGTGGGGCATTTTGCCCCGCGCTCGATCTGCCTCAGGTCTTCTTTTGCGGCGATTGTAGGGCGGACAGCCCCTTTGGCCAATCAGGATGCGCCTTTCAACCCTTGCGTGTTGCAAATCGTTGCGGGAATACCACTACACCTGTGCCCGCAGCGCCGCGCGAGCGGATCGCCATTGCCACGGCAAAACTCCGGTCTGACGCGGACCGTTCTTCCCGACAGGTCCGCATCGGGCCACACCCTGAAGGGTTGTCGCCGACCGTATCGGCGGCTATCCCTCGCGCGACCAAACCGGAGCTTTCGATGCCCGCCCCTGCTGACAGCACCCCCATGGACCCCGTCGCCCTGACCGCCGCCCTGATCCGCTGCCCCTCGGTGACGCCCGCCGAAGGGGGGGCGCTGGTGCTGCTGGAAACGATCCTGGCCGGCGCTGGCTTTACCTGCACACGCGTCGATCGCGGCGGTATTGCAAACCTTTTTGCCCGGTGGGGCCACCGGGGCGCCAACCGCAGCTTCGGCTTCAACGGCCATACCGATGTGGTACCGGTCGGCGATGCCGCGGCCTGGACGCACGATCCCTTCGGGGCCGAGATCGTGGAAGGTTGGCTCTACGGGCGGGGCGCCACCGACATGAAATCGGCCGTTGCCGCCTTTGCGGCAGCGGCTGTGGAATTCGTGTGCAACACGCCCCCCGATGGTGCCGTTATCCTGACCATCACCGGCGATGAAGAGGCCGAGGGCAAGGATGGCACCCGCGCGCTGCTCGACTGGATGGCCGCCCATGGCGAGGCGATGACGGATTGTCTGGTGGGCGAACCCACCTGCCCTGATCGGCTGGGCGAGATGATGAAGATCGGTCGCCGCGGATCGCTGACCGCGCGGATCACGGTGCGCGGGGTGCAGGGCCATTCCGCCTACCCCCACCGCGCAAAGAACGCGGCCGAGGCGATGGTGGCGCTTCTGGCGCGGCTCAAGGCGGAACCGCTGGACAGTGGCACGGCGCATTTCGACGCCTCCACCCTTGCGGTCACAACAATCGACGTGGGCAACCCCGCCTCCAACGTCATCCCGGCGACGGCGCGCGCAACCGTCAACATCCGCTTCAACGATACCCATTCCGGCGCATCGCTGATCCAGTGGCTGCAGGATCAGGCCGCCGGGGTGCAGGCGGAAACAGGCGTTCAGATCACGCTCGATGCCTCGGTTTCCGGCGAAAGTTTTCTGACACCTCCGGGTGCCCTGTCGGCGCTTGTCGCGCGTGCGGTGAAGGCGGAAACCGGCATCACGCCCGAAGCCTCGACCACCGGGGGCACGTCGGACGCGCGCTTCGTCAAGGATCACTGCCCTGTGGTCGAATTCGGCCTTGTGGGCCGCACCATGCACCAGGTGGACGAACGGGTCGCGGTAGCCGACATCCATGCGCTGAAGGGCATCTACGCCCGCATCCTGCGCGACTATTTCGCATGATTGCGCGCACCACGGATATTGCCACCTGCCATCGCTTGCGGCGCACCGTGTTCATCGAGGAACAGGGCGTGAGCGAGGCTGACGAATTCGACGACCGGGATGACGACGCGATCCACCTTCTTGCCACCCTGGATGCCGGCCCGGCGGGCACGGCCCGCCTTCTGATCGAGGGCGATACGGCCATGATCGGCCGCGTCTGCGTGCTGGCCGCTGCGCGCGGCACCGGCCTTGGCGCCGCCCTCATTCGCGCGGCGGTGGCAGAGGCGCGCGCGATCCCGGGCATCGCCTGTGTGAAACTTGGCGCGCAGACCCACGCGCTCGCCTTTTACGAACGTCTCGGCTTTGCCGCCTTTGGCCCCGAATACATTGATGCAGGCATCCCCCATCGCGATATGGCGATGACGCTCTGACGGGATCGTCGCAGGGCATTCCCCGACGCACGCCCGCGTGCTAGGGGCAGGGAATGACAGACCTCCCCGACAAGACCGCGCTGCGCCGCTGGATCGCCGAGAACCCCACCCTGACCGCCAAGCGCGATATCGCCCGCGCCTTTGGCATCAAGGGCGGTGCGCTGCGCATCGAGTTGAAGGCCTTGCTGCGCGAGTTGGAGGAAGAAGGCACCCTGACGCGTGAACGGCGCACCTACCGCGAGGCGGGCAGCCTGCCGCCCGTATCGGTGCTCGAGGTGACGGGGCCGGATGCCGACGGCGACATCCACGCCCGCGCACTGGAATGGCAGGGCGAGGGCGCTGCACCCCGCATCCTGATGATCCTGCGCAAGACGGATCCGGCGCTTGGCGCGGGCGACCGAATTCTTGCCCGCCTGACCCCGGTGCAGGGCGATGGGTTCAGCCACGAAGGCCGCCTGATCCGCAAGATCTCGGCCTCGCCCCTGAAACTTCTCGGCGTCTTCCGCAAGGAAACCGAAGGGGGCCGCATCGTGCCCATCGCCAAGGGGCAGGACAAGGAATGGCGCGTGCCGCGCGATGGCACGATGGGTGCGCGCGATGGCGAATTGGTCGAGGCGGAACAGGCCGGGCCGAAACGTCTGGGCCTGCCCTCCGCCCGCATCGTGGCGCGGCTCGGCGATCCGTCCGGCCCCAAAGCCGTCAGCCTGATCGCGATCCACCAGCACGCCATCCCCGACAGCTTTCCCGATGCGGTGACGGCCGAGGCTGATGCGGCAAAGCCTGCATCGCCCGCTGGCCGCGTGGACCTGCGCGACCTGCCGCTTGTCACCATAGACCCCATCGACGCGCGCGACCGCGACGATGCGGTGAATGCCAAGCCGGACCCCGACCCCGCCAATCCGGGCGGCCATATCCTGACGGTCGCCATCGCCGATGTGGCCCATTACGTGACGCCTGGCAGCCAGCTTGACCGCGAGGCGCGGCTGCGCGGCAACTCGACCTACTTCCCAGACCGCGTGGTGCCGATGCTGCCCGACCGGCTGTCGGGCGATCTCTGTTCGCTGCACAGTGGCGTCGATCGGGCCTGCATGGCCGTCGAGATGCGCCTTGACGCGCATGGCGAAAAGATCAGCCACCGCTTCATGCGCGGGGTCATGCGGTCCGCAGCCAGCCTGCATTACGCGCAGGTGCAATCGGCCATCGACGGCGCGCCGGATGATATCACCGGCCCCCTTCTCGACCCCGTGATCCGCCCCCTTTACGCCGCCTACGCCGCCCTTGTCGAAGCGCGCAATCGCCGCCAGCCGCTGGACCTCGACCTGCCAGAACGCAAGATCATCTTGTCGGACGCGGGCGACGTGCTGTCGGTCGCCTTTTACGAACGGTTCGACGCGCACAAGCTGATCGAAGAATGCATGGTGCTGGCCAACGTGGCCGCAGCCGAGGAACTGATCCGGCTGAAGACCCCGCTTCTCTTCCGCGTGCACGAAGAACCAAGCCCGCAAAAGCTCGATGCCCTGCGCGAGGTGGCCGAGGCGTCGGGGTTTACCCTCGCCAAAGGGCAGGTCCTGAAGACCGCGCACCTCAACCGCCTGCTGAAACAGGCCGAGGGCACCGATCAGGACGAGCTTTTGAACATCACCACCCTGCGGTCCATGCAGCAGGCCTATTACCATGCGCAGAACTTTGGCCACTTCGGGCTCGCGCTCAGAAACTACGCGCATTTCACCTCGCCCATCCGGCGTTATTCCGACCTGATCGTGCACCGCGCGCTGATATCGGGGCATCGCTGGGGCAAGGATGGGCTGTCGGACTGGGATATCGAGAACCTCGACGATACCGCCAAACTGATCTCCGAGGCGGAACGGCGATCCATGGCCGCCGAGCGCGACACGACAGACCGCTACCTTGCCGCCTACCTCAGCGACCGGATCGGGCAGACATTCACCGGGCGCATCTCGGGCGTGCAGCGCTTTGGTCTTTTCGTGAAGCTGGACGAGACGGGCGCGGACGGGCTGATCCCGATCCGCGAGGTGGGGCGCGAATACTTTCACTTCGACGCCGATACCCAAACCCTGATGGGCGCCGACACGGGGCTGACCATCGGCATCGGCCAGCGCGTGACGGTGCGGCTGGCCGAGGCGATCCCGGTGACCGGCGGCCTGATCCTCGAACTGCTGGAACTGGAAGACCGCGCCCTGCCCGCAGGGGGCCGCCCCGCCAAGGGCCGCCCGGGCGCACGGCGACCGGGCAAGGAAGCGGCGCGCACAGCGGCAATATCCCGCAAGGTCGTCCGCCGTCGCCGCTGACCGCTTTGCGGCTTGCCCGCTTTCCGCTACACTCAACCAAAAGACGAAATGGGCAACCCAAACAAGAAACGGGCAGCGCGATGCGGGCAGTGCTTCTGGCGATCCTCCTTTCAACGGGGCCGGTGATGGCGACCGAAACCGAAACGGTTCCCGTGGCGCAGGGCAGCGACGCCGGACTGCGCGCCTGGGCGGGTGCGTTCCGCGACCGCGCGCTGGCCGAAGGGATCACCCCCGCGACATACGACGCCGCGATGGCGGACCTGACCTACTTGCCGGACGTGATCCGCCGGGATCGCAACCAGAACGAATTCACCAAGACAATCTGGGATTACCTGTCCACCGCCGTCTCGGACGATCGCATCAAAAGAGGGCAGGCCGCGCTCAGTAAACATGCCGCCTTGCTGGATGCGATCGAGGCGAAATACGGCGTGGACCAGCAGATCGTGGTCGCCATCTGGGGGCTGGAAAGCGCCTATGGCGGTTACCGGGGCGACACGCCGATCCTGTCGGCACTGGCCACGCTGGCCTATGACGGGCGGCGCGGCGCGTTTTTCGAACGCGAGCTTCTGGCCGCCCTCAGCATCCTGCAATCGGGCGACACGACGCCCGCCCGGATGCGCGGCAGTTGGGCCGGGGCGATGGGGCACACGCAGTTCATGCCCACGTCCTTTCTTGCGCATGCCGTCGATTTCACAGGCGACGGACATCGCGATATCTGGGCCGACGATCCCGCAGACGCACTGGCCTCCACCGCCGCCTACCTCGCCGGGTTTGGCTGGACGAAGGGGCAGCCCTGGGGGGTCGAGATCACCCTGCCGGATGGTTTTGACTTCACGCAGACCGGCGAGCGGGTGAAGAAACCTGTGGCTGACTGGCAGGCCGCCGGCATCCGTCTGGCGGGTGGCGGGGCGCTGCCCGACCATGGCCCCTCATCCGTTCTTCTTCCTGCGGGGCATCGGGGCGCCGCTTTCCTGATCTTCCAGAACTTCCATGTGATCGAGCGCTACAATACCGCCGATGCCTATGTCATCGCCGCGGGCCACCTTGGCGACCGGATCACCGGCGCGCCCGCCTTCCGCGCAGGCTGGCCGGTGGAGGAACGCGCCCTTACGCTGGACGAACGGCTGGACCTGCAGACGCGCCTCACCGCCAACGGCTATGATACGCAAGGGGTGGATGGCCGGATCGGCCCCAACACCATCGCCGCCGTCCGCGCGTTTCAGGTGGCGCAGGGGCTGGTGCCGGATGGCTTTGCCAGCCTGTCGGTCCTGAACCGACTGCGCTGATCCCTCGCATCCGGCGCGGCGGGCGAAGGCGGTTTGCCTTCGCTTGGCCACCGCACCTATTGGACAGCCGCGCGCCCTTCTGCTAGGCGGGACCGCTGGATTGATCGGGGCGGCGCCATGGACCATTTCCTTTACCGCAACGGTGCGCTGCACGCCGAGGATGTGCCGTTGGCCGATATCGCGGCGACAGTCGGGACGCCGTTCTACTGCTACTCGGCGGCCACGCTCACACGGCACTACCACCTTTTCACCGAGGCACTGTCGCCCCTGCCCCACCTTGTCTGCTTCGCCATCAAGTCGCTGTCCAATGTGGCGGTGCTAAAACTTCTGGGCGATCTCGGTGCCGGCATGGATGTGGTCAGCGCGGGCGAATACCTGCGGGCCAAGGCGGCGGGCGTGCCGGGTGACCGGATCGTCTTTTCCGGCGTCGGCAAAACGCGCGAGGAAATGCGACTGGCGCTGGAAGGCGGCATCCGTCAGTTCAACGTGGAAAGCGAACCTGAATTGCGGGCGCTGTCGCAGGTGGCGGCATCCATCGGGGCCACCGCCCCCATCACCATCCGCGTCAACCCGGATGTGGATGCCAAGACGCACGAGAAGATCGCGACCGGTGGCAAGACCACCAAATTCGGCATCCCCATTGCCCGCGCGCGCGACGTCTATGCCGAGGCCGCCGCGCTGCCGGGCCTGCAGGTCATCGGCGTCGATGTCCATATCGGCAGCCAACTGACCGACCTTGCCCCTTTTGAAGCCGCCTACCGCATGGTCGCGGACCTCACCGAAACCCTGCGCGCCGATGGCCACACCATCACCCGGCTCGACCTTGGCGGCGGTCTGGGCATCCCTTACGCCCGCTCGAACGAGGCGCCGCCGCTGCCCATGGACTATGGCGCGCTGATCAAGCGGACGGTCGGGCATCTTGGCTGCGAGATCGAAATTGAGCCGGGGCGCCTCATTTCGGGCAACGCCGGTATTTTGGTCGCCCGCGTGATCTACGTGAAAAAGGGCGCCGAGCGCGATTTTCTGATCCTCGACGCGGCCATGAACGATCTGATCCGCCCCGCCATGTACGGCGCACATCACGATATCGTCCCGCTGGCAGAGGCACCTCCGGGTGATCTTTCCCCCTATGATGTTGTGGGGCCGGTCTGCGAAACAGGCGATATCTTCGCCAAATCAAGGCCTTTGCCACCCATGGCCGAGGGCGATCTTTTGGCCTTCCGCTCGGCAGGTGCTTATGGTGCCGTGATGGCGTCGGAATACAATTCCCGCCCGCTTGTCCCGGAAGTGCTTGTTCGGCAGGATCACTTTGCGGTCATTCGCGCAAGACCGACATTTGACGAAATGGTGAACCGCGATATCCTTCCTGCATGGCTCTGAGGTTGATAGCCTCGGACCACCCCTGAATGTGGACCGGACGGCATGACCGACAGCCTGAACGACGCCACGCTATCACGCCTGAAAACGCCCCTGCGGCTTACGCTGGCGGGGCTTTGGGCCGAAAGGTTGGCACGCGCGTTCTGGCCGCTCTGGTCGGTGCTGGCGGCAG
>JBBSBE010000065.1:0-21453 GCA_038251625.1 Rhodobacterales bacterium
CGGCAAAGCGGTTCTTGACGGGCATGATCGGGCTCCTTTTCCCGCAGATTGCGGCAAGGGCGTGTTTGGTGCAAGGGCTGTGGGGTTTCGTCGGCGGGGTCGCCCGCCACACATTCAGGGCGATGCCCTCGACGGAATGCCGCATCCGGGGTGGCCGAACAGATCTGCGCAAACGCTGCGCGCAAAGGCATCCGCGTAAAGCACGGCCCCGGCGAGATCCTCCTGCGCAGCGCTGGCACCCCAGAAAAGATCAAGATCGGGTGCAATCGACCGGCGCATCTGGCAGTCGACCCAGCCTTGCACAGGCGCGCCGGACCGGCACACCGCCGTCGCGCGACCAAACGCCGGATCATCAGCGGCAACAAGGCGCTCGTCGTCCCGCAGTGCATCGCCATCACCCGTGGGGGCATCCGGAATACCGAAATCGCCCAACCGGATCCCGTTCGGGTCGAAGAGGATGACCCTGTCCACAGAACCCATCTCAGGGCGGTCCGCAGCGCCATTGCAAAACGTCTTTTCCCATTCCGCAAGGTCCGGGGCACCGCAGCGTGCCACGTCCCTTTGGCGCGACGAAAGCGTGATCGCCCGGATGGCCAGCCGTTCTGCCCCGTTCGCCGTTTTCCGGCAGATCCACCGGCGGTGCGCCGGGCTGAAAAGGTATCGCGCGTCTTGACGGGCATCTTGGCCAAGATAAAGGCTGATGACGCCATTCCAGGGCGCGGACCCGTCAACCCCGGCCAGCGTCAACGGGATCGGCCTTGCCAGACACGCTGCCGCAGGGGGGCGTATGTTCCAGTGCTCAAGGAAAGTGAACCCGGCAAACCATGCGGGCAAGGCCAGAAGTCCCGCAAGATTCAACACGATCAGCAACCACCCACGCAGCCCGAACGACCGCGCCGCAAGGACGCCCGCACGGGCAATGAATGGAATCGCCAGATACGGAGCGAAGAGATCGCGCCACACATTTCCGATGAATACGAGGGCTTCAGGCACATCCGATGCGTCGAAAAAGACGATGCCCGCCTCAACGGCGAGGGTCATCAGCAGATAGGCCGCACAGAGCGCCAGAAAGGCACGCCAGCCCGGCATCGCGAAGGGAAGGTTGAGGATCAGAAACCAAAAAGGCCGCTAGCAAAGCGCACTCTTTCACGGCTAGGCCACCCAATCCGTCCGCGATGAATACCCATCGCAAACACCGTGCACGCCGTCATCCGCGCACGACAATCGACAGCGATGAGGATCGCCCCCTTTGCATCCGACGCCCCCGGACGCGGTCAGGCGGCAGGGTCGGACAGTCCGTACGCGGCACCCGCCTTCACCGGACCGCAGGCCCAAACCGCCGCGCGGCATCAAGCGCAAGGCCGGTACCCACCGATCCCAGCATGTCGCCTGTGGCGATCCTTACCCCCGGCAACACCGCCTGCACCACGCGGCGCACCACCGGCAGACCCGACGATCCCCCCGTCATGAAGACCGTCCCCACCTGATCTGCCGTCACCCCCGCACTGGCAAGCAGCGCCGCGATGGTCCCCCCGATCCGGTCCACCGGCACCGCCACCGCTTCCTCGAACCCTGCCCGCGTGGCAAGGGGGTTCGGACCCCCGGTCAGGTCAGACAATGCCAGCCGCGCCACCTCGGCCTCCGACAGCGCGATCTTCGCGTCCTCCACCGCCATCGCCACACCATGCCCCACCCGCCCCGCGATCACCCGCCGCAGCCGCGCGATCCGCTCGGGGTGGTCTGCCTCGGCCTCCAGCGCCTTCAGGTCCGCCTCGATCCGCTGGGTGTAGAGAAAGTTGATCCGGTGCCAGGTCGCAAGATCGAGATAGTAATGCCGTGGCATCACCCCCCTGCCGTTCCCCGTTGTCGAAAGATAGCCAAGATTGGGCATCACCTCGGCCAGGCTCATCAGCCGGTCAAAATCCGTGCCGCCGACGCGGATGCCATCATTGGCCAGAATGTCCGTCGACCGGTCCGCCGCGCGCGCCCGTTCCGGCGACACCCGCAGAACCGAAAAGTCAGAGGTGCCTCCCCCGATGTCGACGATCAGCACCAACTCCTCACGCGCGATGCCTGCCTCGTACTGCAAGGCGGCGGCGATGGGTTCGAACTGAAACCCCACCTCGCGAAACCCTAGGCCGCGCGCGATCTCTTCCAGCACCCCTTGCGCCGCCGCATCCGCCGCTGCGTCGTCATCGACGAAATGGACCGGGCGGCCAAGCACCACCCGTTCCACCCCCGGCGCCGCAGCATCCAGCAGCCCGCGCAAGTGGCGGAAATAGCGCGCCACGATATCCTTGAAAGACACCGCCCGGTTGCCGACCCGCGTACGTTCCGACATCAGGGAAGATCCGAGCGTGCTTTTCAACCCCCGCATCAGCCGCCCCGGCTCGCCCTGCACATAGGCCGCAATTGCCGCGCGGCCAAAATCGGGCGGATCGTCGTCATGCCAGAAAACCGCCGAAGGCAGGGTCAGCGCTTCACCTTCCAGCGGGATCAGCCGCGCCGCGCCGACATGCGCCACCGACACTGTCGAATTCGACGTGCCAAAGTCTATCCCGCAGGTCAGGGCTGGCATGGCGGTTCCCTCTGGTGAGCGCGCTGCCTACCCGCCCGCCGCCCGGGCGACAAGCCCTAGAGCGTCGGTCCCGGGGCCACTTTCGTGCCATCGGTGAACCGCGCAAAGCGGAACCGCGCGAGGTCATGCCCAATGTCGCGCCCGGCCACGAGATCCGCCACCACCCGCCCCATGCCGGGGCCGATGCCGAAGCCGTGCCCGCTCATCCCCGTGGCGATCACCAAGCCCTCGGGCCCCGCCCTGTCCACGACCGGCACCAGATCGGGCATCGTGTCGATCATGCCGCCCCAAACCGCACGCAGCCTTGGCCGCCCCAACGCGGGGAACGCGCGGGCAAAGGCGTCCTGCACGCGGCCGATGGTGCCTGCGTTCGGCGTAGGATTCAGCACGCGACACGCCTCGAACGGGCTTGTCCCCTCGCCCCAGCGCCGGGGCGTCCCCCAGGCATCGGGATGGCCGCTGGGTGCCGCCGCACGAAACCGCGTGTTGCGGAAATCCTTTTTCAGCACAGGCAAATACGCGCCAAAGCTTGCCATCGCGTCGCGCCCGAGAAAGAAATCGTGCTCAACCCCCGGCGCGATAGAATAGCCGCCATCGGCACGCCGCCGGAAAGCAAAGTCCGCATCCGCCGTGTTGCCGGAAAAAATCTCTGGCATCGGCTCCGTCGCCGCGACCGAGGCCAGCACCGAAAGTTGCGGCACCTTCACCCCGGCATTTCCCAGAAAAAGGCGTGACCAAGCGCCCCCCGCCACCACCACCTGATCGCAGGCGATGCGGCCCGCTTCCGTCACCACGCCCGCCACACGGCCCGCTGCAAGTTCCAAAGCACGCACCGCGCAGCCCTCAACCACCGCGACACCCTTGGCCGCCAAGGCGGCTGCCAGAAGGGGCACTGCAACCCAAGGCTCTGCCCGTGCGTCGGATGCGGTCCAGAGGCCGGAGGTCCACCCCCCCGCCGCGCCCAGACGCGCCTCGACCTCGCGCCGCGACAGCATCACCGTGTCAAGGCCGTGCGCGCGCGCGTGGACCAGCCACCCCTCGAACCCCTCGGCCTCTTTCGCGGTCTTGCCAAGGTACATCACGCCCGATTGCGTGAAGCCCAGACCCGGCACCTCCTGTGCCAGCCGCTGCCAGATGCGCAAGGATTCCATCATGATCGGCAATTCCGCCAGATCCCGCCCCTGCTGGCGGACCCAGCCCCAGTTGCGCCCCGACTGCTCGGCCCCCACGCGCCCCTTTTCGCAGACCACCACCGACAGGCCGCGTTCGGCCAGATGCCAGGCCGTCATCACCCCGATGATCCCGCCGCCCACAACCACCACATCGGCGCGGCCGGGCGGGGGCCCGGGAAAGCGCAAAGGGCCGACCCCCGCGAAAGGGAAGGTCATCCCCTCAAACTCTCCAGCAAGCGCCGCATGAAGGCCTGCCCGGCCTCGAACTCTGCCACCTCCAGAAACTCGTCGGGCTGGTGCGCCTGCGCGATGTCACCGGGGCCGCAAACCACAGCCGAATAGCCCTCGGCCTGAAACTGCCCGGCCTCGGTGCCATAACTTACCACATGGGTGCCGTTGTCGCCGGTCAGCCGCCGCGCCAGCGCCTCTGCCGCGCCCTCCGCCTCGGGCGCCAGCGCGGGCACATCGAAGAAGCGGTCAAGAACGATGCCTGCCTCGGGCCGCACCGCCTTCATCCCCGCCTCCACCCGCGCCACTTCCGCCTCGAACCGGTCACGCCAGGCGGAAACGCTTTCGCCGGGTACCACGCGGAACTCGATGGAAAACGTGCAATCGGCCGCCGTGATGTTATGCGCAGTGCCGCCCGAAATCATGCCGGTATGGACCGTGGTGAACGGCGGGCGGAACAGCGCAGCGGTCGGCGTCGCATCGCGTGCCTGCACGTCGGCGTTCGTGTCGTTCGCCCACTGGATCAGACGCGCGGCCTCCATGATCGCGCTCACGCCCTCGGGCAACAGCGAGGAATGGACCTCGAACCCCTTCATCCCGACCTTGTAACCGGTTCCCCCCTTGTGGCCCGTCACCACCTTCATCGTGGATGGCTCGCCCACGATCACGGCCTCCGCGCGCGGCAGGCTTTTCACCATGTCGGCGATCATCGGGGGGGCGCCGGTGCAGCCGATCTCTTCGTCGTAGCTCAGTGCAATCTGCAAGGGCCGCGTCACGCCGCCCAGATGCGCTTCTACCATCGCCCAGATCGCCAGCGCATCGAACCCCTTCATGTCGCAGGTGCCGCGCCCGTAAAGCCGTCCGTCGCGTTCGGTGACGACCCAAGGATCGGTCGTCCAGGGCTGGCCATCGACCGGCACCACATCGGTATGCCCCGACAGGACCACGCCGCCCGCCACCTCTGGCCCGACATGGGCGTAAAGCGCTGCTTTCGTGCGATCCTCGTTCCAATAGCGGTGCGCTGTGATCCCGAAGCCGTCGAGATAATCCTCCACCCAATCGACCAGCGGCAGGTTCGTATCGCGGCTCACGGTCGGAAAAGCCACGAGGCGATCGAGGATTTCTCGAGGGGACAGGGGGTTGGGCATGGGGCGCTCCTTGGCAGACGCGGCAGGGTGGCGCGGCGCCTCCGCAGGGTCAAGCCCGTCCCCCTGCCTGCCTGCGATCTGCCCGTCTTTCGGGCAGATTGCCGCCTTCCAACCATACGACGCAAAGTCAACACCGGACCGCCCGCGAAAGGTTGTTGCGGCACGGCCAAAAATCGCTAACACTGGGTAGCACAACAGGGCCCGTTTAAACGGGATCCAGAAAAATAAGAAATAACAATGGTCTGGGGAGCTGCTGATGCCCGATGGGGCCAAGCCCGTACTTGATGTCAAGGGCTTGCAAACGGTGTTTCACACCCGTGGGGGTGAGGTTCACGCGGTCAACGCGGTGAGCTTTCACCTGCAACCTGGTGAATTATTGGGCGTTGTGGGCGAGTCCGGATCGGGCAAGTCGGTCACCATGATGTCGTTGATCGGTCTGTTGCCGTCGCCGCCCGCAGATGTGCGGGCCGGCACGGTGATGCTGGGCGATATCGACCTTCTGAAGATAAGCGCAGACGAGCTTCGCGCCGTGCGTGGCCAGCGCATCGGGTTCGTGTTCCAGGATCCGATGACCAGCCTCAACCCCGTCTTCACGGTCGGCAACCAGATCATGGAACCCTTGCGCAAGCACATGGGGATGGACAAGCGCACCGCAGCAACCCGGGCCGTCGAGTTGCTGGAACTTGTGGGTATTCCCGATGCGCGCAGGCGGCTTTCGGACTATCCGCACCAGTTTTCCGGCGGCATGCGCCAGCGCGTGATGATCGCCATCGCGCTGGCCTGCGACCCAGAGGTGCTGATCGCCGACGAGCCGACCACCGCGCTCGACGTGACGATCCAGGCGCAGATCATCGAACTGGTGAAGGACCTGCGAACCAAGCTTGGCATGGCCATCGTCTGGATCACGCATGACCTTGGCGTGATCGCGGGCATCGCCGACCGGGTCATGGTGATGTACGGCGGGCAGGTTGTGGAACAGGGCCCGGTGAAAGAGCTGTTCGCCCGCCCGCAGCATCCCTACACCCGCGCCCTGTTACAGACGATCCCGTCGCTGACAGGCGGCCGCGAGGCGCGGCTCAAGGTGATCGAGGGGCAGCCGCCCATCCTTGGTTCCGCCCCCGAGGCCTGCCCCTTCCGCAGCCGCTGCCCGCATGCGTTCGATCGCTGCCATGCCGAAAACCCGCTGCGCCGCTCGATTGATACGGCACCCGTTAGCTATGGTCATGATGTCGCCTGCCACTGGAACGCCCCCGCCACCCTGATGCGCGAGGCCGCCCATGCGGGATAACGCGGCCTCCACGCCTTTGGTGCAAGTGCGCGATCTGAAGATGTATTTTCCGATCCGTACCGGCATTTTCCGCCGCCATACCGGCGATGTGAAGGCGGTGGACCGGATCAGCTTTGACATTCAGCAGGGCGAGACATTGGGCCTGGTGGGCGAATCCGGCTGTGGCAAATCCACCGTGGGCCGCGCGCTCTTGCGGCTCTATGAGGTGTCCGGGGGGTCGATCACCATCGACGGGGTGGATATCGCACATCTTTCCGCGGAAAAGCTGCGCCAGAAGCGACCGACGATGCAGATGGTGTTTCAGGACCCGCAGGCCAGCCTCAACCCCCGCATGACCGTCGCCGCCATCATCGGCGAGCCACTGGACGAACACACCAACTGGTCCACCCAGAAAAAACAGGACCGCGTGTACGAACTGATGGATGCCGTGGGCCTGAACCGCCGCTTTGCCAACCGGTATCCGCACGCCTTTTCCGGCGGGCAGCGGCAGCGCATCGGGATCGCCCGGGCGCTGGCGCTGAACCCCAAGTTCATCGTATGCGACGAACCGATCGCGGCGCTTGATGTGTCGATCCAGGCGCAGGTGGTGAACCTGCTGGAGGATTTGCAGGAAAAGTTCGGGCTGACCTATCTTTTCATCAGCCATGACCTTTCCATGGTGCGCCACATCGCCGACCGCGTGGCGGTGATGTACCTCGGCCGCATTGCCGAGCTTAGCCCCCGCGATCCGCTTTACGCCCGGCCCCTGCACCCCTACGCCAAGGCGCTGCTGTCGGCCGTGCCCGAACCTGACCCCGAGCGCGAGGCGACGCGAAAGCGCATCATCCTCAAGGGTGACGTGCCATCACCCGCAAAGCCCCCCAAGGGCTGCAACTTCTGTACCCGCTGCCCCGAGGTCATCGCGATCTGCCGCGAGGTGAAACCCGAATTGCAAGAGGTCGAGCCCGGGCGATACGTCGCCTGCCACCTCTTTTCAGATAACAAAGGCGCCGGGCCAACCGGCGGCACCGAGGCCAAAGAGCTGATCCAACAAGGAGAGAATCTATGAAACTCAGAACTGCGTTCCTGGGCGCTGCGGCAATTGCCGCCCTGGCCCCGGCCGCCTATGCCGAACGGGGGTCGGACGGCAACGTCAACGTCCTCTACTGGCAGGCGGTATCTATCCTGAACCCGTACCTTTCGTCGGGCACCAAGGATGTGGAAGCCTCGTCGCTTGTGCTGGAAGGCATGGCGGGCTTTGACGAAACCGGCGTTGTGTTTCCGCGTCTGGCGGAATCGGTGCCCACCGTCGAAAATGGCGGCGTTTCCGCCGACCTGACCCAGATCACCTGGAAGCTGAAGCCCGGTCTTCTGTGGTCCGATGGCAGCGCCGTGACCTCGGCCGATGCCAAGTTCACCTACGAATACTGCACCCACCCCGAGGGCGGTTGCGCTCAGGCCGCGCGGTATGAGGGCATCAAGTCCATCGACACGCCCGACGATCTGACCATCGTCGTCACCTTCACGGCGGCGAAGCCCAACCCCTATCAGGCCTTCGTTGGCGGCACCTCGCCGATCATCCAGAAGGCGCAGTTTGAAAACTGCCTCGGCGCCGCTGCGGCCACCTGCACGGCGGCCAACTTCGGCCCCATCGGCACCGGCCCCTTCATGGTGACGGATTTCAAGGTCAACGACGTGGTGACCTTTGCCGCCAACCCCAACTACCGCGATCCCGCGAAGCCCGCTTTCGCCACCATGACGCTCAAGGGCGGCGGTGAAGCCGCAGCTTCGGCCCGCGCCGTGATGGAAACGGGCGAGTTCGACTATGGCTGGAACACCCAGATCAACCCCGAGCTTCAGGCCCAGATGGCCGCAGGCGGCAAGGGCGAGTTTGTTTCGGGCTTCGGCACGCTGGTCGAGCGGATCGAGATGAACATGACCGATCCGTCGCCGGATCTGGCCGAAGGCGAGCGCGCGACGCCGAAGCATCCGCACCCGTTCCTGTCGGATATTCGCGTGCGCAAGGCGCTGTCGATGTCCATCGACCGCAATCTGCTGGTTGAGGTCGGCTACGGTGCCGCCGGTCGTCCGACCTGCAACCTCGTGCCCGCGCCCGAAATGTTTGCATCCGACAACACCGAATGTCTGACGCAGGACATGGCCGGTGCCAAGGCGCTGCTGGATGAAGCAGGCTGGACGATGGGATCGGACGGCGTGCGCGAGAAGGACGGCAAGAAGCTGTCGATCCTCTATCAAACCTCCACCAACGCCGTCCGTCAGGACTTCCAGGCGCTGGTCAAGGGCTGGTGGAACGAGCTTGGCGTGCAGGTGGAACTGAAGAACATCGACGCCGGCGTCTACTTCGGCGGCGACCCGGGTTCGCCCGACACGTTCCAGAAGTTCTATGCAGACGTCGAAATGTACGCCAACAACTTTGACGGTACCGACCCCGAGCCCTACCTCGGCCAGTACCTCTGCAACAAGATCCCCGGACCGGAAAACCAGTGGCAGGGCGAGAACATCAACCGCTTCTGCGACCCGGCCTATGATGCGCTCTGGGCGGAACTCTCGAAGACCGCCGAGATGTCCAAGCGCGCCGAGATCGCCAAGAAGCTGAACGACATGCTGACGAAAGACAGCTTCGTCGTGGTGGCCCTCGTCGACCGTGGCCGCCTGTCGGCCAAGTCGAATACGCTGGGTGGTGCTGTCCTGAACACCTGGGACACCGAGCTTTGGAACGCGCAAGACTGGTTCCGCGTGAAGTGATCTGACCCCCGGGGGCGGCCCAACATACGGGCCGCCCCCATTCTCTTTCCCATAGGGGCACACGGCCGATGCTCACCTTCACGCTCCGGCGTCTGATGCTGGCGATCCCGACCCTTCTGCTGATAAGCCTTGTGATCTTCCTTCTGGTCGATCTTGCTCCCGGCAGCCCGATGTCGCAGATCCCCCTGACTGTGCCGCCCGAAGTGCGCTTGAAGATGATCGAGGCGATGGGCGCGAACGAACCCGTCTTCGTGCGCTACGTCCTTTGGCTGAAACAGTTTTTCTGGATCGAGCCGCTTTACATGATCGACGCGCGCTTTGGCACCGAATTCGCGGGCGATGCGCAGCGGATCCTGTCTTGGCAAAGCCGCTCTCCGGTGTTCGACATCATAGGTCAGCGCATCCCGCAAACCCTTACCGTGATCGGCACGGCCTATCTGGTGGGCATCTGCATCGCGCTGCCCATCGGCATCTACTCGGCCTACCGGCAGTATTCGTGGTTCGATCAGGCGGGCACGCTGGTCGCGATGATCGGCTTTTCGGTGCCCACCTTCTTTACCGGCGTCTTGTTGATCGTGATCTTCTCGGTCCATCTGCAATGGTTTCCGTCGATCTACGATACCACCTTGCGCGTCACCGACTGGTCAACCTTCGTGCGGCAGGTGATGCAGATGACGCTGCCCGTGGCGGTGCTGGCGCTTTTCAACGCAGCCGAAATCAGCCGCTATACCCGCTCTTCGATGCTGGAAAACCTGGGCCAGGATTACGTGCGGACCGCGCGGGCCAAGGGGATGAACGAACGCACGGTCGTGTTGAAACACGTGCTGCGCAATTCACTGATCCCTGTTGTCACGGTCATCGCGCTTGGCCTGCCCACCGTATTCGGCGGCGCGATCATCACAGAACAGGTATTCAAGATCAACGGATTGGGCGCGGCCCTTATCGGCGCGATCAACGCAAGCGACCTGCCGACGGTACAGACGCTGACCTTCATCTTCGCGGTCCTGATCGTCCTCTTCAACCTGATTGCCGATATCCTCTATGGCATCCTTGACCCGAGGATCCGCTATGACTGACGCAAGCCGCCCCTTGCCCCCCGTGATCGAAAAGCCGCGCAGCCAGTGGCGCGATGTCTGGGATCAGTTCAAGACCCACAAGGGCGCGCTGGTGGGGATGATCATCTTTCTCTCACTGGTCAGCTTCGTGGTGATCGGGCCCTTTATCTACACCAAGGACCCCACCTACGTGAACCCGAACGCCGTCGAGATGCTGAAGACGCGCAACAAGCCGCCCTCGCTGCAGTTCCCCCTCGGCACTGATCAGTTGGGCCGCGACATGCTGGCGCGGATGATGGCGGGCGGGAAGGTTTCCATCGCTGTCGGCCTCGTCGCGATGTCGATCTCGATCTTCCTTGGCACCTTCATCGGGGTGATGGCGGGCTATTTCCGCCGTCTTGACGGCATCCTCATGCGGATGACGGATCTGTTCCTTGCCCTGCCCCTGCTGCCGCTGCTGCTGGTCATGGTGCTATTGTTCCGCGACTCGCTGGCGGGGGTGTTCGGCCCCGAGCTTGGCACCTTCATCCTGATCGTCTGCGCCATCGGCGCCACAAGCTGGATGCAGGCCGCGCGGATCGTGCGGGGCGAGGTGCTGGCCCTGAAGGAACGCGAATTCGTGCTGGCCGCCCGGTCCATCGGCACGCCGCCCAGCCGCATGATCCTGCGCCACATCCTGCCCAATGTCGTCTCACCGATCATGGTGGCGGCGACGCTTGGGATTGCGTCGGCCATCATCACCGAAAGCGCCCTGTCGTTCCTCGGCCTCGGCTTCCCGCCGGACTTCCCCACCTGGGGGCGGCTTTTGTTCGATGGCGTCGAATACATGCAGATCTACCCCGAACGTGTGATGTGGCCGGGCCTTGCGATCTCGCTCACCGTGCTCAGCGTCAACTACATCGGTGACGGGTTGCGCGACGCGCTTGACCCGCGCATCCGGGGGCGATGAGCCTTGCGTTCCACCCCCTGACCCCCGACCGGGCGCAAGATGCCGCCCGGCTTTTCGAGGCTGACAACGTGACGCGCGGCTGCTGGTGCCTGCACTGGCGCATGGCGACGAAACGGCGCGACGCGATGGACCCGGAGGATCGCCGCGCGGCTTTCCTTGCGCTGCCGGATGTCGCCCATCCCCCCGGTCTTCTGGCCTATGATGAAAACGGCCCCGCCGGGTGGGTGCAGATCACGCCGCGCGCCGATGTGCCCCGCTTCCAGACCGCGCCCACGGCCCGGCCCGCCGCCGACACACCGCCCGGCACCTGGGCCGCCTCGTGCTTCTTTCTGCGCAAGGATCTGCGCCAGAAGGGCCACATGACCGACCTTGCACGCGCCGCCTGCCAGCACGCCGCCGCCTCCGGCGCCACTGCGGTTGAGGCAGCCGCCCGTCGCATGGAAGGGTCATGGGCCTGGGGCGGCGGTTTCACGGGCCTTGCCCCCTCGCTTCTCAAGGCAGGGTTTGCAGAGGTGGAATCGCGCACGCCGCAACGCGTGCTGATGCGCTGGGTACCACCCTTGCCGTGATTTCCAATTCTGCGTCGCAGCATCTGGTTTTCTGCGCCGCAGCATCCTATGTTGGGTGAGGGGAGGAACATGGAGACCTGACATGCCCTGCATCACTCCACCCCCCGTTCCCTTCCCATCCTCAATGCCAGAGGATCCGCTGTCGTACTTTACGCCAACGGCGTGTGCAGGTCGCCGCACGTCGGCACCCGAACCGGCGCTGACGGGCCTCGATCAGATGTACACGTATTTCGACGCAAACCGCGACGGCCTTTACCGCTAGTGAAGCGCCCGCCGCACCCGGCGCACCATCAGCCAGACGCCCAGCACGACCAACGGAACCAGACCCGCCGTCACCGCCGACTTTGGCCAATGCTGGGCCTCTGCCAGGGGCAGCACCAGATAGGCTGCCAGATTGACGGCGTAATAGCTGATCGCCACCACCGACAACCCCTCGACCGTGCGCTGCAGGCGCAGTTGCAGGTCGGCCCGCTTGTCCATGCTTTCCAGCAGCTTCTGGTTCTGCGCCGAGCGTTCCACATCCACCCGTGTCCGCAACAGTTCCGCCGCGCGCTCTGCCCGTTCGCCAAGGGCGCGCAGCCGACCCTCGGTCGCCTTTACGGTGCGCATCGCGGGGTCATAGCGCCGCGTCATGAATTCGGTGAATGTCTGCCGCCCCTCGATCCGCATCTCGCGCAACGCCGCAATCCGCTGCAGGACGATCGCCTCGTAGGCCCCCGTGGCGCCGAACCGAAACTGGAACTGCACGGCAAGACTTTCCAGTTCGGCCGAGATCGTGAGCAGGTCATGAAGCGCGGCCTCGGGGCTTCCATCGGGCTGGTCAAGGCCCGATACCAGCGCCGAAAGCCGCGGGTCGAGGCCGTTCAGCCGCGCCGAAAGCTGGCGTGACCGCACAAGACCCAGCATCGACATGGCCCGGTACGTCTCGATCTCGAAGATCCGCTGCACGATCCGGCCCAGCCGGCGCTTGCTGACATCGGGCTTTACGAAGACGGCAAAGCGCATGTGCCCGGCCGGATCGATCCGGAAATCGCCTGCAACCACCGCCACACCATCCACCACGCGCGAGACGGCCACGCTTTCGGGCACGAACCAGTCCTCGACGCGCGCCAGCATCTCGGCTTCGGTTTCGGGCATCAGCTCTACCCGCACCAGCAGCGATACCAGCCGTTTGCCCGGCGCCGCCGCCAGCCAATCCTCGGGGAACACCTCGGCCTCATCCGGATCGAACGGCCGCGCGCCCACGCCCTTGCCAAAGGCCGAATAGGTGACGAACTCGGTGTGGCTTTCCCACTTCAGGTCATACCGCCCGATGGGCCCCGAAAAATGCGTCGATTCGGGCTGCGGATGGGCCGAACCGTTTCGATCGAGGAGCGACAGCAGATGCGCACGATCCTTGGTGCGATCCCGGTTGGCGGCGTCCACAGGCTCCTTGATTGCGACGTAGACAGCATGGCACGGCGCCTCGAGCGCGGGAAACGGGCGCGCGTGCAGCTCGTTCACGGTGGCATAGCGCTGGGGATGGTCGGCAAGGGGGGGCATGGCGGCTCTGATCAGGGCGGGCCGCAGAACCATAGACCGGCGCGGGCGGGAGCGAAAGAATATTCCGCAATCTTTCCCGGCACTTATTGGCATACAGCCGCATACGGGCAAATCGGGCGCAGAGCGTGGCCCAAGGTGCGCATTTGGGGGCTCTGTGCCGCGACAAGGGCGCTGTCAGGCGCCTGCACGATTACCGCCGTGCAGGCGCCGACGTGCCGCGGTCAGTCGATCATCGGCAACAGCTGATCCAGCGACTTCTTGGCATCACCATAGAACATCCGCGTATTGTCCTTGAAGAACAGCGGGTTCTCGATACCAGAATACCCCGTCCCCTGCCCGCGTTTGGACACGAACACCTGCTTGGCCTTCCAGCATTCCAGCACCGGCATGCCGGCGATGGGGCTGTTGGGGTCTTCCTGTGCGGCCGGATTCACGATGTCGTTCGACCCGATCACGATGGCCACGTCGGTGGATGGGAAATCGTCGTTGATCTCGTCCATTTCCAGCACGATGTCATAGGGCACCTTCGCCTCGGCCAGAAGCACGTTCATGTGGCCGGGCAGACGGCCCGCCACCGGGTGGATCGCAAAGCGCACGTTCTTGCCCTTTGCACGCAGTTTGCGCGTAAGTTCCGATACGGATTGCTGCGCCTGCGCCACCGCCATGCCGTAGCCGGGGATGATGATGATGCTGTCAGCATCGTTCAGCGCCGCCGCCACGCCTTCGGCATCAATGGCAATCTGCTCGCCCGCGATCTCCATCGCCGGGCCAGTGGTGTTGCCAAAGCCGCCAAGGATCACACTGATGAACGACCGGTTCATCGCCTTGCACATGATGTAGCTCAGGATCGCGCCGGAAGAGCCGACCAGCGCCCCGACAACGATCAGCAGGTCGTTGCCAAGGCTGAAGCCGATGGCCGCCGCCGCCCAGCCGGAATAGCTGTTGAGCATCGACACCACCACGGGCATGTCGGCGCCGCCGATCCCCATGATCAGATGCCAGCCGATGAAGAACGCCAGCAGCGTCATCAGCACCAGCGCCCAGGCCCCCGCACCATTCACGAAGGCGATCAGCAGCAGAAGCGACAAAAGTGCTGCGCCCGCATTCAGATAATGGCCGGATATGAACGGGATCGGGTTTTCCTTCGTCGGCAGCATCAGCTTGACGGCCTTGCCGTCTACCTTGCCCGCCAGTTTGCCGAAGGCCACGACCGAACCGGTAAAGGTGACGGCCCCGATGAACACGCCTAGGAACACCTCGACCTTGAGGATCGAGATTTCGACCCCCGACTTGTGCGCCAGCACAGCGGCAAAGCCGATCAGGCCCTCGCGCGCCTCCGCGCTCAACGCCATCACCCGGCCAAGCTCGATCTCCGAGTTGAAGCCGATGAAAACGGCGGCCAGACCGACGAAAGAGTGCAGCGCCGCCACAAGCTGCGGCATCTCGGTCATCTCGACACGCATGGCCACCTGATAGCCAGCCCCCGCGCCGATGGCGATCATCACCAGGATGACCAGCAGGTTCTCCACATCGGGCGAAAGAACGGTGGCGACGACGGCAAGCGCCATGCCTGCGATGCCGTACCAGACCGCCCGCTTGGCGCTTTCCTGCCCCGACAGGCCCCCCAGCGACAGGATGAAAAGGATGGCAGCCGCGATGTAGGCGGCAGAGACGATTCCGATGCTCATGTCCGGCCCCTCACGACTTCTGGAACATGGCGAGCATCCGGCGTGTTACCAGAAAACCCCCCACAATGTTGATGGTGGCGATCAGCACCGAGATCGCGGATAGAAGGATCACAAGGGTACTGCCTGATCCCACCTGCAAAAGCGCGCCGATGATCACAATGCCGGAAATCGCGTTCGTCACCGCCATCAAGGGCGTGTGCAGGCTGTGGCTGACGTTCCAGATCACCTGGAAGCCCACGAAACAGGCAAGCGCAAAGACGATGAAGTGGCTCATGAAGCTTGGCGGGGCATAGGCGCCGACCAGCAGCATCAGCAGGCCGCCGATCACCAGCAGGCCCACCTGACTGCGCGTCTGGGCCTTGAATGCCGCCATCTCCTGCGCGCGCCGTTCCACAGGTGTCAGCTCTTTCACCTTCTCCTTCGGCTTGGCCGCCGCGATGGCGGCCACCTTCGGGGGCGGTGGCGGGTAGGTGATCGCGCCGTCATAGGCGACGGTGGCACCGCGGATGACGTCATCCTCCATGTTCTGCACGATCACACCATCTTTCTTCGGTGTAAGATCGGTCAGCATGTGCCTGATATTGGTCGAGTAAAGCGTGGATGCCTGCGCCGCCATCCGGCTCGGGAAATCGGTGTAGCCAACAACCGTCACGCCGTTGTCGGACACGATCTTCTGGTCGGGAACGGTCAGGTCGCAGTTGCCGCCACGCTCGGCGGCCAAGTCCACGATCACCGAACCGGGCTTCATCAGCGCCACCATGTCGGCGGTCCAGAGCTTCGGCGCGGGCCGCCCGGGGATCAGGGCCGTGGTGATCACGATGTCCATCTCGGGGGCAAGCTCGCGGAACTTGGCAAGCTGCTTTTCGCGGAATTCAGGCGAAGACGGCGCGGCGTAGCCCCCCGTCGCGGCCCCGTCCTGCGCGGCTTCGAATTCGAGGAACACGAAGTTTGCGCCCATCGATTCGATCTGCTCGGCCACTTCGGGGCGCACATCGAAGGCATAGACGATGGCGCCAAGGCTGGTGGCCGTACCGATCGCCGCTAGGCCTGCAACGCCTGCGCCCACCACCAGCACCTTTGCGGGCGGCACCTTTCCAGCGGCCGTCACCTGACCGGTGAAAAACCGGCCGAAATTGGCCCCGGCCTCGATCACTGCGCGGTAGCCCGCGATATTGGCCATCGACGACAGCGCATCCATCTTCTGCGCGCGGCTGATCCGTGGCACCATATCCATCGCAATGGCCGTAGCGCCGCGTTCTTTCACTATTTCAAGAAGTTCCGGGTTCTGTGCAGGCCAGAAAAACGAAATCAGCGTCTGTCCCTTGCGCAAGGATTGCGCCTCTTTCGGCTCGGGCCCCCGCACCTTGACCAGCACGTCAGCGGCCCCGACCACGGCCTTGGCGGATTTCAGTACCTCAACGCCAGCCTCTGCATAGGCCGCATCCGAAAAGCCCGCCTTCGCACCGGCTCCGGCCTCGATCACACAAGCGTGGCCCAGCTTTTGCAGGGCACGGGCTGAATCGGGCGTCATCGCAACCCGGTTCTCGCCCTCGAAAATCTCGCGCAGTGCCCCGATCTTCATCGGCTTCTCCCCCGTCTGTGGTCCAGCGCGGCACATAGCACCGCGCAATTATCTTTCAAAGCCCTCAAGCGATCCTCGCCCGATCCAGCGCGGCACACGCGCAGCCCAGGCCTCGAATTCGCCTCCGAATGCAGCACGCAACCGCGCTTCCTCGTCCAGGATGAATCGTTTCTGGATCAGCGTCATGAACACCAGCACGAACGGCAGGCCGATGATCACATCCCACCGCAACGCGCACCCCGCCAATACCAGCGCATCGCCCAGATAGATCGGATTGCGGCTGATTGCGAAAACGCCCGAGGTAACAAGGGACGCCGGAGCGCGGCGCGGAATGAAGGTGGTGCGCGCCATCGTCATCTGCACCAGCGCCGTCAGCATCAGGATAACCCCGAGTGCGACAAGGCCCGTTCCGACCCTACGGCCATGAACTCCCAGAAAGTCCAGCGGCAGCATCTGTCCCAGCGCCCAGACCGACACAAGCGACAGCATCAGCCAGACAGGCGGATAATCGAGGATCCTTGGCATGCACCTTCCCTTTTCCTGCCTTTGTTCCGTCCCGCGCGCCGAATGGCAACCACCGATTCCATCTTGGCCCCAGGTCCCTGCCGCGCCAGAGTGGCTCAAACGCCAAAGGAACCGCCATGCCCACCGACTTCGCCGCCACCCGCGCCTTCTTCGACCTGCCCGAGGGGATGATCTATCTGGACGGCAACTCGCTCGGCCCGCTGCCGCGCAACGCCGCAGCCCGCGTGGCCCGCACGGTGACCGATGAATGGGGCCAGATGGTCATCACCGGCTGGAACCGCGCGGGTTGGATGGACCTGCCCGCCCGCGTGGGTGACCGGATCGGACGGTTGATCGGGGCAGAGGCAGGCAGCGTTACCATGGGCGACACGCTGTCGATCAAGGTCTATCAGGCGCTGGCCTCGGCGCTGGAAATGAACCCCGGGCGGCGGGTGATCCTGTCGGATACCGGCAACTTCCCGTCCGACCTCTACATTGCTGACGGCCTCTGCCGCACGCTCGGGCAAGGCTACACCCTGCGCACCGTGGCACCCGAAGAGGTGGCGGCGGCCATTGACGACACTGTGGCGGTGCTCATGCTGACAGAGGTGGACTACCGCACCGGGCGCAAGCACGACATGGCGGCGCTGACCGCCAAGGCCCAGGCTGCGGGCGCGCTGACAATCTGGGATCTGGCACATTCCGCCGGTGCCCTGCCTGTCTATCTGGCCGAAGCCGGCGCCGATTTCGCAGTGGGATGCAGCTACAAATACCTCAATTCCGGCCCCGGCGGCCCCGCCTTCATCTACGTGGCCCCGCGCCATGCAGAGGTGGCCCGCCCGGCCCTCTCGGGCTGGCTCGGCCACGAGGCGCCCTTCGCCTTCGACCTCGATTACCGCCCCGGGCGGGGGATCGAGCGGATGCGCGTAGGCACCCCCCCGATCCTGCAACTGGCCGCGCTCGATGCCGCGATGGACGTGTGGGATATCGCAGGTATCGACGACGTGCGCGCCCGCGCGCTTGCCCTTGGCGACCGCTTCATTGCGGGGGTCGAGGCTGCTTGCCCCACGCTGACCCTTGCAACCCCGCGCGACCACGCCCTGCGCGGCAGCCAGATCAGTTTCCGCCATCCGCAAGGCTATGCGATCATGCAGGCCCTGATCGCAAAAGGCGTGATCGGCGATTTCCGCGCGCCCGATATCCTGCGCTTCGGCCTGACGCCGCTTTTCATCGGCGAGGCAGAGATTGACGGCGCCGTGGCGATCCTGACCGAGATCATGGAACAAGGCCTTTGGGACCGCCCGGAATACCGCACCCGCGCCCGCGTCACCTGACCCCGCGCACAGCACAGGAAGACCATCATGCCAAACCAACACGGCAACCCGCCTGGCATCGCCCCGCCCGCCAGCCGCTACAGCCACGCGGTGCTGACGACCGGCGCCGCCAAATGGCTTACCCTGTCCGGCCAGATCGGCGTTGACGCCGGTGGCCGCGTCGCCGACGGGATGGAGGCGCAGCTTGACGCCTGTTTTGCCAATATCGATGCAGGCCTGCGTTCGGCAGGTATGACCAAGGCAGACCTCGTGAAGCTGACGATCTACCTCACCGATCCGTCGCCTGCGGCCATCGCCACGTACCGCGCCCGCCGTGATGCCTATATCGGCGACGGATCGGCGCCCGCAGCCACGCTTTTGATCGTTGCGGCACTGGCCAGTCCCGCCTTTCTGTGCGAAGTGGATGCGGTGGCCGCCGTCTGAAAGCGTGGCCCCGATACATCGCCCGTTCGGCGGAAATCCGGTCACGATCGCGTCAAGGCTTTGACGGCGAACGTCTGCTGATTTACGATTGTTTTCGTTGGGCTAAACCTTGCCCGCTGTTTGCACTGGACCGTTTCATGCCCGCTTTTCGTCTTGCTGCCCTTGCCTCCATCCTTGCCCTGTCGGCCTGCATTCCCGATCTGGCCAGCACGACCGCCCCGGCGCCGAAGGTTGAACCGGCGGAAACCGCGTATGTCTCGCGCTCGGACGGGCAATACACCATTCCGGCGATCCCGCTTGAAAAGCTGCCAGAGGCGCTGCGGCGGCAGACCGTTGCCTATGAAAACACCGAAGCGCCCGGTACCATCGTCATCCATCCCGGCCAGCGGTTTCTCTACTACGTGACCGGGCCGAAAACCGCGATCCGCTACGGCATCGCTGTGGGTCGCGCCGGTTTCGAATGGGCGGGCGAGGCGGAGGTGACGACCACCAAGCCCTGGCCCACCTGGACCCCGCCGCCCGAAATGATCGAGCGCGATCCCAAGCTCGCAAAGTGGGAAAAGGGCCAGCCTGGCGGCCCCACGAACCCCCTTGGCGCCCGCGCGATCTACCTCACGACGAACGGCAAGGATTATGGCTACCGTATCCACGGCACGCCGGACTGGTGGTCGATCGGGCGAAACGCCTCATCTGGCTGCATCCGCATGATCAATCAGGATGTGATGGATCTGTCGCAGCGCGTGCAGCCCGGGGCCAAGGTGGTCGTGCTCAAGGCAGATGGAACCCGTGCCGCGCGCCTGATCGTGCCGCCGCCCGCGCCAAAGAAGAAAAAGCCCGCCGAGGATCTGACAACCGTCGCCGCCCCCGTGGCGCCAGCGGTCACCGATGTCGGGGCGGGCCCGATCTGACCGCAGACGACAGGGGCAGGATTTATTTGCAGCCCCTGTCGAAATCGAACGCTCTCACCGCTCATGGTCTCAGAAGGGTGACTGTCACCCTTCCTGAACACCGGGAGCTTTCGATGATCCGCCTTGCCCTCGCCCTTTCCATCGCCGCCTCGCCACTCGCGGCCGAACCATACGTCCTTCTGATCCATGAAACCCCCGACCAGATCGCCCTGCGCAGCGATGCCGGTGCTGCGGGGCAGGCCTATTGGGGCGCCTATGCCGCTTGGGGGCAGGAAGCCACCGCCGCAGGCATCCTGCGTGGCGGGGCCGCAATGGTGCCGGTGCCCGAAGCCACGCTTGGCACGCTCGACGCCACGACGCTGGTGCTGGGCGGGTTCTTCCAGATCGACACCCCTGATCTTGCCACTGCCAAGGCGTGGGCGGCTAAGTTGCCTGCGGCGAAAAGTGGCGCGGTGGATATTCGCGCCGCCGTTCAAGCCCCCGGAATGTAAGGAAACGCCAGATGCAGTATACCGTTCTTTGCTATGAGACCGCTGCCGATTTCGCCCGCCGCACCGGCCCCGACGCGGGCGCCTATTGGGCGGGCTGGTCGGCCTATGGCGCCACGCTGGCGCAGGCGGGCGTCTTTGTCTTTGGCGCCGGGCTTCTGCCCCCCGACGCGGCCACGACCGTCCGCGTCGCAGCCTCGGGCCGCACCGTCGAGGACGGTCCATTTGCCGAGGTGAAGGAACACCTTGGCGGGTTCTTCGTGATCGAGGTGCCGGATCTGGCAGCGGCGCTCGACTGGGCCGCAAAGGCCCCATCGTCTGCCAGCGGGTCAACCGAGGTGCGGCCCGTGCTGGCGATGCCCCCATCGTGATCCTCGCGCGGGCGGCGGCAGAGCGGGCGGCGCGCGACAGTCACGCGCGCCTCCTTGCCATCCTTGCCGCCCGCACCCGCGACCTGACCGCCGCCGAGGATGCGCTGGCCGAGGCGTTTCGCGCAGCCCTCGACCACTGGCCCCGGACCGGCGTGCCCGACCGGCCCGATGCCTGGCTGATGACGGCGGCCAAGCGCGCAGCGGGCGCCGCAAGGGCCCGCGCACGCACGGCCAGCGATGCCCTGCCCTCGCTGATCCTGCTGACCGCGGAAGAGGCCGCCATGCCCGATGCCATCCCCGACCGCCGCCTTGCGCTTCTCTTCGCCTGCACCCATCCCGATCTTGACCCCGCCGTGCAGACGCCCCTGATGCTGCAGGTCGTTCTGGGCCTCACGGCAGATCGGATCGCCCCCGCCTTCCTGCTGACCGCCACCGCACTTGGCCAGCGCCTCACCCGGGCCAAGGCGCGGCTCAAGGCCTCGGGCGCGGGCTTCGAGGTGCCCGATGGCGATGCCTTGTCCGAACGGTTCCCACAGGTGATGGAGGCGGTGCTGGCCACTGCTGCACTGGGGTGGGAGGCGGTGCCGGGATCAGACCCCGCGCGCGCCGATCTGGCAAACGAGGCACTGCATCTTGCCGATGTGCTGGTATCGGTGATGCCGGAAGAGCCCGAACCCCGCGCGCTTCTGGCGCTGATCCTTTATGTGCAGGCGCGCGCGCCTGCCCGCGCCAAAGCTTACACGCCACTTGAGGAACAGGATACAACCCTCTGGGACCGCGACGCAATCATGGCGGCCAACCGGCACCTGAAAGCGGCATCCGCGCAGGGGCGCCTTGGCCGCTTTCAGCTTGAGGCCGCAATCCAGGCTGTCCATGCCGAA
>JBBSBE010000066.1:0-21345 GCA_038251625.1 Rhodobacterales bacterium
ATCGGAAGGGGCAGGATCGCTGGATGCCATCCCGAAGGTGGCGACGGGCGCCTTTCCCGTGGGCTTTGCCGATATCAACAGCCTGATCAAGTTTCTGGACCAGAACCCCGGTGCCCCTGTGACCGCGGTGATGATGGTCTATGACAAGCCGCCTTTTGCAGTGGTCGGCCGCAAATCGCTGGGCGTGTCCGTGCCCGGTGATCTGCCGGGCAAGGTGTTGGGCGCGCCGCCGCCCGATGGCGCCTGGGCGCAGTTCCCGATCTTTGCCGCCGAAAACGGGCTCGACATGGCCACGATCACGGTCGAGCCTGTGGGCTTTCCGGTGCGCGAACCGATGCTGGCCGAGGGCAAGGTGGCCGCCGTCACCGGGTTTTCCTTTTCGTCCACGCTGAACCTCAAGCGGCTTGGCGTGCCGGAAGATGATATCTCGGTCATTCTGATGGCCGACTACGGCGTGGCGCTTTATGGCAATGCGATCATCGTGAACACCGACTTCGCTGCTGCCAATCCGGCACTGGTCACGGGTTTTCTTCGCGGCATCGCCAAAGGATGGAAGGCCGCGATTGCCGATCCCGATACCGCCATCGCAAGCCTGATCCAGCGCAACCCTGCCGCCGATGCGGGGCTGGAAACCGAACGGCTGAAGATGGCGATTGATGCCAATGTGCTGACCGACGCGGTCAAGGCGGGCGGCATGGGCGGCGTTGATGCGGCGCGGATGGACAAGGCCGTGGAGCAGACGAAATCCGTCTATACCTTCACCAATCCGCCCAACGCAGCACTTTATTTTACCCCCGCCTATCTGCCCACCGACGGCAGCCTGATGATCCAGTAACCCCCTTTGGGAAACCTGATCGAAATCCGGGGCGTCACCCATGCCTACCGCACGGCGCATGGGCCGCTGCCGGTGCTGCGCGATCTGAACCTGTCGATCCCGGAGGGCGAGTTCGCCGCCGTTGTGGGCCCCTCGGGCTGCGGGAAATCGACCCTGACACGGCTGGTTGCCGGGCTGATGAAGCCCGATCAGGGCGAGGTCTGGCTGCACGGCGAGATGGTCAAAACCCCGCGCAAGACGGTGGGGATGGCGTTTCAGAACCCGGTGCTGCTTGAGTGGCGCAACATTCTAGAAAACGTGATCCTGCCGCTGGAAATCGTGGCGCCCGCCATGTCGCGCGCAACCCGGGTGGCGCGGGCCGAGGCGCTGTTGGCGCTGGTCGGGCTGACGGGGTTCGAGGGCAAGCGCCCGTCCGAGTTGTCGGGGGGCATGCGGCAACGCGCGAGCCTGTGCCGCGCCATCGTGCACAAGCCCGAAGTTCTGATCATGGATGAACCCTTCGGCGCGCTTGACGCATTCACGCGCGAGGATCTGTGGCAGACGATGCGTGACCTGCGCGCAAAGGAGCCGTTCACCTGCGTGCTGATCACCCACGATCTGCGCGAAAGCGTGTTTCTGGGCGATCAGGTGCTGGTTCTGTCGGGCCGCCCGGCGACCACGCAATATGTGCTGAACGTGGACCTGCCCGCCGACCGCACCATCGACGTGCTGTATACGCCCGAGGTGGCCGGGATGCTGCATACGCTGCGCGATCAGATCAGCATCGCGCAAGGCCGCGGTGGGGGCGCGCATTGATGCTGCGCCAGATCGCCGTACCCATTGCCGCCGTGATCGCCTTCCTCGGATTCTGGGAATTCATCGTCTGGGTCAACGGCTGGCCCAACTACAAGATGGCCTCGCCCTCTGACCTGCCACCTGCGTTCTGGAAATACCGCGAGCTTTTCTTCGTGATGGGCTGGCAGACGCTGTGGCGTACGATTCTGGGGCTGGGGCTTGCCGTGGTGTTCGGCACGCTTCTGGGTATGGCGATGGGGTTTTCGCGCACCGCGCGGGATGCGCTTTATCCGCTGCTTGTGGGCTTCAACGCGGTGCCTAAGGCCACGCTGGTGCCCGTAATCTCGCTCATCTTCATCGGGCAGCACGATTTCAATACTGTGCTGATGGCGTTCCTGATCTCGTTCTTCCCCATTGCGGTGTCCGTTGGCATCGGCCTTTCAACGCTTGAACCCGAATACCGCGATATCCTGCGCGCGCTGGGTGCCTCGAACGTGACGATCTTTCGCAAGATTGCCTTGCCCAAAACGCTGCCCGAGTTTTTTGGCGCGCTGAAGGTTTCGGTCACCCTGGCCTTCATCGGCACCAATCTGGTCGAGATTGTCAGCCCCCATGGCCGGGGCCTTGGGGCGCTTTTCAAATCGGGCGAGACGAACGGGGATTACCCCCTGATGTTCGCCGTTCTGATCGCACTCGCCTTCCTTGGGATCGTCCTTTACTACGCCGTGGTGGCACTGGAGCGTATCTTCGCCGGATGGGCCGAACGTCCGCAGGGCTGATGGACATTCCGGGCACCCGCGCGCAATAAGGCCCCGATCCGGAACGGAGCCCCCATGATGCGCTTTCTGAAATATGGCCTGATCCTTCTTGTCCTTATCGGGATCGCGGCAGCCATCACACGGCCCGGCCCGGCCGAATTCGATGCGATGCTGGAACGCGCGATCCGTGACCGGGTCGCCAATACCGATATCGGCGCGGATGCCGATCTTGGCCCCACGATCGCGCTTGCCGCCTGCAAGCTGCGCCCTTCGGATTGCGTGGCGCTGGTGCGCGGGTCGATGGATGTGGCGTTTGACGAAGGTATCTTCGTCACCCGCGCCCGCGTGAAGGGGCTGAACCGCGAGACGCGGTGCCTTGGCGTCTTTGGCCGCTTCTTCTGCGAGCGGCCCGTGGCGGGATGAGGTTCGCCGCCGTCATCTTCGATCTGGACGGCACGCTTCTGGACAGCGAGGCGATCACCCATGCCGCCGGGCTTGCCGCCTTTGCGGCGCAGGGGGTGGCCGTTGACCCCGCATTTTTGCAATCGCTGGCGGGGATCGACGATGCCACGGGCTCCGCACGCATCCGCGCGGCTTTTCCGCACCTCGACCCGGCCCGTTTCGCGCAGGACTGGGAGGCCGATGTGCTCGCGCGGCAGTCCGGGGGCATCCCGCTGAAGCCGGGCGCCGTGGCGCTTTTGCAGGCGATTTTGTTGCCAAAGGCGCTGGCCACATCGTCGCAGCGGGCATCGGCGCACCGCAAACTTGCCGTAACCGGCCTTGCCCGGCATTTCCCGCATGTGGTGACGTTCGACGACGTAACCCGCCCCAAGCCCGCGCCCGAGCCTTATCTGGCCGCCGCGGCCCTTCTTGGCGTCGACCCTGCCGCATGCCTTGCGTTCGAGGACAGCGACACCGGTGCAGAAGCCGCGCACCGGGCGGGCATGACGGTGGTGCAGGTGCCCGATCTTGCACCAACCCAAGGCCGCTTTGCCCACCATGTGGCACCCGACCTTCTGGCCGGTGCGCGGGCGGCGGGGATCATCTGAGCGTCATCACCTCGCCCGGTGCCAGAAGGAAGGGCGCGATGATGCCGCAGGTATCGGCAAGCGGCAGAAGGGTTTGCGGCACCTCGATCCCGATCACATCGGCCATGAATGCGGCCCGCGCGGCGCAGCGGGCGGCCACGGCAGGAAAGCGCATGGCAAGATCGTCGCGCAGAGCGACATCGGCGATGACGTAGCCGTCTTCCATGCGGGTCGACCCATAGATTGGATGACCGGGAATCACATCGCACTGCATGGCCATCCCGGAGGCGAGCGGTATGCGGGACCCTTCGGCAATAGGGGAAGACATCCATTCGTCATTCCCGATCAGGTGACCGGGGTTGAGGAAAAGCCCGAAGGTTTCAAAGGGCAGCGCCTGTTGCATGGCCGACCAGACCTCGCCACCCGGCACGCCGGGGCGCATCAGCCCGCACCAGCGCGCGATCCCCGCAAGGTAGGGGCCGACAAAGGCATCCAGATAGTCACGCGCCGGGGCAGGCAGGTCGCCCGCATCCCGCGCGAGCCAACCCGCGCGGCAGATGTTCGAACCCCAATGGCTGATGTTGAAGCTGATCTGGCTGCCGCGTTGCAAAATCTGCCCGGTCGGCCCTGACAGGCCCTGTGCCGCGCGATCCCCGGTGGCAAAGGTGATGTGGCAGGCCAGGGGCAACCCGCCCGTCCGCGCGGCCTCGACCGCAGTGAAATCGCTCATCCCCTCGCGGAAGGCAAACGCCATCCGACGCAGGGCCGCCGCCGCCATGTGGTTGGAAAACTCAAGCCGGGCAATTTCGGCCGCATCCACCCGGGCACGCAGGCCATGGGCGGGGTGCATGAAAAGATCGGTCGCGTTTTCCACCCGTGCCGCGATGGCGCGCAGCGGATCGGCCACGAAGGCGGGCAGGTCGAGCGTGATGGTCGGATCGTCCACCTCGCCCGCCTCCCACCATTTCCAGCCTGCGGCACCGATGCGGCCACCAGCGGGCACAACCTCGGCCAGGATGTCGGGCAGCCTGCGGCTTTGGCGCGGCTGCGACGGCAGGGAAAGAGAAGCGCACAGCACCGCCTCCACCGCCCCCGCCTGCACCAAGGGCGAGACGCTGGTGTAGGGCAGGCATTCATTGCCCGCGATCAGCAGCGCGCCATCGGGGCGCACCACCATCACCGCCTCTTCAAAGCGGGGGTCAAAGCCGGTCAGCCAGTGCATGTTCGCGCCATGCTCGCGGTCGGCGTAGATCACCAGCGCATCAAGCCCCCGCGCGGCCACAGCGGAGCGCAGCGCGGCTAGCCGGGCGGTGTAGTCGGCCAGATCGGGCGCGGGCGGCACCTCGGGCGTGCCATGGTCAGGCCAGTCTATATGCGTCAGTCGTGCGGCCATGTTCTTTTCCCCCCGCCGTTCCGGGGGGCACGCTAATCGACCAGCGCGGGCCAGACCACTGCATTCGCGCGCGAAAACGCACCCAGATGGCCGATCTTGCCAAGACCAAAGGCTTCGGGCCGCAGCACAAGCTGTCTTTTGACCGCCTGCGGGTAAAGCGCCATCATGCGCCAGACGGCGGCCATGGGCACCCAATCGTCATCGGCCACGGCCACAACCCGCATCTCGGCCTGCACCAGCGCGGGGTCGGGAAGGGGCAGGGTGCGCCCCACATCGCCCATGTGGAACCCCGGACGCAGGCACCAGCGCCGCCAGTCGCGATACACCGCGCGCGGGAGATCGGCCCCGAGCCCCAGAGATCCCGGCAGATACCCGAGCGCCGCCACAACCGGCGGCATTGCGTGCCAGAACGCCATCGCGCGCAGCCGGAAAAGGGGCCGGTGGTCCCCTATGTGCACAAGGCCCGTTCCTACTGTCACGACCCGGGCCACCCCTGCCATCTGCGGATGCCAGCCAAGCCAGAGCCCGCCAAGCGAATGCCCGATCACCCAGCGCGGCACCCCCGGCACCATCCGTCCAAGGGCCTGCAGCGCCGCCGCCTGATCGCGCAGGCCCCAGTCAACCATCGTGGCGCCGGATTGCCGCATCGGACGCCGGGCCGAGGTCCCGAAATCGCGGTAGTCATACGTCAGGACCGCACAATCGCGCTCTGCCGCCAGCCAGCGCGCGAAACTGCGGTAGAATCGCATGGGAACACCCGTCGCCCCATGCAGTACCACCGCCGCCCGCGGACGGCCCGGTGGCAAATAAAGCCGCCCCGCGAGCGTCGCACCCCCTGCCCGCAGCGTGACGTCCTGTTCCGGGGAAGGGGTAATTCTGTCGTCCATCAGGCTCATCAAATGCACTCCTCACGAATGGACCGACTGGTCTATTATCAACAATAGACCAGTCGGTCTAGTCATTCCTGAGTGCATCGGCTAAAGAGCGCCATGGACCAGGAGATGACGACCCGCGAACGCCTTATCAGCACTGCCGCGCAGCTTTTTCGCGCGCAGGGCTACCACGCGACGGGCATCGCCGAGGTTCTGGCGGCGGCGCGCGTGCCCAAAGGTTCGCTCTATCATCACTTCCCTGCAGGCAAGGCTGACCTCGCCCGCGCCGCGGCGGATTTCATCGCCGAGGTGATGCTGCGAATCGTCGATGATGCCTTCCTGCCCGCGCCTTCCTGGCAGCACGGCGTTGCCACCTTCTGCCATAAGCTGGCCAAGCTGTTCGAGCGGCGGGAAAAGGCCAGTGCATGTCCGATATCGGCGCTGCTTTTCGACGGCCCGGAAGAGGCCGATTTCCGCGCGCATGCCGAGGCGACCTTCGCCCGCCTCATCGCGGCCATGGCGGCACATGCGCGCAGGCTTGGCGTTGAAGACGCAGATGGTGCGGCCGAACTCCTCCTCGTTGCAATCGAGGGGGGCTGGACGCTCGCGCGTACTCGCCGCAACGCGGATGTCCTGCGCCGTCTTGCATCGCGCCTCTTTCCCTGACGCTTGCGCCGCCACGCCGGGGCGCCTATATTACCTGTCGAGAGGTTGGCGCGGGCGAGCGCCTCGCCAACCCGGTCAGATCCGGAAGGAAGCAGCCGTAACGAGCCCCGCTTGGGTCGTTGTCCAGCCTCTCACCCTTTCCCGTTCATGCGCGATCTTGCGCTTGCCGCGATCCTGGCGAAGGGTGCCGTTCGGCATCCGCGCCATGGCCCGCAGCAGGGGAAGCCCGCATGAACACCCGCCCCGCCCACAGCACCTATGACGTTGTGATCATGGGGGGCGCGATGATGGGGGCCTCAACCGCATGGTTCCTGTCGGACAATCCAGCGTTCACCGGCCGGGTGCTTGTGGTCGAGCGTGACCCGACCTACGCAAACGCGGCCACCAGCCACAGCAATTCCTGCATCCGGCAGCAGTTTTCAACCGAACTCAATGTGCGCATCTCGCAGTTCGGGGCAGACTACATCCAGAACCTGCGCCACCACATGGGCGGCGACCCGCGCGTGCCCGACCTGCCGATCCAGACCTTCGGATACCTTTATCTGGCGGATACGGGCACCTTTGCCGATAGCCTGCGCGCCAGCCAGGCGGTGCAGGCCGCAGCGGGGGCGGCCACGCGGCTTTTGACGCCGGATGAGATCAAGGCAGAGTATCCCTTCTACGTCGTCGACGATCTGGTGCTGGGCAGCCTCAACACCGTCAACGAAGGGTATTTCGACGGAATCACCATGTTCGACTGGTGGCGGCGGCAGTCAAAGGAACGCGGTGTGGAATGGATTGCGGGCGAGGTGGTGGCGATCACCCGCAATGCGGCGGGTGCGTTGGTGGAAAGCGTGACGCTGGCCTCGGGCGAGGTGGTATCCTGCGGCGCCGTGGTCAATGCCACGGGCACGCGCGGCGCGCGCATGGCCGCGATGGCGGGCATCGCGATTCCGGTCGAGCCGCGCAAACGCTTCACATGGGTTTTCACCGCCGAAACACCGCTGAGTCGCGCGCTTCCACTGACCATCGATCCCTCGGGTGTGCACGTGCGGCAGGACACCCGCAGCACCTACATGGCGGGCGGGCATACCGCAGAAGACCCGCTGGTCGATCATGACGATTTCGCCATGGATCACGCGCTTTGGCAGGATCACATCTGGCCCACCATCGCCACCCGCATCCCGGCGTTCGAGGCGATCCGGGTGATCCGCGAATGGGCCGGGCACTACGACATGAACCTTCTGGACGCCAACGCGATCGTGGGGCCCCACCCGGAGGTGACGAACTTCCTTTTCCTCAACGGCTTTTCCGGCCACGGGCTGCAGCAATCGCCCGCGATGGGGCGCGCGACCGCCGAATGGCTTGCCCATGGCGGATGGCGCACGCTGGATATGTCGGCGCTGGGTTATGCCCGCATCGCGGCAGGGCAGCCTTACGTCGAGACGGCGATCATTTAGCGAAAAGGGGATGATGCGGGGGCGGTTCACCCCATCCGCCCCTTTGCCACGTCGAGCGGAAAGAGGGTGATGGTGGTGAGCCCGTCGGGGTTCGAACCCGAGACCTACTGATTAAAAGTCAGTTGCTCTACCAGCTGAGCTACAGGCCCACATCACGGCGCTACCTAAGAAGCTTGCCCGAAAGGGTCAAGCGGAAAAGGGGCGCACTGGAAAAACGCGCGGGAAGGGCGTATGGGCCTGCGCCATGGACCAAGGACACTCCTCGACTGGCCTGCGTTTTCTGAAGATGCACGGCGCGGGCAACGATTTCGTCATCATCGACCAGCGCAAGGGCGGCGGGGTGATGACGGCCGCGCTGGCGCGCGCGCTGGGCGACCGGCACCGCGGGGTGGGCTTTGACCAGCTAGCAGTGATGCGCGCGGATCCGGCGGCCGATATCGCGCTTGATTTCTGGAACGCCGATGGCAGCACGGCAGGCGCCTGCGGCAATGCCACGCGCTGTGTTGCGCATCTGATGATGGCCGAGACGGGCAACGGTGCCGTGACGATCCGCACCGAACGCGGGCTTCTGGCGGCCGAGCGGCGGGGGGATGCGATCTGGGTCAACATGGGCCAACCGCAGCAGGATTGGGCCGAGGTGCCGCTGGCGCATGCCGTCGATACGCTGCATCTGCCCCTGCCGGGCGATCCGGTGGCCGTGGGCATGGGCAATCCCCATGCCGTGTTCTTCGTGCCCGATGCCGATGCGGTGGACCTGCCCCTTGTCGGGCCTGTGGTCGAGCATGACGCGCTTTTCCCCGCCCGCACGAATGTGGAGTTCGTCTCTCTCCTCTCACCCGACAGGCTGCGCCTGCGGGTCTGGGAACGGGGCGCAGGGATCACGCTGGCCTGCGGATCGGGCGCCTGCGCCGTGGCGGTGGCCGCACACAAGCGCGGGCTGACCGGGCGGCAGGTGCGGATGGAAATGGACGGCGGCACACTGATGGCTGAATGGCGCGACGATGGCGTCTGGCTGACGGGCCCCGTGGCGCATGTCTTTGACGGCTGGTTCTCGCCTTTGTTCCTGAGGGCCTACGCATGAACGCCCCCGTCTTTGCCACGATGGGCTGTCGCCTGAACGCCTATGAGACCGAGGCGATGCGCGACCTTGCCGCCGCTGCGGGCCTTTCTGGCGCGGTGGTGGTGAACACCTGCGCCGTCACGGCCGAGGCTGTGCGGAAATCCAAGCAGGAAATCCGCCGTCTTGCGCGCGAAAACCCCGGCGTGCCAGTGATCGTGACGGGCTGCGCGGCGCAGGTCGAGCCTGAAACCTTTGCCGCCATGCCCGAGGTCACGCGCGTCGTAGGCAACCACGAAAAGATGCAGGCCGCCACTTGGGCCACCCTCGCCCCCGATCTGATCGGCGAGACAGAGCGGGTCATGGTGGATGACATCATGTCGGTGCGCGAAACCGCCGGGCACCTGATCGACGGATTCGGCCGCCACCGTGCCTATGTGCAGGTGCAGAACGGCTGCGACCACCGCTGCACCTTCTGCATCATCCCCTTCGGCCGCGGCAATTCGCGGTCTGTCCCGGCGGGGGTTGTGGTCGATCAGGTCAAACGTCTGGTTGATCGGGGCTTCAACGAAGTGGTCCTGACGGGGGTGGACCTCACCTCTTGGGGCGCCGATCTGCCGGGGTTGCCGCGCCTTGGCGATCTTGTGCTGCGGCTTTTGCGTCTCGTGCCCGACCTGCCGCGCCTGCGCATCTCGTCCATCGACAGCATCGAGGCCGATCCCCGGCTGATGGAGGCGATTGCCACCGAACCGCGCCTGATGCCGCATCTTCACCTCAGCCTGCAGCACGGGCATGACATGATTCTGAAGCGCATGAAGCGCCGCCACAGCCGCGACGATTCCATCCACTTTTGCGAAGAGGCGCGCGCCCTCCGCCCCGGAATGGCCTTCGGTGCCGATATCATCGCAGGCTTCCCGACGGAGACGGACGCGATGTTTGATGCGTCCCTTCGCCTGATCGCGGATTGCGGCCTTACCTTCCTGCACGTCTTCCCCTTCAGCCCGCGCAAGGGCACACCCGCAGCCCGGATGCCGCAACTGCAGGGGCCAGTGATCCGCGACCGTGCTGCCCGCCTGCGCGCAGCGGGCCAAGCCGCGCTTTCCGCGCATCTCGCGGCGCGCATCGGCACCACGCAGACCGTGCTGACCGAAGGGCCGCGCATGGGCCGCGCGGAAGATTTCACCGAAGTGGCCTTCACCACAGATCAGCCCGAAGGCACCATCCTGACCGCCCGCATCGCCGCCACCGAAGGCACACGCCTCCTCGCGGCCTGACACGCTTTTTCCCCTTCTCCTTTGAAAAAATATCCTCGGGGGGGTGAGGCGCGGCATGCGCCTCGCGGGGGGCGGACAGCCCCCTCTTTCTTCAGCCGCGCGGTGCCGCTGCCCGGCGCAGCCGGTCATTGATCGCGCGCCCCAGCCCGGTTTCGGGCACCGGCGCCACCGCGATGGCCCCCTCCGGCCCCGCCAGCGCATCCGCCTCGCGCAACGCCGCAAAAAGGCGCGCGGCGGCTTCTGTCAGGTCGCGCGTGGCAGACAGCGTCAGCGGCGCGGGACCAAACCCCAACCACACCTCGCCGGGGCGCGGGCTTTCCGCATTAAGCCGCAGCCGCGCGGCGGGCGCGTAATGCGAGGCCAATTGCCCCGGCGCGGTGATCCCGTCGCGCGGCGCGGCAAGGACGATGCCCAGCGCGGACTCCAGCATCTCGACCGGCAGACCCCCGGGCCGAAGTAGCGTGGGTGCACCCACGCACCCGACGATCGTCGATTCCACCCCGACGGCACAGGCCCCGCCGTCCAGCACCGCCGCAATCCGCGCCTGAAGTCCCGCCATCACATGCGCAGCCGTCGTGGGCGACACACGGCCCGACGGGTTGGCGGATGGCGCTGCAAGCGGCCCGCCAAACGCCCCCAGCAATGCCTGCGCCAAAGGGTGCGCGGGCACACGCACCGCCACCGTCGGCAGGCCAGCCGTCACCGCAGGGGCCAGCCCTGCAGACGGCTGCGCGGGCAGCACCAGCGTCAGCGGACCGGGCCAGAAAATCGCTGCCAGCCGTTCGGCGCGGTCATCGAAAACCGCAACCGTCCGCGCCGCAGCCACATCCGCCACATGCACGATCAACGGGTTGAAATCGGGCCGCCCCTTGGCCGCATAAATCCCCGCCACCGCCTGCGGCGACCGCGCATCGCCGCCAAGCCCGTACACCGTCTCTGTCGGAAACGCGACAAGCGCCCCCTGCCGCAGCAAGCCGGCGGCGCGGGCGATGCCGTCAGGCGTGGCGGGCAGAAGGTCTGTCATCGGGCCTCGTGACGCAGCGTAGGGGTTGAGGATTGCATGGGTTGGGCTAGGCTTCGGCCCGTTGCGGGGTTTCCTACCCCCGCGCCCCCTGCTTGCCAAGATGCGAGGAACCCCATGGCCTACCGTGCCCCCCTGAGCGAGTTCCGGTTTCTGTTCGATCATGTCGTCGGCCTAGGTGGTGTCACGGCCACCGATCTTTTCGCGGAAGCCACCCCGGAAACGGTTGAGGCGGTGCTGGCCGAAGCGGGCAAGCTTGCCGAAACCGTGCTGGCACCCCTGCAGCGGGAAGGCGACAAGCACCCGGCGCGGCTGGAAAACGGTGTGGTGCGCACCTCGCCGGGTTTCGCCGAAGGCTACCGCGCAATTGTGGATGGGGGCTGGGTTTCCATCGCGGCAAACCCGGAATTCGGCGGCATGGGTCTGCCGATGGCAGTAACGTCGGCGGTCAATGAAATGATGGGATCGGCCTGCCTGTCGTTGCAGTTGAACCCCCTGATGACCCAAGGCCAGATCGAGGCGCTGGAGCATCACGCCTCGGACGCGCTGAAAGCGCTTTATATCCCCAAGCTCGTTTCGGGCGAGTGGTGCGGCACGATGAACCTGACCGAGCCGCAGGCAGGCAGCGATGTGGGTGCCTTGCGCAGCAAGGCCGAGCCCACTGGCGATGGCACCTATGCGATCAGCGGCCAGAAAATCTATATCAGCTGGGGCGACAACGACTTTACCACCAACGTCTGCCATCTGGTGCTGGCCCGGTTGCCCGATGCGGCACCGGGGACGAAGGGGATCAGCCTTTTCATGGTGCCAAAGTTCATTCCCGATGCCGATGGCAACCCCGGCGTGCGCAACAGCCTGTCTGTCGTCAGCCTCGAGCACAAGCTGGGTCTGCACGGGTCGCCTACGGCGGTGATGCAGTATGATGGCGCCACGGGCTGGCTGGTGGGCGAGCCGCACAAGGGCATGGCCGCAATGTTCACCATGATGAACAACGCGCGGTTGGGTGTGGGTGTGCAGGGCGTATCCGTGGCGGAGGCTGCCTATCAGCACGCGCTGGCCTATGCCACGGACCGCAAGCAGGGGAAAACCCCGGTCGAGGGCAAGCCCGCGATCCTCGCCCATGCCGATGTGCGCCGCATGCTGGCCGAGATGAAGGCCGAAACCGTATCGGCCCGCGCCATCGCTCTGTTGTGCGCCGTGGCGATCGACATGAGCCGTGCCACAGGGTCCGAGGATTGGCAGGCGCGCGCGGCACTCCTGACGCCCATCGCCAAGGCCTTTGGCACCGATACCGGCATCTGGGTCGCAAGCCAGGGCGTGCAGGTACATGGCGGCATGGGCCTCATCGAGGAGACCGGCGCTGCCCAGTTCCTGCGCGATGTGCGGGTGACGGCCATCTACGAAGGCACCAACGGCATCCAGGCGATGGACCTTGTGGGCCGCAAGATGATGGACGGGGGCGAAGCGGCGTTCCGGCTGATCGACGAGGTGCAGGCCGGGGCCGAGGCCGCGCGCTCTGCTGCCCTGCCCGATCTGGCGACCCCGGTCTGGAATGCCGCCGAGGCGCTGCGCGAGGCGACAGAGGTGCTGGTCGCACAGGACATGAACGACCGTTTTGCCGGGGCAGTGCCCTATCTGCGCGCCTTCGCGCGGGTGCTGTCGGGCCACATCCACCTTGCATCGGCGGTGGCGGAGGGCGGCACAGGCCCCCGTTCGGCCCTGGCCGCCGTGGCGATCCTGCGCCTTTTGCCCGAACACAAGGGGCTTTTGGCGCAGGTCGAGCAAGGCGCCGCTGGCCTTTATGCGCTGAGCGATGAGGATCTGGCGGCGTGAGGGCTGCGGGGGTCTCGCACCCCTTCCCGGAACCGCCCGCAGCAGGCGCGGCCACCGAGGTGGCACCGGGCGTCCTCTGGATTCGCCTGCCGTTGCCGATGGCGCTTGACCATGTGAACGTCTACGCGCTGGACGATGCCGATGGCTGGACGATCATCGACACCGGGTTTGACACCAGAAAAACCCGCGCGGAATGGGAAGCCGTGCTTGCGGGCCCATTGAAAGGCCGCCCCGTGCGGCGCGTGCTGGTCACCCATTGCCACCCCGATCATATCGGCCTTGCCGGCTGGTTTCAGGCGATGGGGGCAGAGCTTCTGACCACGCGTACCTCGTGGATCTACGCCCGCATGCTGACGCTCGACGTGCAGGAAAGGCCCGCGCCCGAAACGCTGGCCTTCTGGCGGGCGGCGGGGATGGATCCGGCGATCTATGCCCAGCGCATGGATCAGCGCCCGTGGAACTTTGCCGATGCGGTGGCGCCACTTCCGCTGGGTTACACCCGTATCGCGGATGGCGACCGGCTGACGCTGGGTGGCCGCCGCTGGCGCATCCGTGTGGGCCACGGCCATGCGCCCGAACATGCCACGCTCTGGGCAGAGGACGCGCCGATCATCCTGGGCGGCGATCAGCTTTTGCCGGGCATTTCGGCCAATATCGGGGTCTACCCCACCGAACCCGCCGCCGATCCCCTGGGCGAATGGCTGGACAGTTGCCGCGCCTTCCAGCCACTGGCGACCGACGGCCAGCTTGTCCTTCCCGGCCACAAGCTGCCCTTCACCGGGCTGCCGTTCCGCCTTGTGCAGATGATCGAGAATCACGAAAACGCGCTGGCCCGTATCAGGATCGCGTTGGCCAAAGCCCCGCGCACGGCGTGCAGCCTGTTCCCCCTGCTTTTCAAGCGCGAGATCGGGGCGGCGGAATACGGGCTGGCGCTGGTCGAGGCGGTCGCACACCTGAACCACCTTCTTGCGCAAGGCGCGGTCAGCCGCACGATGGCGGCGGATGGCGCGTGGCACTGGCGCCGCGCTGCGGCAGATGCGGCAGACGGCCCGCGTGACAGCGCGGCGTGAATCAGCTAAGCGACGACTGACACCACCGAGGGGAACGCGCAGATGGCCGGACAGACCGAGCAAGGCGATCACAAGCCGGGCAGCATGGATATCAAGGATCACGAGAAAACCTTTGAAGGTTTTGTCCGCATGGTGACCTGGGGCATCGGCATTTCGCTTGGCCTTCTGGTCTTTGTGGCGCTGGTCAACGGCTGACCTTCCCCCCCAAGCCCCCTACCCTTGCCGAAAGGACGCCCCGATGCGCCGCTTTCTGATCCTGATGGCTGCGGCCCTGTCGCTGGCCGGTTGCGCGGGCGAGCGCGTTTTTGCCCCGGACGAGGCGGTTGCCGCCGCGCGCTATGTGGATCCGGGGCCACCGTCGGTTACGCTTTTCACCGTACTGGCCAAGCGCGATGGTTCGGGCGCGCATTCGGGGCTGATGATCAACGGATCGCAGCGCATCCTTTTTGATCCCGCAGGCAGCTGGACGCACCCGCGCGCACCCGAACGCAACGACGTGTTCTTCGGGCTGACGCCGCGGCTGGTGGATTTCTATATCGACTATCACGCCAGAGATACGTTTGACGTGGTGGTGCAGACCGTCCCTGTCTCTCTTTCCACGGCCGATGCGCTGATCGCGCGCGCGCTGGCCAATGGCGCGGTGGCGCCCGCGCATTGCACGCTGGCCAATTCTGCGGTGTTGCGCAGTGCGCCGGAATTTGCGGGCTTGCCGTCCACCTGGTTCCCCAAGGCGCTCAGCAATGCCTTTGCCTCCCTGCCCGGGGCGACCTACGAGAGGATCACCGATACGGATGCGCACAAGAACCACGGGGTTCTGATGGTGCAGGCGGGTGATCCGCTGCCCGAGTGACGGCACCCTTGCGGCCACGGGTTATCGAAGGGCTCCCACCTCATCTGGTGAACGCGGCTGCCGCGCTTTACTGGCAGGCGTTCGGCGGCAAGCTTGGCCGTGTCCTCGGCCCCGAAGCACGGGCACGCACCTATCTGGCGGATGTGATCGACACCGCGCATGTTCTTGCGGCGCTGTCGCCGGACGGGGCGCTGTTGGGCATCGCGGGCTTCAAGACGGCAAAGGGCGCCTTTGCAGACGGCGGTTTTGCCGAACTTTCCCGCCACTACGGCGCCGCCGGGGCCGCGTGGCGCGCGTCGGCGCTGTGGCTTTTGTCGCGCGAGGTCGATAACCGCCGCTTCCTGATCGACGGCATCTGTGTCGAGCGGGGCGCGCGCGGGCAGGGCGTGGGAACGGCGCTTCTGGCAGCGCTGGCCGATGCCGCCAGACAGCGCGGCTTTGCCGAACTGCGCCTTGAAGTCGTCAACACCAACATCCGCGCCCGTGCGCTTTACGAACGCGCGGGCTTTCACGCCATCGGCACCGAAACGCTGGGGCCGCTGCGCCACCTCTTCGGGTTCGAATCCGCCGTGACGATGGTGTGTCAGGTCGGGTAAATGCCGGACGGGCATGCTAGCCTTGATTTCCAGCCACCACAGGGATCCCCCGGCTTGACCGCAGCAACCCCCGGCGACCTCAAGCAGCGTCTTGCCGCGCAGGCAAGGCGCGAAGGCTTTTCAGCGATGGGCATTTGCAGCCCCGATGCCATTCCCGATGCGCCGGGGCAGCTTTCGGCCTGGCTGGGGGCCGGGCATCACGGGCAGATGGGATGGATGGAGGATCGCGCCGTCTGGCGCAGCGATCCCCGCGCGCTTTGGCCGGCAGCGCGGTCCATCATCATGCTGGCCGAGGCTTACACACCAGAGGATGACCCCCTGGCCGTGCTGTCGGCGCGGGATCGCGGGGCGATCAGCGTTTATGCGCAGGGCAAGGATTATCATGTTCTGGTCAAGCGGCGGCTTAAGCGCCTTGGGCGCTGGCTGATTGGCGCAGGCGGGGGCGAGATCAAGGTGTTCGTGGATACTGCCCCGGTGATGGAAAAGCCGCTGGCGCAGGCGGCGGGTCTGGGATGGCAGGGCAAGCATACCAACCTTCTGGGCCGTGATCTGGGAAACTGGGTGTTCCTTGGCGCGATCTTCACCACGCTCGATCTGCCGCCCGATGCGCCCGAGGTCAGCCATTGCGGCAGTTGCACCGCTTGCCTTGATATCTGCCCGACGCGCGCGTTTCCGGCGCCCTATCGCCTCGATGCGCGGCGCTGCATCTCCTACCTGACGATCGAGCACAAAGGCCCGGTGGACGAGGATTTGCGCGGCCTGATGGGAAACCGGATCTATGGCTGCGACGATTGCCTTGCCGTCTGCCCGTGGAACAAATTTGCGGTGGCAGCGCACGAGGCGGGCTATGCCGCGAGCGGCCAGGCCCCTGCGCTGGCCGACCTTGCGGCGCTGGATGATGCAGGCTTCCGGGCCCGCTTTGCAGGCAGTCCGATCAAGCGGATCGGGCGCGGGCGCTTCGTGCGCAACGTGCTTTATGCCATCGGCAATTCGGATGACCCCGCACTGGCCCCTGCCGCCGCCGCATGCCTGACCGACGCCGATCCCGTGGTCGCCGATGCTGCGGCCTGGGCCGTGGCCCGGCTGGCCAAACGCCAGCCTGCGCATTGTAGCCCCCGGGCCTAGCCGTTAGGCTGTCCTTCGAAATCTGGAAACCGGAGGCGATCATGCTGGAAAAAGTAGTCTACACAACCGAGGCGCAGGCCACGGGGGGCGGTCGCGATGGCAAGTCCGCAACGCTGGATGGCGCGCTGGCCGTGACGTTGGCCCCGCCAAAGGAAATGGGCGGATCGGGCAACGGCAACAACCCTGAGCAGCTTTTCGCGGTCGGCTACGCCGCTTGCTACCTTGGCGCCATGCGCTTTGCCGCGTCGAGCGAGAAGATTGGAACGGTACCTGCGGACGCCACCGTGAACGTGGCCGTCTCGATCGGGCCGCGCACGGATGGCGGTTTCGGCATCCAGGCAAAGATGACGGTCCACCTGCCGGGGGTAGAGCGGTCGGTGGCCGAAAAGATGGTTGAGCGCGGGCATTTCATCTGCCCCTATTCCAACGCCACGAAGGGCAATATCGTCGTGGAAACGGTGATTGCCTGAGCCGGAATTCCGGCCCAATTTGTACTGAAATTGAACCGAAATAGCCCCGTTCCTGCCCTAATCCGGGGGTAGTGTTCGGGGCATGAGCATCTCGTTTCCCCAGCCTGGAACCCTTGCCTACCTCGGCTTCAGCGCCGGGCTGTGGCTTTTGATTGCCAGTCTGGTCAGCTTTTGCCTGATCTCCATCGACCGGCGCCGCGCGCAGGAGGGCCTCGTCCGTCTGCCCGAACTGAATCTTCTGTGCCTGGCCGCGATGGGCGGCTGGCCGGGGGCGGCGCTGGGATTGCGGCGCTTCCGCACCTTGCGCTTTTCGCCGATGTTCAAGGGATGGCTGCGGGTGATCGCTGCGGCGCAGATCCTGTTGGCCGGTATGGCCTCGCTGCCACCGCAAAGCATGATTTCGGCTGCGGAACTGGTGGCCAGCCTTGCCATGGGCGATGTGCGCGCAAGCGAACGGTCCAGCAGGCCGGGCCGGGTCGTGTTGAACAGCAGCGCCGGTATCAACGAGATCGTAACGATTTCGTCCAATCCGTGATAGACTGATCCTCCGCCAACCGCAGGAGGATACCATGAACCGCCACATCGCCGACCGCCGCGCCCCGAGCGACGGCACCCGCGTCAGCCGCTTTCTGGCCGTCGAGCGCACGCAAGGCCAGGACGGAAGCCACCCTGCCACCCGAACCCTGACCCGCCGCCCGAAAACCCGCGACGACGCCCGCCGCGTGCAGGAATTTGTGCGGATCGCGCGCGGGGAAGAAGCCTGAGCACGGGGCGTCCGTCCGCCATTTTGCCGCCGAAATCGCAGGCTAGATGCGCGGAATGGATGTGCTGGCCGAACTGCCTGACCGCGATACGTGGCCGCTTCTGATCGCTTTGGTCGCCTATCTGGTTTTTATGAACATCTGGACGGCGTTCGCGTTCCGGCTCGACAAGCAGAGGGCCGTGACGGGCGAGTGGCGGGTACCAGAGGCTACGCTTTTGTTTCTGTCGGCTGTCGGCGGTTGGTTTGGCGCGAAGTTCGCCCAGCGCCGCTATCGCCACAAGACACGGAAACAGCCGTTCCGGACATTCCTGAACCTTATCGGGCTGCTTCAGGTCGCCTTTATCCTTGCGCTGACCTTCCTGCCTGCGTCCGGCGTGTTTGACGATATTGCCATCGCCTTCACGCCGACGCCAAAGAAGGAACCCGCGAAACCCGAGCGGGTGATGCCGCGCCGGTTCGGGCCGGGCAGCGACAGCGCCCTGCTGCGACCCTAGGCCCTGACCAGCCGCTCATACTCCGTGGCCACACGCTTGGTGATCTCGCCCACCTCGAAGTTATAGGTGCCGATCGACCCCACGGGCGTCACCTCCGCCGCCGTTCCGGTCAGCCAGCATTGCTGGAAGCCTTCCAGTTCGGACGCCTCGATATGCCGCTCGTGCACCTTGATCTGCATGTCGCGCAGCATGGTGATGACGGTCTGCCGGGTGATGCCGTTCAGAAACGCATCCGGCTTCGGCGTATGCACTTCGCCGTCCTTGACGAAAAAGATGTTGGCCCCTGTCGCCTCGGCCACGTAGCCGCGATAATCGAACATCATCGCGTCAGAACATCCTTTCGCCTCGGCCGCGTGCTTTGACATGGTACAGATCATGTAGAGCCCGGCCGCCTTGGCCTCGTGCGGGATCGTCTCGGGGCTGGGGCGTTTCCATTTGGCGATATCGAGCTTGGCGCCCTTCATCTTGGCGTCGCCATAATAATTGCCCCAGGACCAGCAGGCCACGGCCATCCGGATCGGGTTGCGCTTGGCGGCAACCCCCATATCCTCGCCCGCACCGCGCCAGGCCAGCGCGCGCACATAGGCATCGGTCAGGCCGTTGGCCTTCAGAACGGCCTCCTTCGCCACGTCGATCTCATCCGCCGAATAGGGCAGCGGCATGTCCAGAAGCTCGCCCGATTTGCGCAGGCGTTCCGAATGTTCGTGCCCCTTGAAGATCTTGCCGTTGTAGCACCGCTCGCCCTCGAACACGGAGGAGGCGTAGTGCATCGCGTGGGTCAGGATGTGGACGCGTGCATCGCGCCACTCGACCAGTTTGCCATCCATCCAGATCTTTCCGTCCCGGTCGTCATAGCCTGCCATCGGTGCCTCCCTCGGCGTCGTTTTGCGAATGTTGCGTTCAATAGGTCCGCATCGGACATAAAGTTGCGCGAAATCCCCGGCTGGCTAACAGTTGAGTCTTGGAAAGTCAACAAGGCTGACATAAAATCCCGCCAAACGGGAGGTGCCGCATGGCAGAGGGCAGCGCGGGGTCAGGCGGGGGCGAGACGCTGCTGTTCCTGACGGACGAGCAGGTGCGAAAGGGGATCGAGGCGATGTTCTTCGCCTATCGCGGCTTTACCGCTGATCCCGACCGCATTCTGGAAGGGATGGATTACGGCCGGGCGCACCACCGCGCGATCCATTTCATCCACCGCAGTCCTGGCACAACTGTCACCAACCTTCTGGCAACGCTGGGCGTGACCAAGCAATCGCTGAACCGAGTGCTGCGCACGCTGATCGACGACGGGCTGGTCCAAAGCCGCATCGGCGGATCGGACAAGCGTGAACGCAACCTGCATCTGACCGTCAAGGGCGCCGACCTTGAACGCGCGCTGTCCGAGGCGCAGCGCGCCCGCATGCGCGCCGCCTACCGCGCGGCGGGGCCGCAGGCGGTGGCCGGGTTCCGGCAAGTACTGGAAGCGATGATGGACCCCGAGATGCGCAGGCAGTATCAAAGCCTGAAGGAGGGCAGTCCATGACCCCTGTCGATCCACAGGCGCATCTTCTGGTCGTCGATGATGATGAACGTATCCGGGGACTTTTGCAAAAGTTCCTGATGCGCAACGGCTTTCTGGTGTCCACCGCGAAAAGTGCGGCCCAGGCGCGCAGGCTTTTGACGGGGCTCGAGTTCGATCTTGTCGTGCTCGACGTCATGATGCCGGGCGAAGACGGGATCGCCCTGACCCGTGATCTGCGCGGCCGCAGCATGGTGCCCATCCTCCTGTTGACCGCGCGCAGCGAGGCTGCAAGCCGGATCGAGGGACTGGAGGCGGGCGCGGATGATTACCTCGTCAAACCGTTCGAGCCAAAAGAGCTGCTCTTGCGGATCAACGCCATCCTGCGCCGGGTACCGCAAGCCAAGCCGGAACCCGGACCCAAGATGCTGCACCTCGGCCCCGTTCGCTATGACATGGAACGGGGGGAATTGTGGCGCGGTGCCGAACCGGTGCGCCTGACGGCGACCGAGGCGCAGTTGATGCGCGTCTTTGCGGCGCAAGCTGGCCAGCCGGTCAGCCGCGACCGTCTGGTGGGCGATCTGCGCGAGGATGAGGCAGAGGGTGGCGAACGCGGTGACCGGGCCGTTGACGTGCAGATCACGCGCCTGCGTCGCAAGATCGAGGCTGATCCGAAGCAGCCGCGCTATCTGCAAACGGTGCGGGGGTCGGGCTACATGCTGGCGCCGGATTAGGCGCGCATGGTCACGGCGCTTTACACGCACGATGATTGCGACCTGCATCTGAATCCACCCGGCCATCCCGAACAGGTGGCACGGCGCGCGGCGGTCCTGCGCGGCCTCGCGGGCCTGACGCTTGAGCGGCGCGACGCCCCCGTGGGCGATGAGGCCGATATCCTGCGCTGCCATCCCGCCACCTACCTTGCCCGCATGCACCGCGCGGTCCCGCGGCAAGGTTGGGCGCAGGTGGACGGCGATACCTATATGGCACCCGGGTCCATGGATGCAGCCTTGCGGGGCGTTGGCGGCGTCTGCGCGGCAGTTGATGCCGTGATGGCGGGCGAGGTGGCCAACGCCTTCGTCGCCATGCGGCCCCCCGGGCACCACGCCGAACGCGAGGTTGCGATGGGGTTTTGCATCTTCGGCAACGTGGCCATCGGGGCCATGCGCGCGCTCGAGGTGCACGCCCTCCACCGCGTGGCCGTGCTGGATTTCGACGTGCACCACGGCAACGGCACGCAGGATATCCTGTGGGATGAGGTGCGCGCGATGTTCGTCTCGTCGCACCAGATGCCGCTCTATCCCGGCAGCGGGTCGCTGCGCGAGGTGGGCGCACATGGCCAGATCGTGAACCTGCCGTTGGCCGAAGGATCCGGCGCGCTGGCGATGCGGAACGCCTGGGGGCCCGCACTGGCACGGGTGGCGGCGTTCGAGCCTGAGTTGATCCTGATCTCCGCAGGTTTCGACGCGCATGAGGATGATCCGTTGGCCGGCCTGAACTGGCAGGCAGAGGATTTCGCCTGGATCACC
>JBBSBE010000067.1:0-21293 GCA_038251625.1 Rhodobacterales bacterium
CCATGTCCGATCTTGTCATCGTCGCTTACCCCGATGAGGCCACTGCCTTTGAAGTGCGGGCCGAACTGGTGCGCTTGCAGAAGGAATATCTGATCGAGATGGAGGATGTGGTGGTCGTCACGCGGGATGAGGGCGGCGACGTGCATCTGCATCAGGCGGTGAACCTTACGGCGACGGGCGCGATCGGCGGCACGTTCTGGGGTGCGCTGGTGGGGCTTTTGTTCCTGAACCCCATCGTCGGTGCGGCGGTGGGCGCGGGCGCCGGCGCGCTGGCGGGCCGGGCCACGGACATCGGGATCAACGACGATTTCCTGCGCGATGTGGGCCGCAGCCTCGACAAGGGCGGATCGGCCGTCTGCGTGCTGATCCGCAAGATGACGGCAGACAAGGTGCTGGACCGTCTGTCCGGCTTTCGCAAGAAGGGCCGTGTGGTGCAGACTTCGCTGTCCAAGCAGGCCGAAAGCATCCTGCGCGACATGCTGGAGGAAGGCGTGCATCCGATGGGCGCGGGCGCCAATCAGATGGGCATTGCCAAGGACTGAGGTTGACGCCAGCGCGCCCGGCGTGAGAGTCGGGGGCCATGGCCCGCCGCAAGACGCCCGCATCGAAGAAAAAGCCGAAGTCGGACGCCCCGCCCCCCCGGCGGCGTGGCCCGCTGCGGCGTGTGATGCTGTGGCTGGTGCGCGGGATATTGGGCGCCGTTGCGCTGATGCTGGCGGTCATCCTGCTTTTCGGCTTCGTGCCGCCCCCGATGAACATCTACCAATGGCAGGAAAGCCGCCGCCTTGGCGGGCTTGAGCGGACATGGGTCGGCTGGGATGAGATCGCGCCGGTGATGGCGCGGTCGGTGGTCGCGGCAGAGGATGCCAATTTCTGCCTGCACTGGGGCTTTGACATGAACGCGATCCGGCTGGCGATCGAAGAGGGCAGCAATCGCGGCGCTTCGACCCTCAGCCAGCAGGTGGTCAAGAACGTGTTCCTCTGGCAGGGGCGCAGTTGGGTGCGCAAGGCGCTGGAGGCGATGATGACCCCGGTGGTCGAGTTCGTCTGGACCAAGCGGCGCATCCTTGAGGTTTATCTGAACGTCGCGGAATTCGGGACGGGGGTCTTTGGCGTCGAGGCGGCGGCGCGGCACCACTTTGGCGTCAAGGCGTCCGAGTTGACGCCCACGCAGGCCGCGCGGCTGGCCGCGGTGCTGCCCAACCCGAAGGAGCGTAACGCGGGCAAACCCAGCGCTTTCGTGCGCAAACGCGCGGCGGGAATCGTGGACGGCGCGGCGACGATCCAGGCAGATGGGCGGGCGGATTGCTTCGAGGATGCCGAGACGGATTGAAACTGGCGTCTCGCCCCGGTTAAGTGTCATGCATTCGGTATCCGAGTATCCAGATGAACCGCCTTTATCATTTCCCGCTGTCGCCCTTCTGCCGCAAGGTGCGCCTGACGCTGGCCGAGAAGCGGCAGGAAGTGGAACTGATCGAGGAACGGTACTGGGAGCCAAGCCCCGATTTCCTGCGGCGCAATCCTGCCGGCAAGGTGCCCGTGCTGCGGATCGACCAGAAGGTGCTGAGCGAAAGCCAGGCGATCTGCGAATACCTTGACGATCTTTTTCCCGAACCCCGCCTGATGCCCCGCGAGCCCGAGGCGCGATACGAGGTGCGCCGCCTTTGCGCGTGGTTCGATGACAAGTTTCATGGCGAGGTGACCTCGAAGCTGCTTTACGAGCGGGTCAACAAAAAGCTGATGGGGCAGGGCTATCCCGACAGCCGCGCGGTGAAGTCGGGAGCAGGGCGGATCAAGTACCACATCGATTACATGGGCTGGCTGCTGGATCAGCGCCGGTGGCTGGCGGGCGATGTGATGACGCTGGCCGATTTCACCGCCGCCGCGCATCTGAGCTGCCTTGATTACATCTCGGACGTGGACTGGAACCGGTCTGCCGTGGTCAAGGACTGGTACGCCAAGATCAAGTCGCGCCCGTCGTTCCGCCCGATCCTGTCGGATCAGGTGCCGGGCTTTCCGCCGCCTGCGCATTACGCGGATCTGGATTTCTAAATCCCCCACAAGGGTTGCGCGGCAGGGCAGTTTCAGGCTTGATCGCCGCGATCTGGGCAGGGGGCGGGCATGGCATCGGCACGGCGGCGCATCTGGGGCTGGTGGTTCTTTGACTGGGCCAGCCAGCCTTACAACACCCTTCTGCTGACCTTCATCTTCGGTCCCTACATCACCGAAATCCTGGGCGACGGCAGCCGGGCGCAAACCGTCTGGGGGTACGGTATCGGGGCGGCAGGGCTGATGATCGCGGTCTTTTCGCCGCTTCTGGGCTCCATCGCCGACAAGTCGGGGGGGCGGATGCGGTTCATCTGGCTTTTCTCGGCGATGTATGTGCTGGGCGCATGGGGCCTTTGGTACGCGGCACCGGGCAATTTCAACCTGACGCTCATCATGGTGTCGTTCTGTATCGGCCTGATCGGGATGGAGTTTGCCACCACATTCACCAATGCCATGATGCCCGATCTGGCCACCCCGGAAGAGATGGGCCGGATATCGGGCTCTGGCTGGGCGTTTGGATATCTCGGCGGCATGGTCGCGCTGATCATCATGCTGACGCTGCTGGCCGAAAACGGATCGGGCAAGACGCTGATCGGCATCTCGCCCATCTTCGGGCTGGACCCGACAGCGCGCGAGGGTACGCGTTCGGTGGGGCCGCTGACCGCCATCTGGTACGCGGTTTTCATGATCCCCTTCTTTCTGTGGGTGCGTGAACCACGCAAGCCCGACGCGGTCCCCGTCAGCGCCGCCGCCGCCCGCGCCTGGCCCGACCTGAAGGCCAGCCTGCGGGGGCTGCCCGCGCAACGGTCGCTTTTCGCCTATCTCGTGTCCTCGATGTTCTACCGCGACGCGCTGAACGGCATCTATGTGTTCGGCGGCATCTACGCCGCGGGCGTTCTGGGGTGGAGCCCGGTCGATCTGGGGATCTTCGGCATCCTCGGCACGATCACGGGCGCACTTTTCGCGTGGCTTGGCGGGCGGGCCGACAGCCGGTATGGGCCAAAGCCCGTGATCGCGCTGACGGTCGTCGTGCTGACGCTGGTGACGATCGGCATCGTCTTCGTCTCGCGCGAGGGGGTGTTCGGCCTGCCGGTGGGCCCCGAAAGCCGACTGCCCGATATTGCCTTCTACGTGCTCGGCGCGCTGATCGGGGCGGCGGGCGGGGCGATGCAATCGTGCAGCCGCACGATGATGGTGCGGCAGGCCGACCCCGCGAAGATGACCGAGGCCTTCGGCATGTATGCGCTGACGGGCAAGGCCACCTCTTTCATCGCCCCCCTGTCCATCGGTATCGTCACGGATATCACCGGCAGCCAGCAGTTGGGCATCCTGCCCCTGATCGTGCTTTTCGTGATTGGCCTTGTGCTTCTGGCTTGGGTAAAACCGATGGGAGACCGGGCAACGGCGCAAGGCGGGGGCGGCTGATGCGGGCAATCTGGGCGGCGATCTTTCTGGTGGCACTGGCGGGCGGTGCCAGCGCGCAGCAAAAGGCGAACCAGTTGTTCGGTGCCAAGGCCACGCCGTCGCTGCAAGCCTCTACGCCGGTTGGCAGCTATGCCAAGGGCTGTGCCGCCGGTAATGTGGAACTGCCCGAAACGGGGCCCACATGGCAGGCGATGCGCCTTTCGCGCAACCGCAACTACGGCCAGCCCGAAACCATCACGTTCCTGCAGGATCTCAGCCGGATGGCCGTGTCTGTCGGCTGGAAGGGCCTCTATATCGGCGATATCAGCCAGCCGCGCGGCGGGCCGATGACCAGCGGCCACGCCAGCCACCAGATCGGCCTTGATGCCGATGTCTGGATGTTGCCGCCACAGCGGCTGAACCTCAGCCGGGCCGAGCGTGAACAGATCGGCTCGATCCCCGTCCGGTCTGCCGACCAGCGCAGCGTGACGCGGAACTGGACGCAAAGCCACCGCGAGCTTCTGCGCCTTGCCGCCTCGGACGACCGGGTGGACCGGATCTTCGTGGCCGCTGCCGTCAAGATCGAAATGTGCAAGACGGCGAAGGCGCGGGACAAGGTATGGATGCAGAAGATCCGCCCCGTGGCCGGGCATGACACGCATTTTCACGTGCGCCTGAAATGCCCCCCCGGGGCGCGCGCCTGCCAGACGCAGAAACCCACCGTGGCCGACCTGTCGAACGGTGGAAACGGCTGTGACAATACGCTGAGGTGGTGGGTGACCGATTACCTCAATCCCCCGAAACCGTCGAAGAAGCCCAAGGATCCCGCGCCCCCCAAACGCGGCTCGCGCGATTACACCATGGCCGACCTGCCCGCCCAATGCGTCGACGTACTGGCCTCGCGCTGATCGCGGGGTCTGTGCTGGCGCTGGCCATGCGCGGCAGCGCAACGGCCGGTCCGCACGGGTTCCGGGGGGCCTACCGGTGGCGCATGGACGATCCCGAATTCGGCGGTCTGTCGGCGCTGAACGTCTTTCCCGGTGGCACGCGGTTCATCGCCATCTCGGACCACGGCGCCTGGACGGAAGGGCGCATCCACCGCGATGCGGCAGGGATCATCAAGGACGTGACCGCAGCGCCCTTCCGGCTGCTGCTTGGCGCGGACGGCCAGCCCTTCAAGGAGGCGCGGCGCGACAGCGAAGGCGTTGCCGTGGCGCGTGATGGCACGGTCTATATCAGTTTCGAGGGGCCGCAGGCCGCGCGCGTGCTGCGCTATCCCCGGCTTGACGGCCCGGCCGAGAACCTGACCAGACATCCCGATTTCCCGCGCATGCAGGAAAATTCATCGCTTGAGGCGTTGGCGATCGGCCCCGACGGCACGCTTTACACGCTGCCCGAACGGTCTGGCGCGCTGGATCGGCCGTTTCCCGTCTACCGCTACCGGGCTGGCACGTGGGACAAGCCCTTCACCGTTCCACGGCGCGGCAATTACCTGGCCGTTTCGGCCGATGTCGGCCCCGATGGACGCTTCTATCTGCTGGAGCGGGATTTCAGGGGGCTGTCGGGCTTTGCCTCGCGCCTGCGCCGCTTTGCGCTGGACGGCAGCGGAGTGTCGCAAGAGGTGACGGTGATGGAAAGCGCCCCCGGCACGCATGACAACCTGGAGGGGCTGTCGGTCTGGCGCGATGCGGGGGGCGTGCTGGTGGCCACCATGGTGTCGGATGACAATTTCCGGTTCTTCCAGACGACCGAACTGGTGGAATACGCACTGCCCGATTGACTCAGGCCCCCACCGGGATTACCCCGCGCCGTCCCCATGACGGGGGCCAAGTCTCCGCGACCTTGTCAAAACGGAAAACGATCATGCGCCTTCTTCCCGCGATTCTCGCGATGGCCGCCGTTGTGCTGGCCTCGAACATTCTTGTGCAGTTCCTGTGCGGCCCGTGGCTGACTTGGGGCGCCTTCACCTATCCCGTGGCCTTCCTTGTGACCGACCTCACCAACCGCCTTTACGGGGCTGCCGCCGCGCGCCGTGTGGTGCTGGCGGGGTTTGCCGTGGGGCTTGTCTCTTCCGCCATCGGCACGCAGATCGAGGGCGACTTCGGCCCCCTCGTCACCCCCCGCATCGCCATCGGATCGGCGCTGGCCTTCCTGACCGCGCAGCTTCTGGATATCGCGGTGTTTGACAGGTTCCGGCAGGGCAGGTGGTGGCGCGCGCCGCTGATCTCTACCCTCGCGGGGTCTTCGGTCGATACCGGGATCTTCTTTTCGCTCGCCTTCTCGGCCAGCTTCGCCTTCCTCCATCCCGCCACGGATGTGGCCTGGGCGGGTGAGGTTCTGCCGCTTCTGGGCCTTGGTCCCGCAGCCCCGCTCTGGGTGTCGCTGGCCGTCGCGGACTGGGGCGTGAAGCTGGCGCTGGCCATTCTGGCGCTGTTGCCTTTTCGCTGGGCAGTTTTGCGCATGAGCGCAAAGGTAGCGTAAAAACTTTTGACAAACACAAAATCTGTGTCACCTTCCCCTTATCGGCAACATTCGAAAGGAGGTGATCCAGTGTCTAGAGTGATGTTGGAGAGACGTGTCGGGACAGTCAGGGGGAGCATCTTCTGAGGGCAGCCCCTCGGGTGCGAAACCCTGATTGGGCTTGAAACCTAACTGGCCCATCTCCTTGGAACTCGGAAGGGGTTGTCGTTGTCGGCAGCCCCTTCTCCATTTTCAGACGATCCGGTTGCCGCCCTGCCAGACGGCACGCAGCGCGAAATAATCATCCAGCAGCACCACATCGGCACCCCGCCCCGGCGCGATCCGCCCCAGCCTGTCGCCCCATCCGATCAGGTCGGCGGGAAGGCGTGTGGCCATCGCCAGCGCCCGCGCGGGGTTGGCGCCCGCTTGCCCCACCAGCACGCCCACCGCCTGCGCCAGCGTCAGATCCGCCCCGGCCAGCGTGCCATCTGCCAGCGTCAGCCGCCCGTCCTTGCGGTGGATCGTCCGTTCCCCCAGCGCGAACGAAGGGGCATCCGTGCCCGCCACTGCCATTGCGTCGGACACCAGGAACATCCCCTCGCCCCGCGCCGCCAGCGCCACCCGCATCGCCTCTGGCGCCACATGGATGCCATCGGCGATCAGGCCTGCCACGGCCCGCCCCGCCAGCACCGCCCCCACAAGGCCGGGGGCGCGGGCGGTCATCTGGCTCATCGCGTTGAAAAGATGCGTGGCCCCCACCGCACCTGCGGAAAAGGCGGCCTCGGCCTCGGCGGCGGTGCAGTCGGTGTGACCAAGCATGACCGTTACCCCCGCCCGCGCCAGCGCCGCGATCTGCGCGCGGGTGGCCGCGCGGGGCGACAGCGTGATCATCAGCGCAGGCAGGGCGGCGGCGGCCTCCAGATAGGTGGCAAGGTCGGCATCCTCCATCGGGCGGATCAGGCCGGGGTCATGCGCGCCGGGGCGGTCGATATGGGGGCCCTCAAGGTGCAGGCCCAGAAAGCCGGGGCTGCCGCTGGCCGCAATGCCCGCCGCGATCACCCGGGCGGTTGCCGCTGGCCTGTCGGTGATCAGCGTCGGCAGGATCCCCGCGCAGCCCAAGCGCGCGTGCGCGGCGCAAAGCGCCGCAATCGCGGCGGCATCGGTGCCAGCGTCCACCATCCGCCCGCCGCCACCGTTGACCTGCAGATCGACGAAGGCGGGCGCCAGAATGCCCGCCACCCGCTCGCCGCGCCCGTCATCGGGCCGGAGCGCCGCAATGCGCCCGTCCTCGATCACCACGGCCAGACCATCGCGCAGCGCCGAGCCGTCGAACACCCGTGCGCCTGAAAGGATCCGTTCCACTGTTCACCCTTGGCCGCCCCACCCCACGCCGCAGCCTATCCGTGGCAACGGCGTGGGGAAAGCCAGATCAGCCCTTGGGTTTCTTCGGCGGCACGAACCGCTGCGAGGTGTCGCGCGCGTCTGTCACCGGCTTTGGTGCGCGGGGTTTGGCGCCAAAGGGTTTGGCGCCCGCCGGTTTCGCGCGAAAGGGTTTTGCCCCTGCAGGCTTGTCACCCGCCGGTTTTGCCCAGGCCGGTTTGCCCCCAGTCGGTTTGCCGCCGGTCGGTTTGCCGCCGGTCGGGCGGTCGCCCGCAGGTTTGGCCCAGGCGGGCTTGGCACCCGCTGGCCGGTCGCCCGCAGGCTTGCCCCAGGCCGGTTTCGCCCCGGCGGCACGCGCGGGCCTTGCCCCATCCGCCGCCGCAGGCTTGGCGCGGGCCGGGCGCGGCGTGTCGGATGACGCGGGTTTGGGGCTGGCATATCGCCCGCCGTCTGACCCACCCGCCGGTTTGCCACCATGCGACTTGAAGCCTTCGGACTTGCCACCGCCGCCATGCGACCGGAAGCCTGCCGATTTCGGGGGCCGGGGGATAGAGGGGCGTTCCACACGGTCATCGGGCGACCAGCGCGGCTTTTTCGGCGCCTCGGGTGCGGGGGCGCGTGCCGCCTCGGCCTCTTCCACGATGCGCGGGGGCTTGGGCTGGTAGGGTGCCTTCGCCGGGCGTGGTGCTGCGCTTTCGGCAGCCTCCACCGGCGCGGGCCGGGGGGTCCGCGGCTCGGCGCGCGGGGCCCGCGGGGCGGGGGCGGGGCGGGGACCGCGATCCAGCACCGGCTCGCCCGGCAGACGGCGCAGCGTCAGCCCGGCCTCGATTTCCATCCCGTCGCGGAACTTGCCCGCATCGGCCTCGGCGATCTGCACGAACGTCTCGGTCGTCTGCACCCGGATCGCGCCGATGGCATCCTTGGTGATCCCGCCCGCATCGCAAAGCTTGGGCAACAGCCAGCGCGCTTCGGCCCGGCCTTCATGCCCCACCGACAGCGAGAACCAGACAGCGGCGCCAAACGCCGCCCGTTCGCGCGGGGGCGCGGCGTCGCGGGCGGGTGTCGCGGTATCAGACAGCTCTTCCGGCGCCGAACGCCCGTCGCGCCAGAGGCGCACGAAAGCGGCGGCCACGCGGTCGGCCCCGAAGCGGCCAAGCAGCGCCTCGGCCATGCCGGCCTCGTCCCCCGCATCGGCGGCCAGCGTGGGGTGCTCCAGGATGCGCATGTCATCCTTGGCCTGCACCTCGTCGGCATCGGGCGCCTTGGCCCAGTCGGCCACCACCTTGGCCCCCGACAGCAGGCGCTGCGCCTTGCGGAAATCGGGGGGGGTGACGATCAGGCAGGACACGCCCTTCGATCCCGCCCTGCCTGTGCGGCCTGAACGGTGCAACAGCACCTCGGAGTTTGAGGGCAGATCGGCGTGGATCACCAGTTCCAGCCCCGGCAGGTCGATCCCGCGCGCGGCAACGTCGGTGGCGATGCACACCCGCGCGCGCCCGTCGCGCAGCGCCTGCAGGGCATGGGTGCGTTCCTGCTGCGAAAGCTCGCCCGACAGCGCCACAACCTGAAAGCCCCGGTTGCCCATGCGCGCCATCAGGTGGCTGACATTCGCGCGCGTCTTGCAGAAGACGATGGCCGTGGGCGCCTCGTAAAAGCGCAGGACGTTGAAGATCGCATGCTCGCGGTCGCGCGTGGCCACGTTCAGCGCGCGGTATTCGATATCGACGTGCTGCTTGGCCTCGCCCTTGGCCACGATCCGAAGGGCATTGGTCTGGTAGGATGACGCCAGCGCCTCGATCGCCTTCGGCACGGTGGCCGAAAACATCAGCGTGCGGCGTTCGGGCGGGGCACCGGCCAGGATGAACTCCAGATCCTCCTGAAAGCCCATGTCGAGCATCTCGTCAGCCTCGTCCAGCACCACGGCCTTCAGCGCTGAAAGATCGAGCGAGCCGCGTTCGATATGGTCGCGCAGACGGCCGGGCGTGCCCACCACCACATGCGCGCCGCGTTCCAGCGCGCGGCGTTCGGTGCGCTGGTCCATCCCGCCGACGCAGGACGCCAGATGCACACCCGCCGGGCCGTAAAGCCATTCGAACTCGCGCCGCACCTGAAGCGCCAACTCGCGCGTGGGGGCCACGATCAGGGCCAGCGGCTTTTCGGCGTAAAGAAGCTGCGACTGGTTGCCCAGCACCTCGGGCGCGATGGCCAGGCCGAAGGCCACCGTCTTGCCCGATCCGGTCTGCGCCGAAACCAGAAGGTCGCGCCCGGCAGGGCCATCGCCCAGCACGGCCTCTTGCACCGGTGTGAGGGCAGCATAGCCCTTGTCGGCCAATGCCTGCGCCAGAGGCGCGGCAATTCTGTCGTCATTCATGATGTTCGTTCCCAAAGGGGTGCGCTGCACCCGTGCCAGTTGCGGCACCGCTTGCCCCCGTCTGCCCCGGCCTCCTCGCCGCGTGCAGACCCGGAACGCCTTGGGCCGACTGCGGGCACATAATGCAAAGCCGCACGAAAGTATAGCGCCGCTTTTCCTTGGCCTTGCCGCATTGCCGCCCCGATGCGGGGGTAGGGCTTTGCGAGGATGACACACCCGAGGGGCACATGGGCGCGATTCTCTTTTCTTTGCGGCTGATGCTGGCACTGGCGATGCTGGTGCTGCCGTTCCGCCCGCTGCGCGCGGCGGCGCTGGCGGCGGGCGGGTTCGCCAGCCTGACGGCGCTTGGGCCCCAGGGCGCCGGGGTGCCTGCGGTCACGGTCGAAACCCGATCCCTTGCAGGCGAGGCGCAGGCGGCCGTTGCGTCGGGCGATTTCGCGCTGGCCGCCGCACTGGTGGCTGTGCTGCCGGACGCCGAGGCGCGGCTTGCCCGCCCGGCCCTGATGGCCACGGCGCTGGCGCAGGTACGCCCGCTGCCCGCCTCCGATGCGGTGGGCAACCACGCGGGCTACGCCTTCCTTGCCGCCCTTGACCCCGCGACGCCGCTCTGGGGTCAGCGCGCGGCACTTTACGCCACGCGCCTGCCTTGACGTTCTGGCCCGGGGGGCCACACTCTCGCCCCTGAACAAGGGAGAGCACCATGACCGAAGCGCGCACCGTCATCATCGAGGCCCACGGCGGCCCCGAGGTTCTGCAGATCGCCAGCCGCCCCGTTCCGGCGCCCGGGCCGGGCGAGGTGACGATCGAGACGCGCGCCGGGGGCCTCAATTTCATCGACGTCTATCAGCGCTCTGGCCTTTACCCGATGAAGATGCCCGCGACGATGGGGATGGAGGGGGCCGGCGTGGTGACGGCCGTGGGCGACGGGGTGACGCACCTGAAAGCGGGAAGCCGCGTGGCCTATGCCGCCAACCCGCCCGGTGCCTGGGCCGAGGCGCGGACAATGCCCGCAGGGCAGGTCTGCCCGCTGCCCGATGCCATCGGCTTCGAGGAAGGCGCCGCGATGATGCTGAAGGGCATGACGGTGCAGTACCTGTTCCGCCGCACGGTGCCGATTGCCAAGGGCGACACGGTGCTTTTCCATGCAGCGGCGGGGGGCGTGGGCCTGATCGCCTGCCAGTGGGCGCGGGCAGAGGGCATCCGGCTCATCGGCACCGCCGGGTCGGACGAGAAATGCGCGCTTGCCGTCGAACACGGGGCCGAGGTCTGCATCAACTATGCCACCGGGGATTTCGTGGCACGGGTGAAGGAACTGACGGGCGGGCGCGGCGTCGATGTGGTGATGGATGCGGTGGGGGCCACGACCTTCGAGGGGTCGCTGAACTGCCTGCGCCCCCTTGGGATGATGATCTCTTTCGGCAGCGCCAGCGGCAAGGTGCCGCCCTTCGACATCGGCATGCTGGCCGCCAAGGGATCGCTGAAGATCACCCGTCCCACGCTTTTCACCCATACCGCCGACCCGGCGGTGTGCCAGGCGATGGCGGCGGACCTGTTTGAAATGGTGGCCTCGGGCAAGGTGAAGATCCGCATTGACCAGCGATTTCCCTTCACCGAAGTGGCGGCCGCACAGCGCGCGCTGGAGGCGCGGGCGACCACGGGATCGACCGTCCTGACCTTCTGAGAAGGGGGCGCCGTTGCAGGGGGCATCGAACCCCCTGCAACGGCATTGCCATGGAAAGGGCGCCGGGCGGGGGCGCGGGATCGGAAAGGGGGGCTGTCTGCCCCCCCGTGACCATCGGCTCAAGAACCGACGGTCACCCCCCCGAGGATATTTTTCCAAAGGAGAATGGGAAGGGTTCAGGCCAGATGGGGGCGGAAGGCCGCAACGACGGCCTCATACACCTTCCGCTTGAAGGGCACGATTGCACCGACCATCGCATCGGCCTGCATCCACTGCCAGCGGGCGAATTCGGGGTGGCCCGCGGTGATGTCGATCTGGTCGTCGCGGCCCGCGAACCGCATCAGAAACCATTTCTGCCGCTGGCCGCGATATTTGCCGCCCCAGACATGGCCCAGAAGATCGGGCGGCAGGTCATAGGTGATCCAGCCTTTCGTGCGATCCACCACCGACACGAGGCCAGCGGTGACGCCGGTTTCTTCCCAAAGCTCGCGCAGGGCGGCGGCGCGTGGTTTTTCCCCCTCGTCGATCCCGCCCTGCGGCATTTGCCAGGCGGGCGGTGCGCCGGCGGGGCTGTCAAGCCGCTGGCCCGCGAAGATCAGGCCCGCGGCATTGATCATCACCACCCCCACGCAGGGGCGGTAAGGCAATCCTGCCGCGTCTTCCGGCGTCACTTCTGGTCGCTCGCCGCCATCACTGCGAGGCCCTTGATGATGTCCACGGCATAGGCCAGCTGATAATCCTCGACCCGCAGCTTGGCAGTTTCGGCGGCGCGGGCCTGATCGGCCTCGAGTTGCTTCTTCTCGTCCTCGCTCATCGAATCGTTCGACAGGGCACCACGCAGCGAGGCCTCGGTGCGGCCGGGCGCGGTGGTGGTTGCCTCCTCGCCGTCGGGCGCGCGGGGCGGCTGTTCGACGATGATGTCGGGTGCCACACCCAGCGCCTGGATCGACCGGCCCGAAGGCGTGTAGTAACGCGATGTCGTCAGCCGCATCGCACCATCGCCACGCAAGGGCACGATCGTCTGCACCGATCCCTTGCCAAAGCTTTTGGTGCCCACGACGATCGCGCGGCGGTGATCCTGCAGCGCCCCCGCCACGATTTCCGAGGCCGAGGCCGAGCCGCCGTTGATCAGCACCACCAGGGGCTTGCCGCCCGTCAGATCGCCGGGCGTCGCGTTGAAGCGCTCGCCGTCGCCGGGGCTGCGGCCCCGGGTTGACACGATCTCGCCCTTGTCGAGGAACGCATCCGACACCTTGATCGCCTGGTTCAGAAGGCCGCCGGGGTTGTTGCGCAGATCCATGACCACGCCCGATACCTTGTCCCAGCCGCCCAACGCATCGACGTTCTTTTTCAGTTCCGCTTCCAGCCCAGGATAGGTCTGGTCGTTGAAGGTGGTCACGCGCACCACGACCACATCACCGACCGAACGCCCGCGCGCTGCAACCAGCTTGATCGTCTCGCGGATGATCGACACGTCGAAGGGTTCGGGCGTGCCTTCGCGCACCAGCGTGATGATGATCTCGCTGCCCACCGGGCCGCGCATCATGTCGACCGCCTGGTCAAGCGTCAGGCCAAGCACGCTTTCGCCGTTCACATGGGTGATGAAATCGCCCGATTCCACGCCCGCCGCCGCGGCCGGTGTGCCGTCCATCGGGGTCACGACCTTCACGAAACCGTCTTCCTGCGTCACCTCGATCCCAAGGCCGCCGAATTCGCCGCGCGTCTGTACCCGCATGTCCTGGAAGGCATCGGCGGGCAGATAGCTTGAATGGGGATCAAGCGATGTCAGCATGCCGTTGATGGCCGCCTCGATCAGCTTGTTGGTGTCCACGTCCTCGACATACTGGCTGCGGATCCGCTCGAAGATATCGCCGAAAAGGTCGAGCTGTTCGTAGACCGTGCTGTTCTTGGTCTGCTCCTGCGCGATCAGGGGGCCGGCCACCTGCGTGGTCAACAATACCCCGGCCACGGTACCGCCAAGGGCGGCCATCACGAATTTCCTCATCGCGTTCTCATTCCTTCACATCGGCGAACCATGCGCCCGGGTCTTCCGGCTCTGTCCCGCGCCTGAGTTCCATATAGAGCGTTTCGCTTTCACGGGCACCAGCCCCTTCGTCGGAGGGTGCCAGAAACTCGGCCACCCCCGGCGCGTCGCCCCCCATCAATCCAAGGGCCGCCCCTTGCGGCACCACGTCCCCCACCCGACCGTAGAGCGTTCCAAGCCCGGCGAGAACCAGAAGGTAGCCTGCGCCGGGTTCCAGAACCATCACATTTCCGTAGTCGAGAAGCGGCCCGATATAGCGGATTGTCGCGGGCCAGGGTGCGGTGACAAGCGCGCCGGGGCGCGCGGCAATGCTGATGCCCGGTCGCCGCACGCCGCGCGCATCGGCCTCGCCCGCGCGCAGGATGACACGTCCCAGAACGGGCATCGGCAGGCTGCCCCGCGCCGATGGAAAATCCGATGCGACCAGGGCCGGGTCGGGTGCCAGGCCCAGCGCAAAGGCATCCAGCGTTTCGCTGGCCGCCTTCAGCGCGGTCAGCGCCTCGGGGTCGTCGAGGTACCGGCGCGGCAGGGTGGTGCGGTCGCTGATCGCCTGGCTCAGCGCGGACCGCGCGTCCTGCGCGGCGGCAAGGCTGGCCTGCAGCGTGCCCGCCGCACCCGTCTGCAGGTCGCGCAGGTCGCGCAATTCGGCCAGTTCGCGGCCAAGCGCGGTTGCCTCGGCCTGCAGGGCGGGGGTCACCTCGGCCAGCATCATGCCCGACCGGGCGGTGCCCAACGGGCCATCGGGATGCAACAGCAGCAGGGGCTCGGGCTGCGCCTCAAGCTGGCTCAGCACGCCCAGAAGCTGGCTGACCTCGGCGCGCTTGGCGTCGAACTTCAGGATCAGCGCGCTTTCGCGCAGTCGCGCCTGCCGCAACGCCTCACGCAGGGCGGCAAGGCCCGCCTCCTGCGCGCGGATCGTCTGGGTCAGTGCGGCCACGCGATCCTTCGCACCATCGGCGGCGGCCAGCGCCGCCATCGCCTCTTCCAGCGCGGCAGAGGCGGTGGCGGCCTCTTCGGCCACGGTGGCCCCGGCAGGGGCGGGCGCCAGCAGCAGCGCCAGCAGGGCCGCGCGCAGGATCATGCGTCGATCAGGCTCTGCCCGGTCATCTCGGGCGGCGGGGCGATGCCCATCAGGGCCAGAAGCGTGGGCGCCAGATCGGCCAGCCGCCCCTTGTGCAGCGTGGCGCCCTTCGGCCCGCCCACAAGGATCACCGGCACCGGGTTGGTGGTGTGCGAAGTATGGGGGCCGCCCGTTACCGGGTCGATCATCACCTCGCAGTTGCCGTGGTCGGCGGTCACGATCATCGCCCCCCCGGCCTTTTCCAGCGCGGCAAGCACACGGCCCAGCCCCGCATCCACCGCCTCGCAGGCGGCAATGGCGGCGGGCAGGCTGCCGGTATGGCCCACCATATCGGGGTTGGCGAAGTTCACCACGATCAGGTCGTACCCTGCCCCGATCCCCTGCACCAGGTGGTCGGTCACTTCCGCAGCGCTCATCTCGGGCTGCAGGTCGTAGGTGGCAACCTTGGGCGATGGCGCCATGTGCCGGTCCTCGCCCGGAAAGGGGGGCTCTTTCCCACCGTTGAGAAAGAAGGTGACGTGGGGGTATTTCTCCGTCTCGGCCAGCCGCAACTGGCGCAGGCCCCGTCCCGAGACCCATTCGCCCAGCGTATTGGCGATGTCCTGTTTGGGGTAGGCGGCGGTCATGTAGGCGTCATGTGCGCGGGAATAATCCACCATCCCCAGAAGGGCCGCCCATGTCGGGCGCGCGCCCGCGTCAAAGGCGGAAAAGCCCGGGTCGCCAAGCGCAGCAAGAATTTCGCGCGCGCGGTCGGCGCGGAAATTGAGGCAGAAAACCCCGTCGCCATCCCGCGCGCCCGGATAGCCCGCGATGGCGGTGGGGGCGATGAATTCATCCGTCTCGCCCCGGTCATGCGCGGCGGCCACGGCGGCGCCGGCGGAGGGTGCGGCCGCACCCTCGCCCTTCACCATCACGCGAAAGGCCCGTTCCACCCGGTCCCACCGGTTGTCGCGGTCCATCGCCCAGTAGCGCCCCGTCACCGTGGCGATGCGGGCACCCACCGGCAGCGCGGCCTCGAGTGCGGCGATGAACCCGGCGGCAGAGGTGGGCGCCACATCGCGCCCGTCGGTGATCGCCTGCACCCAGACGGGCACGCCTGCCGCAGTGATCGCCCGCGCGGCCTCGACCAGATGCCGGATGTGCCCATGCACCCCGCCATCCGACACCACGCCCATCATATGCGCCGCCCCGCCCGAAGCCCTTAGCGCCGCGATGAAATCCAGCAAGGCTGCGTTCTTGCGAAACGATCCCTCTTCGATGGCAAGGTCGATCGCCCCCAGATCCATCGCCACCACCCGGCCCGCGCCGATGTTGGTGTGCCCCACCTCGGAATTGCCCATCTGGCCCGATGGCAACCCCACATCCGGGCCGTGGGTGATCAGCGTGGCATGCGGGCAGGTGGCCATCATGCCGTCGAAGTTCGGGGTTTCGGCCAGCGCGGGCGCATTGCCCTCGCGCCGGTCGCTGAGGCCCCAGCCATCGAGGATGCACAGAACCACGGGTTTCGGGGCGGTCATACACAGGGCTCCTGTCGGTCCGGGGCGGACCTTAGGCCCGCCCGCGCCCGGCTGCAACGGGCCTTGCCGGTGGCGCGCCGGCAGCCGGGGTCTTGCGGCAACGGCCCATAACCCCGACAACGGGGCCATCCCGTCTGCGCAGGACCAAAGGCCACAGGATGCAGAACCCGCTTTACGACGCGCTTTTTGCCCCGCACGCGGGCAATCCCGCCGCTTTCCTCACGCTTGACGATGGCACGACCGTCAGCTTCGCGGCCTTCGTGGCCCGGATCGCGCAGACCGCGCATGCACTGCGCGACGCGGGCGTGGCGCCGGGCGACCGTATCGTGGTGCAGGCGCCGAAATGCGTGGGGATGCTGGCGCTTTACGGGGCTGCGGTGCAGGCGGGGGCGGTCTTCTTGCCGCTCAACACCGCCTATACGGCGGATGAGGTGGATTACTTCATCGCCGATGCCACGCCGAAACTGGTGATCTGCACCGCCGCCGCCCGCCCGTCCCTTGCCCCCATGGCCGCCCGCACCGGTGCCGCCCTCCTGACGCTTGAGGCAGACGACAGCGGCACCCTGACCGATGCCACCACGGGCCAGCCCGACACCTTTCCCACCGTCCCGCGCGATCCGGATGACCTTGCGGCGCTTCTTTACACGTCGGGCACCACAGGGCGCTCGAAGGGCGCGATGATGACGCAGCGCAATCTGCTGTCGAACGCCCGCGCCCTGACCGACCTGTGGCAGATCACCGCGCAGGACCGGCTGATCCACGCCCTGCCGATCTTTCACACGCATGGCCTGTTCGTGGCCATGAATACCGCCCTTCTGGCGGGGGCGAGGGTGCGGCTGATGCCGCGGTTCGATCTGGATCAGATGATGGCCGAAATCCCCCGCTCGACCCTGATGATGGGGGTGCCGACCTTCTATACCCGCCTGCTGGAAGACCCGCGCCTGACGCGCGACCTTGCCGCCCCCATGCGCCTGTTCATCTCGGGCTCGGCGCCGCTTCTGGCCGAAACCCACGCGGCCTTCGCGGATCGGACGGGCCACGCGATCCTGGAACGCTACGGGATGACGGAAACGAACATGATCACCTCCAACCCCTATGACGGCGCGCGCATCGCGGGCACCGTGGGCATGCCCCTGCCGGGCGTCGAGGTGCGGCTGACCGATCCCGATACCGCCGCCCCGGTCGCCCCCGGCGCGGTGGGGATGGTCGAGGTGCGGGGGCCCAACGTCTTCAAGGGATACTGGAACATGCCGGAAAAAACCGCCGCCGACCTGCGGGCCGACGGGTTCTTCATCACCGGCGACCTTGGGCAGATCGACGCGCAGGGCTATCTTTCCATCGTGGGCCGGATCAAGGATCTGATCATCTCGGGCGGCTACAACATCTATCCCAAGGAAATCGAGGATGTGCTGAACGAAGGCCCCGGCGTGGCGGAAAGCGCTGTCTTCGGCATCCCCGATCCCGATTTCGGCGAGGGGGTTGTGGCCGCCGTCGTGATGGCGGGCGGCGCTGCCTTTGACGAAGCCGCGCTGGCCGCACTGGTCAAGGCGAAGCTCGCCCGCTTCAAACACCCCCGCCGCTATGTCGTGCTGCCGGATTTGCCGCGAAATGCGATGGGGAAGGTGCAGAAAAACCTGCTGAGGGCGCAGTTTGGCGGCTGATTACACCCGGTGATAGGGCGATCCCGCAAGGATCGTCGCCGCGCGGTAGATCTGTTCAGCCAGCATCACCCGCGCCAGCGCGTGGGGCCAGACCATCCGCCCGAAGGACACGGCGGTATCTGCACGGGCGCGCAGGTCGGGCGCGATCCCGTCCGCCCCGCCGATCACGAAGGCCGCATCCTGCCGCCCTGCATCGCGCCAGCGCGCCAGAAGCGCCGCGAAATCGGGGCTGGTCATCGCGTCGCCCCGCTCATCCAGCACCGCCAGCACCGCGCCCGCAGGCACCGCGCGCGCCAGCAAGACCGCCTCGGCCGCCATGCCCCCGCCCTTGCGGTCTTCGACCTCATGCTCGGCCAAAGGCCCCAGCCCCAGCGCCCGGCCGGTCCGGTCGAACCGGCCCGCGTAGTCGTCGATCAGCGCCCGCTCCGGCCCCGGGCGGATCCGCCCGACCGCGCAGAGATGCAGCCGCATCAGACGTTCAGCGGCCGCTGCTGATCGGCGGGCAGCCACATCTTTTCAAGCTGATAAAACTCGCGCACTTCGGGGCGGAACACATGCACGATCACGTCGCGCGCATCGATCAGCACCCAGTCGCCGGTCTCGCGGCCTTCCATCTTGATCGACAGGCCAAACTCCTGCTTCACCCGGTCGGCCAGCTTTTCCGAAATCGACGCCACCTGACGCGACGACCGGCCCGAGCAGATCACCATGTAATCGGCCACGTCCGACCGGCCCCGCAGGTCGATCTGCACCACATCCTCTGCCTTGTCGTCGTCAAGCGAGGCCAGCACGGCAGCCAGCACGGCTTCAGAGGTATAGCCATCGGTTTCCACGCTGGCGCTCACACGCGCCTCCCGCGGGCCGACCGGAAGCCCGGTCGCTGGGTCTGAATGAGACAGGTCATCGTCCTCCGCATGCGCGCCACGCCAGTGCTGGCGCATACCCCAATGTAGCAAGCCCCCCGGCGAATCTCAACGCGCGGCGGGGCCGGTTCGGGAAAGCGGCGGGGTATCGCGTGTGGCGGGAAAGGTCGAGTCCCTCATTTGGCGCGATTACCGGACGCCGTTGCAGGGGCCAATCTGCGCAAACACCTCGGGTCCGACCAGATCGACAACCCGGGCGTCCCGTACAAGCGGGTGGAACGGCCCCGCCTCGGTGCGGATCAGCACGCTGGCGCGCGCGTCCGGCGCAGGCCCGGCGCCGACGGCACAGCCGCCCAACCCAACGCCCAGACTGCCTGCCGTGGCTTCGGCTGCCCCGGCCTTCCAGAGCGCGATGGTTTCCTGCACCTCGCGCATCCGGCCCAGATCGGCGGGCGCCAGCCGGAACAGGCTGGCCCGCCCCCCGGGGGGCGCCGCGATCCCCTCGGGCGCGCCCGTGGTTTCCGCCAGAACGAATGCGCCTTCCACTGTCCTGGCCCCCTGCCGCGCCGCAAGCATCAGCCGTGCGCTGCCGGGCGACACACGCAGACCCGGCGGCAGAACCAGCACAACCTCGATGGCGGCGGGATCGGCGGTCAGCGGGTCCATCGCGGCAAGCCGGGCCACCGTGCCGGGCACAAGCGTGGCACATGCCGCCAGCAGAACGGGCAGGAACAGTAGGGCACGGTTCATAAGCGAATCTCCTTTGACAAAAATTAATTATCGTAATACAGTAAAAATATGTGATTAAAAGAGGTTCCCATGCCGTCCCTTACACGTATCGCCCGCCTCGCTTCCTGGCTCTACTGGGCCGCCACCGGTTTTGGCATCGCATTGCCGCTGGCCTTCGGGGTGGCGCTCTTCAAGGGCTGGTCCGACCCCGCCTTCCTTGCCGCCCGTTTTGCCGATCTTCCCGCCGCCACCACCGTCGGCCCGGTCAAGGCCCTCCTTGTGATCGCGGCCGGTGCGCTGGCGCTGCCGGTTCTTCTGGCCGCCCTTTGGCAGATGCGCGCGCTCTTTCGCCGCTATGGGGCAGGCGAGATCCTGACCGACGCTTGCGCCCGGCACGTCTTGCGGATCGGGCAGATGCTGGTGGCGCTGGCTGCGCTGGGCGTGGCGATCCCGACGCTGCAACGGCTGATCCTGACATGGGACAATCCGGTTGGGCAGAAGGTGCTTGCCATCGGCCTTTCGTCCGACACGATGGGCTTTCTGCTGGCGGGCGGCCTGTTGTTCGTCGTCGGCTGGGTCATGGGCGAAGCCGCCCGCGTGGCCGCCGACAATGCGGGCTTCATCTGATGGAAATCGTCGTCCGGCTGGACGTGATGCTGGCCCGCCGCAAGATGCGCTCGCGCGATCTGGCGCAGATCGTGGGGATCACCGAACAGAACATCAGCCTGCTGAAATCGGGCAAGGTGCGCGGCATCCGGTTCGAAACGCTGGCCGCGATCTGCGCCGCGCTCGACTGTCAGCCCGGCGATTTGCTGGAGGCGGTGCCCACCTGATCAAGAAGCCGCACCTCGCGCTGCGGGAAGGGGATGGAAATCCCGTGCGCCTTGAACGCATCCCAAAGCGCCAGATACACGTTGCCCTTGATATTGGTCAGCCCCTCGATCGGGTCGGTGATCCAGAACCGCAGGATGTAATCCACCGAACTGTCGCCAAAGCCCGTGATATGGCAGACGGGCTTTGTGGTGCCGAGCACCCGCTTCACCCCCAGCGCCGCCTCGACCGCAACCTTGCGCACCAGATGCGGATCGTCGCCGTAGGCCGTGCCGAAATGCAGGTCGAGCCGCACAAGCTCGTTCGAATGCGACCAGTTGACCACCTGCCCGGTGATCAGATCCTCGTTCGGGATCAGGTATTCCTTGCCGTCCCGCGTCAGCACCGACACGTAGCGCGCGCCAAGGCTCTCGATCCAGCCGAACGTCTCGCCCAGGCTGATCACGTCGCCGGGCTTGATCGACTTGTCCAGCAGGATGATGATCCCCGACACCAGGTTCGACACGACCTTCTGCAAGCCAAAGCCAAGGCCCACGCCGATGGCGCCGGACAGTACGGCAAGGCCGGTCAGATCGAACCCCACCACCTTCAGCCCTGCAAAGAAGGCAAATCCGTAAAGCATCATCTGCACGAACTTGATCGTCAGCACCCGCATCGAGGGCGAAAGCTCGCGGTTCTTCTCCAGCCGCACCGAGGCCGTGCGCGACAGCACGCGGGCGAAGAAGAACAGCGCCCCGAGGATCACGATGGCCTGAATGATCAGCCACACAGAGATGCGCGTCCCGCCCACCGTCATGGCAATGCTGTCCAGAAACGCCTCGCCCTCGGTCGTGAGGTTCAGGATATCCAGCGTGACCCAGCCAACGGCACCCAGCCACACCATGCCGCGCAGGATCGGGTTGGCGATCAGCCGGGTGGCGAACCCCACCACCAGCCAGGCCACCACCAGCGTCGCAAGGATCGCCAGAAGGTAGGAACGCGAGGGCCAGGTCGCGGCCCGCATCGCCTCGACCGTGATCCACAGCAGGGCGGCAAGGGTGATCCCCGCCAGCCGCTTCTGCATCACCACCGCCGCGCGCATCCGCCACATCGGCCAGCCTTCGCGGGTGCGCAGCCAGGCCCGCAGCCGGGGCCGCACGGCGCGCGACAGCACGACAGCCAGCGCATAAAGCACCAGCGCGATGATCAGCTGATAGGCGTTCCACGGCCGCATCGCGAGGCC
>JBBSBE010000068.1:0-21216 GCA_038251625.1 Rhodobacterales bacterium
CGTATGACAGTACCCCTGACCGTCCATCCTTGCCAGAGAAGATGACGGATACACGACAGAGTATCCACAAGCGTGATCGCCTGTGCACAAAATGTTGGAGGTGGGGCGGTCGTCTCGGGTGTCATTCGGCGGCAAGAGGGGCCGCCCTGCCCGTCTGGAGGGCCGTCAGGATGTCGGTGCGCCGCGCGGCGGCCTTGGCGGCATTGCCCTCTTTCACCGGGCCGAAGCCACGGATCGACAGGGGAAGTTCGGCCAGTTCGCGCAGCAGGGGCAGTTTCGCAGGGCTGTAGTCGGCCAGCGCCATGGCGATGTCGCCTTCGTATTCCGCGATCAGGGCGCGTTCCATGCGGCGCTCAGACAAGCGGGCGAAGGGATCGGCCCATGTTCCACGCAGGGGGCGCAGGCGGGCAAGGAGACGGAAGACGGGCACCATCCACGGGCCGAAGGCGCGTTTTTTGGGCCGGCCCTGCGCATCGCGACCCGGCAGAAGCGGGGGGGCGAGGTGGAAGGTGGGGCGCAATTGGCCGTCAAACTCGGCGCGTGCCTTGTCGAGGGTGGCGAGGTGAAGGCGGGCCACTTCGTATTCGTCCTTGATCGCCAGAAGCTTGTGATAGCCCTTTGCCACACTGTCGCGCAGCGGTTCGGGCGTGCGTTCGACCAGCGCGAGGAAGCGCCGGGCCAGTGCCTCGCCCTCATAGGCGCGCAAGTGATCGGCGCGGAAGGCGATGGGATCGACCTTTGGCGGGTCGGCGGGGGCCAGGATCGCAGCCGCCTTTTGTGGGTTGAGTGTCGCCCAGCGGCCAAGAGCGAAGGCCTGCGTGTTCGCCTTGACCCCGGCGCCGTTCAGCGCGATCGCCTGCAGGATCGCATCGAGACGGATCGGAATCAGCCCCTGCTGCCAGGCGGCGCCGAAGACGATCATGTTGGAATAGATCGAATCGCCCAAGGTGACGCGGGCAAGATCGGACGCATCGAAGAAGCTGACCCTGTCTTGAAGTCTTGCTTCAAGAGACAGGCGCAACCGGTCGGACGGAATACGGAATTCGGTGTTGCGGGTGAATTCGCCGGTGACAATCTCATGCGCGTTGACCACGGCGCCGGTGCGCCCTGTGGTCATCAGGCCCAGCGTCTTGGCACCGGCGGTCACCACCAGATCGCCGCCGATCACCGCGTCCGCCTCGCCCACCGCCACACGGATGGCCGAGATATCCTCGGGCCGGTTGGCAAGGCGGCAGTGGATGTGCACCGCACCACCCTTCTGCGCGAGGCCCGCCATTTCCATCATCCCCGCGCCCTTGCCATCAAGATGTGCGGCCATGGCAAGGATCGCACCAACCGTCACCACGCCCGTACCGCCAACGCCGGTGATGACCACGTTGTGCGTGCCGTTGATCGCGGGCAGCGTGGGTGCGGGCAGGTCACCCACCTCAACCGACGCGGTTGCCGATTTCCGGGGGGTGGCCCCTTCCAGCGTGACGAAGGACGGGCAGAAGCCCTGCACGCAAGAGAAATCCTTGTTGCACGAGGATTGGTCGATGGCGCGCTTGCGGCCCAGTTCCGTCTCGACCGGCACGATGGCCACGCAGTTCGACTGCACCCCGCAATCGCCGCAGCCTTCGCAGACGTCTGTGTTGATGAACACGCGCTTGTCGGGGTCGGGGAAGGTGCCGCGCTTGCGGCGACGGCGCTTTTCGGCGGCGCAGGTCTGAACGTAAACGATGGCCGACACGCCCTTGATCTGACTGAAACTTTCCTGAACCGTCGGCATCTCTTCGCGGGTGTGCTTCATCACTTCCGCGGGGAAAAGATTTGGAAAGACGTTTTCCTTGGGGTCGTAGACGGCAGCCACCGACTTCACCCCCATCGCCAGCAATTCGCGGGTGATCTGATAGGCGGTCAACCCGCCTTCGTTGCCCTGCCCGCCGGTCATCGCCACGGCATCGTTGAACAAAATCTTGTAGGTAATGGTCGTGCCTGCCTGCAGCGCATGGCGGATGGCGAGGATGCCCGAATGATTGTACGTGCCGTCGCCGAGGTTCTGGAACACGTGATCCCGGGTTGAGAACGGCGCCTCGCCCACCCAGTTGGCGCCTTCGCCCCCCATCTGGGTAAAGCCGATGGTTTCGCGGTCCATCCACTGCGCCATGAAGTGGCAGCCGATCCCGGCATAGGCGCGGCTGCCTGCGGGCACCTTGGTCGATGTATTGTGGGGGCAGCCCGCACAGAAATAGGGAAGCCGCGCGGCAAGATCCTTTGCATTGTCCGATTTTCTTGCCTCATCAAGGCGCTGCAGGGCGGCCTTAACAGCATCTGTGCCGCGCCCTTCCTCGATCAGGATGCTGCCCAGCCGTTCCGCGACCATGATCGGGTCAAGCGCCATGCGGACCGGAAACAACTCTTCTGCATGCGGGCCGCCTTTCCGTCCGCCATAGACCCTGCGGCCGCGCAGATCGGCAAAGATCGCCTCCTTGATCTGCACCTCGATCAGCTTGCGCTTTTCCTCGACCACGATGATGAGGTCGAGCCCTTCGGCCCAGTCGTGGAAGCCGTCCATATCCAGCGGGAAGGTCTGACCCACCTTGTAGGTGCTGATCCCCAGACGCTCGGCCTCGGGCGCATCGATGCCGAGGAGCGCCAGCGCATGCACCAGATCGAGCCAGTTCTTGCCCGCCGCCACAAGGCCGATCTTTGCGCCAGGTTTGCCCCAGATGCGCTTGTCCATGCCGTTCGCGCGGCTGAACGCCTCGGCCGCGACGCGCTTGTGATCGACAACGCGGGCCTCTTGCGTGATCCAGTGATCGCGCAGGCGGATGTTCAGCCCGTCCTCGGGCAGGGCATAGGCGGGCAGGGAAAAGGCCATCCGGTCGGGGCGGCCATCCACAACTGCAGTGGCCTCGACCGTGTCTTTCATCGTCTTCAGGCCCACCCAGAGCCCGGAATAGCGACTGAGCGCCCAGCCATAGAGGCCGTAATCCAGAATTTCCTGCACCCCCGCAGGGCTGACGATGGGCATGTAGGCATCCACCATCGCCCAGTCGGACTGGTGACAGGTGGTGGAGGATTCGCCAGTGTGATCGTCACCCATGGCCATCAGCACACCGCCGCGCGGCGAGGTGCCCGCCATATTGCCGTGCCGCATCACGTCGCCCGAGCGGTCCACCCCCGGGCCCTTGCCGTACCAAAGCGCGAACACGCCATCAAAGCGCCCTTCCCCGCGCAGTTCCGCCTGCTGGCTGCCCCAGACCGCCGTCGCGGCAAGATCCTCGTTGAGGCCGGGCTGAAAGGTGATGTCATTGGCCGACAACAACGTGCCAGCGCGTGCCATCTGCATGTCGACAGCCCCAAGGGGCGAGCCGCGATAGCCCGTCACGTAGCCCGCCGTGTTCCAGCCCGCCGCCCTGTCACGCGCCTTCTGCATCAGCATCAGGCGCACAAGCGCCTGCGTGCCGTTCAGCAAGACCGGCGATTTGGCAAGATCGAAGCGGTCGGCGAGTGTAATCTCTTGCTTGCTCAACGTGCATCTCCCCCCGGAACCTGCGCGGATTTACGGCATGGTAGGTCACGTTTGCTGACCTACAAAGCGTTTTTTCCATCGCTCTGTCATTTTAAGGTTAGCATGGCTAGATAGCGAAAGCGCGGAAAGCGCGCACCCGATTGCGTGATGAGAGTTGTATGATGGACTGGGACAAGCTGCGGATTTTCCACGCGGTGGCGGCGGCGGGCAGCCTGACGCATGCCGGCGACACGCTGCATCTGAGCCAGTCGGCGGTCAGCCGCCAGATCCGGGCGCTGGAAGAGACGCTGAATGTCACGCTTTTTCACCGCCACGCGCGGGGGTTGATTCTGACCGAGCAGGGCGAATTGCTGTTTGATGCGACGCAAGCGATGGTCAAACGCCTCGACGCCGCCGCTGCCCGTATCCGCGACAGCGAGGATGAGGTGTTTGGCGAGCTGCGTGTGACCACGACCACGGGGTTTGGCACGCTGTGGCTGGCCCCCCGGCTGCCAGCACTTTACAAGAAGTTCCCCAGCCTCAAGATCGACCTGATGCTGGAAGAGCGCGTGCTCGATCTGCCGATGCGCGAGGCCGATGTGGCGATCCGGATGAAAGAGCCAAGCCAGGCCGACCTGATCCGGCGGCGGTTGATGAACATCCGCATGCAGCTTTACGCGACGCCTGAATACATCGCGCAATCGGGGATGCCCGCCACGATGGCGGATTTCGGCCAACACCGGCTGATCTGCCAGCATGCGGGCACGCCGCAGGTCGCGGCAGGGGCGCTGCTGGTGCAGCAACTGATGACCTATGACATCCCGTCGATGCTGACGGTCAACAACTACTTTGGCGTGTTGCAGGGGGTTCTGAGCCATCTGGGCATCGGCGTGCTGCCGGATTACCTGACAGAGGATTTTCCCAGTCTTGTAAGGGTCTTGCCGGATGTGCAGTCAGCCGAGGTGCCGGTGTTTCTGGCCTACCCCGAGGAGCTGCGGCATTCCAAGCGGGTGGCTGCGTTCCGCGATTTCGTGACCGAGGAAATCTTTACTTACCGCAAGCGGCAGCAGATGTGACGCAGCGTCATGCACGCAATGCATGTCCGGCATGTGCGCTGCGCGCAGGTAGCACCCTTGATCGGATGGTCAAAGCCACCTAATTCGGGATCATGGAAGCGGTGGATTTTCCATCGCGTTCATACCTCCCTGTTGGACTTTGGCCGAGCTTTTGCTCGGCCTTTTTTTGGTCTGAAGGGCAATTGCCTTTCATTCAGGCAGATTGGCGCATCGGTGGGTCAGAAACAGGGCGTCAGCGGAAGACGCGACACCTGAAATCGCGCGTGCATAGGCGGCCCGAGATTCGGCTATCCTGCCCAATCGCGCCAGAACGTCGGCGGTGGCCGCATGGTAGGGTTGATACCCGGCCAGGTCTTGCAACAGAGGTTCAAGCAAGCGCCACGCGGCAGCAGGTTCGCCCGCCTCTGCGATGGCCACGGCGCGGTTGAGGCGGATAACGGGCGTGGGCTCCATCCGCAGCAGGCTGTCGTAGAGAAGCGCGATCTGCAGCCAATCGGTGGGCGGGGGCGCGCTGTGCAGCGATGCGATGGCCGCCTTGATCTGGAAGGGGCCGGGCGTGTGGCGTGCGATGGCGCGGTCGAGGGTGGCGAGCCCCTCCGCGATCATCCCCGCGTCCCAGAGCGTTCTGGACTGGTGGGCGGGCGGTACGGTCGCCCCGTCCGGCCCGATCCGCGCGGCGCGGCGCCCGTGGGTGAGCAGCATCAGCGCAAGGCAGCCTTCGGTTTCAGCCTCGCCGGGGCGCAGATGGTCGATCAGGCGGGCCAGAAAGACCGCTTCTTCGCACAGATCCCGCCCCGGGGACCCGGAATAGCCTGCATTGAAGATCAGGTAGATAACGGCCAACACGGCCTCCAGCCGCGCGGCCCAGTCTTCCGGTCCGGGCACGACGAAGGGGATACCCGCCGCGCCGATCTTGGCCTTGGCACGGCTGAGGCGCTGGCCCATCGTGGTGTCGCGGTCAAGAAAGGCCCGGGCGATTTCGGGCGTGGTAAGGCCACCAATCGTGCGCAGTGTCAGCGCCACGCGGCTTTTCAGGTCAAGCGCGGGGTGGCAGCAGGTAAAGATGAGGCGCAGGCGGTCATCGGGGATGTCCATCGGGTCGGGTGCCCTCTCTTCGGCCAGAAGCGTCAGCGTGGCTGCCCCCTGCCCGTCGCGCGCGCCCTTGCGGTGTCGGTCGATGGCGCGGCGCAGGGCCGTGCGCAACAGCCAGCCCTCGGGGCGGTCGGGAATGCCGCTGCGCGGCCAGTGCAGATGGGCGGCAACAAAAGCCTCCTGCAAGGCATCCTCGGCGGCGGCAAAGTCACCGGTGCGGGCGATCAGGGCGGCCAGAAGCCGCCCCCGATCTTCGCGTGCGATGCGGGTAAGGGCCTCCATTCACCACACGACTAGGGGGCGCAGTTCGACCGTGCCGTAGCTTGCCGTGGGAATCATCGCGGCATAGCGGATTGCGGTATCAAGGTCGGGCGCTTGGAAGATGTAGTACCCGCCCAGATGCTCTTTCGTCTCGGCAAAGGGGCCGTCCATGGTTTCGACCTTGCCCCCCGTCACACTGACCGAGGTGGCGGTATCGACGCCCTGCAACGCATCACCCGACACGAAGGCGCCCGCCTCGCGCAGCATGGTGGTAAAGGCAGTGTAGCCTTGCATCATCGTCGCGAATTCGGGCGTGCCGTGGCGCGGCCCGAGGGCGGGATCGGAATAGATCAGAGCCATGTATTGCATGCCGTGTCTCCTGTGGCGCGTGGAGGCGGGACTATCCCGTTCTCTACCCCCAAGGACGCTGGCGGTGGTGCGTTTTCGACAGCGCCCACGGAAATTCTGCGCAACCCCGGCGACAAATCAAATGGGAACGATCTCGGCCGGGCCGCGTTTGCCCTGCGTGACAAGTGACCCCTGGAAAAAAGTAAAGGAAACGTAATGCAAAAAAGTAAAGGAAACGTAATGCTTAGCATTCGCACATTTCTGGCAACCTCGGCCATCGCGCTGACGGCAGCCCTGCCCGTCGCTGCAGCCGACCTTTCGCCCGAAACCGGCATGAGTTCGTCGCGTCCCGCAGGATCGGGCTCCAACATCGGCGCCGGCAACACGACGGCGGGCGTCGCAGGCTCGACCGGCAGTGTTACCAAAGGTTCGGCCGCCTATACCGACGCCATGGTCTATGCCAGCGCCTTCATGGGCGATCAGGTGATGAGCCGCGATGGCAAATTCGTGGGCATGATCGACAAGGTGGAAGTGGATCAGACCGGCAACTACATGCTGACCATCGATCTGGACGATGGCACCTATGGCCCCAATACCGAGGTTGAGCTGACCGTGGACAAGACCACGAAAGCGGATGGCAAGCTGAACCTTGGCTGGACCGAATCTGAATTCAAGGCGCGCGCCGAAGGCTGACGCGACCGACCCCGACATCGTGATGAGCGGCCCGGCAGAGCGATCTGTCGGGCCGTTTGCTTTGCACCCGCCTGTAGCCCCCCTGCGCGCCTTGCGCGGGATCCAGATTGCCCCCGGCACCGAAGAGCGAACGCGAGGGGCGTGTCTGCCCCGCCCTTTTGCCGTTCCCTGCCCTTCGGCGCCGTCGCCGCCCGCGCGGGAGTATTCGATTCCGGCGTCCACGATGGCGCGCTGGCGGGTGCGTTGGCCCCCGATGCGGCGCGATCACAGCGAAGTTATGGCGTTCATCCCGGGCCATGCAAAGCAGTGCTGTCGACCTGCCGCATCGCCAACATAGAAAGGGGTCCGACGCCGCAGCAGGATGCGGTGACTGGTGGCACGGGGCCCCGCAATGCGGCCGGAAACACCGCACTTTCCCCGGCTTTGGCATCTGCGCAAGGAACCCCCTGCACCGCCCATCCGTTTGTTCGGCATGCACCAGAGAGGTGTTGCTAAGGAAAGGATACCCCATGAAGACGTTGAACAAACTGTCGATCACTGCAGCAACGATCCTCGCGCTCGCCGCCCCCGTGGCGGCACAGACCGGCATCGGAACCGGGACCAACAAGGCAGGCAACGTGCCTGTCACAGCCGACGGCGCGACATCGGGCAACACGCCAGCAGGGGTCATCCCCGGCGGTACGGGTGACACCGATTCCACCACCCGTTCGATCGGTGAGGGCACGAACCAGGCGGGGAACGTGCCGACCGATCCGAAGCCCGGCGAACTTGGCGGGACCGACTATCCGTCGCTTGCCGGTCTGTCGCTGATCAGTTCGGATGGCGCCAAGCTTGGCACGATCACCGAAGCCTCGATGGCGGGCAATGGCGAGGTCCGCGCGCTGGTTGAAGTGGATGGCGATCTGATGAAGGCCGGTCGTACGGTCGTGGTCAAGGTGCCCAAGGACGGTGCGGCCTCTGGCGCGCTGTCGGTGGACATGACGCGCGCGGAGTTCGTGTCGATGATCCCCGCCCAGGGTTCGATGTCGGCCGGCACCGGCGGCTGACGCGGCCTGCGGCAAAATTCGGAAATTGCAAGCCTCGCCCGGTTTCGGGCGGGGCTTTTCGCTGTCCGCCGACAGGCGCCCCCCTTTCCGCCCGCGCGCAAACGCCCTATCACGCGAGCGTCCGCAGTGAAGGGGAATGCGCGCCATGACCGAACCCGACATCACGCCAGACCTTGTGGCTGCGCATGGGTTGAAGCCCGACGAATACGAGCGGCTTCTGGGCATCATCGGGCGGGTGCCGTCTTTCACCGAGCTTGGCATCTTTTCGGCCATGTGGAACGAGCATTGTTCCTACAAATCGTCAAAGCGCTGGCTGCGCACGCTGCACACGACGGGGCCACAGGTGATCTGCGGGCCGGGCGAGAATGCGGGCGTGGTGGATATCGGCGACGGGCAGGCCGTGGTCTTCAAGATGGAAAGCCACAACCATCCCAGCTATATCGAGCCCTATCAGGGCGCGGCTACCGGTGTGGGCGGCATCCTGCGCGACGTGTTCACGATGGGCGCACGGCCGATTGCGGCGATGAATTCGCTGAGCTTCGGGGCGCCCGAGCACCCCAAGACCGCGCATCTGGTCAAGGGCGTGGTGGCGGGCGTGGGCGGCTATGGCAACGCCTTCGGCGTGCCCACCGTCGGCGGTGAGGTGCGGTTTCATCCCAGCTACAACGGCAACTGTCTGGTGAATGCGTTTGCCGCAGGCCTGGCGGATGCGGATGCCATCTTCTATTCGGCGGCCAGCGGCGTGGGGATGCCGGTGGTGTATCTGGGCGCCAAGACCGGCCGTGACGGCGTGGGCGGGGCCACGATGGCATCTGCCGAGTTCGATGACACGATCGAGGAAAAGCGGCCCACGGTTCAGGTGGGCGACCCCTTCACCGAAAAGCGGCTGCTGGAAGCATGTCTGGAGTTGATGGCGTCGGGCGCCGTAATCTCGATCCAGGACATGGGTGCGGCGGGGCTGACCTGTTCGGCGGTGGAGATGGGCGACAAGGGCGGGCTGGGCATCCGGCTGGACCTTGACCTTGTGCCCGTGCGCGAGACGGCGATGAGCGCCTACGAGATGATGCTGAGCGAAAGCCAGGAACGGATGCTGATGGTGCTGCGCCCCGAAAAAGAGGCCGAGGCGCGCGCGATCTTTGCCAAGTGGGATCTGGATTTCGCCGTGATTGGCGAGACAATCCCCGAGGATCGTTTCCTGATCCTGCACAATGGCGATGTGAAGGCTGATCTACCCCTGTCGAAACTGTCTTCCAGCGCGCCGGAATATGATCGGCCTTGGGTGCCCACGACGACCCGCGCGCATCTGCCCGCCCTGCCACAGGTCACGCCGCTGGAGGCGTTGGAGGCGCTGGTTTCCTCACCCTCCTACGGTCGCAAATCCTGGGTGTGGGAGCAGTATGACAGCCAGGTGATGGCCGATACGGTGGTGACACCGGGGGTCGGCGCGGGTGTGGTGCGGGTACATGCCACGGGCAAGCGGCTGGCCTTCACCTCGGACGTGACGCCCCGCTACGTGCGCGCGAACCCGCAAGCGGGCGGGATGCAGGCGGTGGTGGAAGCGTGGCGCAACCTGATCGCGGTGGGTGCCACGCCCTTGGCCGCGACGGACAACCTGAACTTCGGGAACCCCGAAAAGCCCGAGATCATGGGCCAGTTGGTGGGCGCGATCAAAGGCATCGACACGGCCTGCCGGGCGCTGGATTTCCCCATCGTTTCCGGCAATGTCAGCCTTTACAACGAAACCGACGGCCAGCCGATCCTGCCCACGCCCACCATCGGCGGGGTGGGGATCATCCCCGCAGGTGCGCCCATGATTGCGGGCACGGTGACCGACGGCATGCTGGGTCTGGTTCTGGGCGAGACGCTGGGCCATCTGGGCCAGTCGGCCCTTCTGGCCGAGGTGATGGGGATCGAGGCGGGCGACGCGCCGCTGGTCGATCTGGCGGTGGAAAAGGCGCATGGCGCGTTCGTGCTGGCCCATGCGGCGCGGATCGTGGCCTGTGCCGATCTTTCGGATGGCGGCCTTGCGTTGGCGGCCTTCGAGATGGCCGCGCACGGGGGCGTGGGGGCAGAGATCGGGGGCGCATCGCTGCAAAAGCTGTTTGGCGAAGATCAGGGCCGTTACCTCATGGCCGTCCGGCCCGAGGATGTGCCGGCGTTCGAGGCGGCGGCAAAGGCAGCGAGTCTGCCCTTGTTCCGGACCGTTGCCTTCGGCGGATCTGACCTTGTGATCGACGGCGACCGGCGGCCGATGGCCGCGCTGACTGATCTGTGGGAGAACGCCTTTACCCGCGCGCTTGGACTTTGAATGCTGCGGGCGGCGGAAAGTGCGGATGTGGCCGTGGCACAGGCACTTTGGGCGGCCCCCGCCCATGCGATGCTGTTTCAGCCGCCCGAGCCGGGCGAGGCGGCAACCCTTGCAGGTGACGGGCAACTGCATGTCTGGGCGCCGGGTGGGCGGGCGGTTGGCTTTGCTGCCCTTGCGGTCTGGGACGTGCCGGGGGGTGTGTTCTGGGTCCGTGCCTTTGCAGTGGCGGAGCCGGGGCGCGGCCATGGGCGTGCGTTTCTTGCCGCGCTGCTGTCGCACCTCTTTCAGGCACGCGGCGCGCATCGCATCGGGCTTGATGTGACACTGGACAATGCGCCCGCGCAGGCGCTTTACGCCGCTGCGGGTTTCGTGCGTGAGGGCATCTTGCGCGAATGCTGGTTGCGGCCCGACGGGGCGCATGTGGATTGCGTGATGATGTCGCTTCTGCGGCGCGAGTGGCAGATGCCACCCCCATGATTGTGCAACGCTCCCGCTTGCAGGCCCGGCCTGTCCATCCTAGATTTGAGGAGAGCAAGAAGGAGCCCGCCACCTTGGCCATGGAAGCCCGCGACATCGAAAGCCTGATCCGCGCGACCTTTCCCAAGGCCCGCATCACGATCACCGACCTTGCGGGGGATGGTAACCACTGGGCGGCAGAGGTGATCGACGAAAGTTTCCGGGGGCTGAACCGGGTACAGCAGCAGCGCGCGGTCTATGCCAGCCTGAAGGGCAAGATGGATGGCGCGCAGGGTGAGTTGCATGCGTTGGCGTTGACCACGAAGGTGCCGGAATGATGGCTGAAATTGCGCTTCTGTCGATCGTGGTTCTGGCGGTTCTGATGATGCTGGAACCGCGCCGCGATGATAACGATGATGATGACGGCCCCGGCCGGATGATCCCGATCCGGGTCACCGCCGGGCGCGGCAAAGGCAAAAGGGGCTGAGAATGAGCGACACGACCACGGCGGCGGATGCGATCCGCGAGACGATCACGGCAAACGATGTGGTGCTCTTCATGAAGGGCACCAAGATGATGCCGCAATGCGGGTTTTCATCGCGTGTGGCGGGGGTGCTGAACTACATGGGCGTGAACTTCGCCGATGTGAACGTGCTGGCAGATGCCGGTATCCGGCAAGGCATCAAGGATTTCAGCGACTGGCCGACCATCCCCCAGCTTTATGTCAAGGGCGAATTCGTGGGCGGCTGCGATATCGTGACAGAGATGACGCTGTCGGGCGAGCTGGACCAGTTGTTCGAGGCCAAGGGCGTGACCTACGACAAGGCCGCTGCCGAGAAGATCCGCGAAGCGAACGGCTGAGGCCCGACGCTCAGCGGCGGGGCAAACCCGAGCGTAGCGTGGGTGCACCCACCCTACCCGCGGCCCCTCGGTCCTCAGATCGCCCGCTCTTCCACCTGTGCTGCCATGGCTTCCGCGCGCGCCGCGATCTCGGCCAGCGCTTCGGTCACCGCGCCGGGGATCACTGGCACCTCGACGCGTTCGGGCGCGGGCGCGGGCTTTGCCTCGATTTCGGCGATCCGCGCTTTCAGCCCGCGCAATTCGTCTTCCACCGCCGCCGTGCGGTCGGCCAGCATCAGCCCCGCCATCAGCAGCATGCGACCTTCGGGCAGCCGTCCCATCTGGGTGACCAGCGGCTGCGCCTCTGTGTCCAGCATCTGGGCGGCAGCGCGCAGGAAATGTTCTTCCCCGTCCTGACAGGCGACGCGGAAGGTGCGCCCGCCGATGGTAACCTCGATCTCAGGCATTCTCGGTGCTCTCCTCGATCAGGGGGCCGAGTTCGGCAAGAATCTCGTCCATCTCGGCCACTTCCGACTGGCGTTGGGCGCGCAGCGCCTCAAGCTCGGCCAGCATCGCCTTGTTGATGAGATGCGGCTCGGGCGTCGCGGTCTGCGCCGCTTCTGACATGACGCGCAAGGTTTCGCGCAGTTGCACCGTGACCTTGCGCATGCGCTGCAGCTCGAGGCCCTGCACGTCAAGCTGGTGGGTCATCCGCTCGACCTTGGCCTCAAGCCCCGAGCGGGTCTGGGCGTCGCGGTCCTTCACGGTTTTCAGCCGCTCGGCCAGTTGGGCATTGGCGGACTTTTCCACATCCAGCGCCTCGGTCAGGCGCGCAATCTCGGCCGCCTCATCGCCGGCCACTGTGGCCGCCGGGGCGGGTTTGGCCGACGCGGGCGCAGGGCGGGCCATCCGGTCCAGCCCCAGCCCGATCCGGTCGAGCGCCGCCGCAATACGGCGTTCCAGTTCGGCGATGCCGTTCGCATCCTGCATCGGAAAAGCCCCTTCCCCGTCAACCTTTGGGCGATCCCGCGCGTCTTGTTGCGCGCGCGCTGCCCCTTTGGGGTACGCTGCCACCCCGGCCCGGTCAGGGCAAGCAGGAAAAGGCCCCTGCGGCGGCGATCAGCGGCGGGCAGGCGCTTGAACTTGGGCGTGGGGCTGGTATCACCCCCCGAACGCTGCCCCGGACCCTGAAGGAGCCCGCCCCATGGATATCGCCACCCTCCGCGCGCGGCACCCGCAGCACTGGCGCATGGCCGCCGCGATCCGCGCGCTGACGCTCGATGCGGTTGCCGCAGCCAATTCGGGCCATTCCGGCATGCCTATGGGAATGGCGGATGTGGCGACGGTGCTGTGGTCAAAGCATCTGCGGTTTGATCCGACTGCACCGCACTGGCCCGACCGCGACCGGTTCATCCTGTCGGCGGGGCATGGGTCGATGCTGCTTTACAGCCTTCTGCACCTGACCGGCTACGCCGACATGACGATGGACCAGATCCGCGCGTTCCGGCAGTGGGGCGCAATCACGGCGGGGCATCCCGAATACGGGCATGCGGCCGGGATCGAGACGACGACTGGGCCGCTTGGACAGGGTCTGGCCAATTCGGTTGGCTTTGCCATCGCGGAAGAGGCGCTGCGCGCGCGGTTCGGCGCCAAGGTGATCAATCACCACACCTGGGTCATCGCGGGCGACGGCTGCCTGATGGAGGGGGTGAGCCATGAGGCGCTGGCGCTGGCCGGTCGGCAGGCGCTGAGCCGTCTGATCGTTCTGTGGGACGACAACGGGATCACCATCGATGGCAAGGTCTCGATCGCCGACATCACCGATCAGAAGGCGCGGTTTGCGGCCTCGGGCTGGGACGTGTTTTCCTGCGACGGGCACGACCCCGAGGATATCGACCGCGCGCTGACCGCCGCCAAAACCTCATCCCGCCCGGCGTTCGTGGCCTGCAAGACGCATATCGCGCTGGGGTCTTCGGCGCAGGACACGTCCAAAGGCCATGGCGCGTTGACGGATGCCAAGCTGATTGCCGATACCAAGGCCGCCTATGGCTGGGAGGCGCCGGCCTTCACCATCCCCGCGGATGTGGCCGAAGGCTGGGCCGCCGCCGGGGCCCGTGGCAAAGGCGAGCACGCGGCGTGGGAGGCGCGGATGACCGCACTTTCCCCCGCACGGCAGGCCGAATTCGCGCGCATCTTCGCGGGCGACCCGCCGAAAAAGCTGGGTGCGGCGATCCGGGGCGTCAAGAAAGCTGCCGTTGCGGCCCCGAAGGCGATGGCCACGCGGGCGGCATCCGAGGTGGTGCTGAAGGCGGTGAACCCGGTGATGCAGGAAACGATGGCGGGATCGGCCGACCTGACCGGATCGAACAACACGCGCACCCCCGATCTGGGCGTCTTTTCGCCCGAGGATCGCAAGGGCCGCTACATCCACTACGGCATCCGCGAGCATGGGATGGCCGCCGCGATGAACGGCATGGCGTTGCATGGCGGCATCCGGCCCTATGGCGGCACGTTCATGTGCTTCACCGATTATGCCCGCCCCGCGATGCGCCTGTCGGCGCTGATGGGGGTGCCGGTCGTCTATGTGATGACGCATGATTCGATTGGCCTTGGCGAGGATGGCCCGACACACCAGCCGGTCGAGCATCTGGCGATCAGCCGCGCGACCCCCGGCACGCTGGTGATCCGGCCTGCCGATCTGGTCGAGGTGGCCGAGGCGTGGGAGATTGCACTGAATGAAAAGAAGCGCCCCACGGTGATGGCGCTGAGCCGCCAGAATCTTGCCCCGATGCGGCAGGTGGCCAATGCGCGGAACCTGACGGCGCAGGGGGCCTACGTGCTGGCGGAAGCGACGGGCAAGCGGCAGGCAATCCTGATGGCCACCGGGTCCGAGGTGGAGATTGCGATGAAGGCGCGCGATCTGCTGCAGGCCGAAGGGATCGGCACGCGGGTCGTCAGCTTCCCCTGCTGGGAGCTTTTCGAGGATCAGCCCGACGCCTATCGCCGCCGCGTGCTGCCCCCCGGGCCGGTGCGGGTGGCGGTGGAGGCGGGCATCCGCTTTGGCTGGGATCGCTGGCTTTACGGTGAAGGCGGCAAGCGCGGGAAATCGGGCTTTGTGGGGATGCACGGGTTCGGCGCCTCGGCCCCGGCAGAGCGGCTTTACGCAGAGTTCGGGATCACGGCAGAGGCGGTGGCGGCCAAGGCCAAGGCGCTGCTCTGATCGGCAACTAGAGCGCGTTTGATTTGCGGGTGATGGTGGTCCAGAGAGGCACGATCACCCGCGTAGCGACGGGGATCAGCAAAAGCCCGAGTGCCAGCCCCAGGATCCCATCGCAGACCGCCGTCACGAACCATGCGACAAAGCCCTGCGCCACAGGCGCCGCATGGGCCGCAATGTCGGCCCAGTGATGGATCACATCGTAGGGCGTGGGCCAGATGTGCAGCACCTCTAGCCCGTGGATCAGGATGTTGCCGCCGACCCACAGCATTGCCGCCGTCCCCACCGTTGACAGGATGGAAAGCAGCGGCGGCATCCCCCGCACCAGCCCGCGCCCCAGTCCCCGCCCCACAAGCGTGCGGGCATTGGCAGCAAGGAACAGGCCTATGTCATCCATCTTCACGATCAGCGCCACGGCGCCATAGACGCCCGCCGTGATTGCCACACCCACCAGTGCGAGTGAGGCCACCTGAAGCGCGAAGGACTGTTCCGGCAGGCTGGCCAGCGCGATGGTCATGATCTCTGCCGACAGGATGAAATCGGTCTTGATCGCACCTGCCACCTTTTCCTCTTCCAGATGCCGGGGGTCGCCCGTATCGAAATCGGCCTCGACCGTGTGATCGGCATGCGGCGCGAACATGTGGACCAGCTTTTCGGCCCCTTCAAAGCAAAGATACGCGCCGCCGACCATCAGAAGCGGCGTGATCGCCTGCGGCAGAAACGCCGACAGGGCCAGAAGCGCGGGCATCAGGATCAAAAGCTTGTTGCGCAAGGATCCCTTGGCGATGCGCCATATGATCGGCAATTCGCGCTTGGCCTCGAACCCGTGCACATAGGCGGGGGTGACGGCGGTATCGTCGATCACCACACCCGCCGCCTTGGCGCCGGCCTTGGCGGCAGCCCCGGCAATATCGTCGACGGAAGCCGCCGCCACCTTTGCGATGGCCGCCACATCGTCGAGAAGCGCCAGAAGACCGCTCATCGTTCAATCCCATATCCGCTTGCGGCGAACCTATCCCAGTCGCCCTGCCCCGCCTAGCCTTTCGCCGCGCGCGGACGTGCCCTATAGAGACGATGCCTGCCCACGCCCGGGATTGCCCGCATGTCCACCCGCCTGTCGCTCATCCTTGCCGGCCTGATCGTGGCGGCCGTCTTGGCCGATGCAGTTCTGAATGGCGGGGCGGCAGGGCTTTTCGTCGTGCGCAAGTTTTTCGACATGGTCGAATACTTGTCGTTCTGGCGATGAGGTAGCAGGCTAAGGTTGAATTCAGCGCCGCGATGGGGCTGTTGGCGCTAACATCTGCGGCGCGTGAGTCGCGATCAGAGGGAGACGGACATGACCGTGAAAGTGGCGATCAACGGCTTCGGCCGCATCGGGCGCAACATCCTGCGGGCCATCGTGGAATCGGGGCGCACTGATATCGAGGTCGTGGCGATCAACGACCTCGGGCCAGTCGAGACGAACGCGCACCTTGTGCGCTTCGATTCGGTCCATGGCCGTTTTCCCGGCACGGTGACCACCGGACCCGACTGGATCGACGTGGGCCGTGGTCCCATGCAGGTGACGGCGATCAAGAACCCGGCCGAGCTGCCGTGGAAACATGTGGACATCGTGCTGGAATGCACCGGCATCTTCACCGACAAGGACAAGGCGAAGGTGCATCTGGAAAATGGTGCGAGCCGCGTGCTGGTCTCCGCGCCGTCGAACGGGGCGGACAAGACCATCGTGTTCGGCGTCAACGACAAGACGTTGACCAAGGACGATCTGATCGTCTCAAACGCGTCCTGCACCACGAACTGCCTGGCGCCCGTCGCCTATGTGCTGAACAACGCCATCGGCATCACGCGCGGCTTCATGACGACGATCCACAGCTATACCGGCGACCAGCCCACGCTCGACACGATGCACAAGGATCTGTATCGCGCCCGCGCCGCGGCGCTGAGCATGATCCCCACGTCCACCGGGGCCGCCAAGGCCGTGGGTCTGGTGCTGCCGGAGTTGAAGGGCAAGCTTGACGGCGTGGCGATCCGGGTGCCCACGCCCAACGTCTCGGTCGTGGATCTGGTATTCGAAGCGGGCCGTGAAACCACGGTGGACGAGGTGAACGCGGCGATCAAGACCGCCGCCGACGGCCCGCTGAAGGGCATCCTCGGCTATACCCTGCAGCCCAATGTCAGCAGCGATTTCAACCACGATCCCCATTCCTCGATCTTCCACATGGACCAGACCAAGGTGATGGACGGCACGATGGTGCGCATCCTGAGCTGGTATGACAACGAATGGGGCTTTTCCAACCGCATGGCCGATACGGCGGTGGCGATGGGCAAGCTGATCTGATCGCAATCCCGTTTGACGGTATTATTGCGGGCCGGTCACGAAAGTTGACCGGCCCGTTGCTTTTCTTGGGCTGCCAACAGCTTATGCTGCCCGAATGGATATCGCGGTTCTCCTTGGCGTGTTGGCAGCGCTCTTTCTGGCGATCGGGCTGACCGGCCCGGTGGCCGAGCGTTTGCGGCTGCCCGATACCGTTGTTCTGGCGGCCATCGGGATCGCGCTTGGGACCGGGGCCACGTGGTTCTGGCTGACCCCCCTGACCGACGCGCTGAACCCCGTGGCGCTGGCCATTCTGAAGCTTCCGATCTCGTCCGAGGTGTTTTTGTACGTCTTCCTGCCCACGCTCATCTTCGAGGTGGCGCTGACGCTGAACCTGCGCCGGATGCTGGACGACTGGGTTGTGGTCCTTTGCCTTGCCGTGGTGGCGGTCCTGGTCGCCACGCTGATGATCGGCTTTGCCTTGTCGCAGGTGACCACACTGCCCGTCATCGCCTGCCTTCTGATCGGTGCCATCGTCTCGACCACCGATCCTTCCGCCGTCGTCTCGATCTTCCGCGCGACGCCCGCGCCGCAGCGGCTGGCGCGTATCGTGGAGGGGGAAAGCCTGCTGAACGATGCCGCGGCCATCGCGCTTTTCGCCGTGTTCCTGTCGGATGTGGTGTTGCGCGCCGACAAGCCCGATGTGGCCGCCGCCCTGCTGCGTTTTCCGCCGCTGGTAATCATGGGCGTGACGGTCGGCGTGATCCTGGGGCGGATTGCCGTGTGGCTGATGGGGCGGCTGAATGCCTGGCCCCTGGGGCAGGTGTCGGTGTCGCTGGCGGTGCCCTATGCGACCTTCCTTCTGGCCGACAAGGTGTTGGGCGCCTCGGGCGTGGTGGCCGTGGTTGCGGCGGGCATGATCGTGAACTTCATGGCGCCGGGCCGGGTGAACCCTGGTGCCATGGCACAGTTGCGCGCGGCCTGGGGGCTGATGGCCTATCTCGCGGGGTCGCTGATCTTCATCCTTGCCGCCCTTCTGATCCCGCGCCTTGCGGCCACGCTGCGGCTTGCCGATATCGGGCTGATCCTCGTGGTGGCATTCACGGCGCTTGTCGCCCGTGCGGTGATCCTTTACGGCATCCTGCCGCTTTTGACGCTCGCGCGCCTGTCACGGCGGGTGGAACAACCCTACCGCGTGGCGATCCTTTGGGGCGGTCTGCGCGGCGCGGTCACGCTGGCGTTGGCGCTGGCGGTGACGGAAAACATCGGCGTCCCGCTTGAGGTGAAGCGGATGGTGGGTATCGTGGCGGTGGGGTTCACGCTTTTCACGCTGCTGGTGCAGGGCACGACGCTGCGGCCCCTCATCTCCTGGCTCGGTCTTGATCGGCTGTCGCCGCTTGACCGCGCGCTGTCGGATCAGGTGGTCGCCGTCGCGCTGCAATCGGTACGCGAGACGGTGGCCGACACGACCAAGAGCCTTGCCCTGCAACCCGCCATCGTGCGGGAAGAGGCGGTACGCTTTGGCGCGCGCCTTGCCCGCGCGGTCGAGCGCGCGGACGAGGCCAAGGATATCCTTGACCGCGACCGCATCACCCTCGGCCTTGTGGCGCTGGCGGGGTACGAGCGCGATCTGGTGCTCGAGGCGTTTCGCGACGATCTGATGCCCGCGCGGCTGGCCGAACGGATGCTGGCCGAGGCGGACCGGCTGATCGAGGCCACGCGGTCGGAGGGGCGATCAGGCTACCGCGTGCAATCCAAGCGCGCCATCGGCAGCGGGCGGGCCTACCGCTGGGCGGCGGGGTTGCACACGCGGGTGGGCCTTTCTGCGCCCTTCGAGCGGCTGACGGCGGACCAGTTCGAACACCTGGTGGCGCAAAGCCAGATCGTGCGGGGCCTCCATGCCTTTATCGACCTGCGCATCCTGCGTATCCACGGACGCCGCGTATCGGATCTGCTGCACGATCTTCTGGACCGGCGCAGCGACGATGTGGAAAAGGTGCTGGAGGGGTTGCGGCTTCAATTTCCCGGCTATGCCGAAAAGCTGGAACGCCGCCTCATCCGCCGGACAAGCCTGCAGCAAGAGATGCGGGAATACGACCAGCTGACCGAAGACGGCCTGATCGGCCCCGAATTGCACAAGACCCTGAAGGCCGAGGTCGAGGCGCAGCGGCAGGCGCTGGCCTTGCGCCCGAAGCTGGATCTTTCGCTGCAAAAGCGGGATTTTCTGCGCGACATTCCGCTTTTCGCAGGCCTGCCCGAAGTCGAGCGTTTGCGCCTTTCCGCCAAGTTCCACACGCAATACGCGGCCCCGGGCGACGTACTGATGGAGCACAGCCAGATCGCACGGGGCGTGTGGTTCATCGCATCCGGCGCGGTCGAGATGTTGCAGGCCGGGCAGGTCACGCGGATGGGGACGGGCGAGTTGTTCGGCGAACTTGGCGTGCTTTTGAAGCGGACGCGGCGCGCGCGGGTGACGGCAATCACGCATTGCACGCTTCTGTCGCTGGATCAGGACCAGTTTCTGGACCTTGTGCGCGCCAACACGGCGCTACGCGAGATGGTCACCGAACGCGCGGCAAAGCGCGGCGCCACCGTGGATCCCGAGATGCTGACGGGTCATGCCGCGGCGCGGCCCGGTATGCTGCGCCGGTTGTTGCGCCGTGCCCCGTAGCCATGCACGTGCTGCATGGCGCTTGGGCAGAGCTGCCAGTTGTGCTGCAGCGCAGAAAGATCACATTGGGAGCACGAAGGCGGGCCAGAGCAGACCTGCCCACACAGAGGATACGACCATGATGAACTTGATCACCCGGCTGAAAGCCAACGCACGCACCTACGCCCGCTATCTGGAAACCCGCGACGAGATCGCGCGGCTGCCGCTCGACGTGGCGCTCGACCTGGATATCTACCCCGGCGACGCCGACCGGATCGCCCGCGAAGCCGTTTACGGGCGCGCCTGATAGCGCGCCTTCAGCGCGGCCGCCACGGGGGCAGGCACGAATTTCGACACGTCCCCGCCCAGCCGCGCGATTTCCTTGACGAGCTTTGACGCGATGGCCTGTCGCTGCGCGTCGGCCATCAGGAACACCGTCTCGATATCGTGGTTCAGCGCGCGGTTCATGCCGACCATCTGAAATTCGTATTCGAAGTCGGCCACCGCCCGCAGCCCCCGGATGATGACGCCCGCGCCCACATCAGAGGCGCAGTCGATCAGCAGGTTCTCGAACGGGTGAACCACGATTTCCCCGCCTGTTCTTTGGGTTATGGGGCGAATCTCATGTTCCACCATCGCAACTCGCTCTTCCAGCGTAAAAAGCGGTCCCTTGTCGCGGTTGATCGCCACGCCGATCACCAGACGGTCTACCAGCACCATCGCCCGCTCGATGATATCGACATGGCCAAGGGTCACGGGGTCGAAGGTGCCCGGGTAAAGTCCGATCCGCATGGTGCCTCCCGCCGGTGATGCGCGCCCACGCAACAAGATTGCGCGGGGCTTTGCAAGGGGGGCGTCAGAAGCCCTTGATCATGCCTTCCAGCGCGTCCTTCTCCATCGCAAGCTCGGAAAGGCGCGCCTTGACGACGTCACCGATGGAAATCAGGCCCACCATTTCCCCCCCTTCGACCACGGGCATGTGGCGAAAGCGCCCCGTTGTCATCGCCTCCATCACCTGATCGGCGCTGTCGGTCATGCGGCAGTGGACGGTCTTGGCGGTCATCACAGCCTCGACCCGGTCGGTCAGGCAGACGGGGCCACGGCGCCCAAGCTCGCGCACGACGTCGCGCTCGGACAGGATCCCGGCAACCTTCTTGCCGTCGGGCGACACGATCACCGCCCCGATCCGGCGGGCCGACAGCACCTCGGCGCATTTCGACAGCGACGTTCCCGGTTGAACGGTCACGACACCATCGTCCGATTTCGTCTTGAGTATCTGCGAGACAAGCACAAGAACACTCCTTCCCGTTTGCATTCCTTGCGCCAAAGGTCTTCCCCGCGCAACCTTATGTCAAGCGCCGCAAGGCCATTGACGCATTTGGTTCGGTCCGCAATGTGCGACGGGCAAGGTATTGGAAGAAC
>JBBSBE010000069.1:0-21055 GCA_038251625.1 Rhodobacterales bacterium
CGATCCGGGCGGGGTTGGCGGCCTGATGTTCTCGTTCCGCCGCAAGGTCCGGATCGAGACCGAGCGGATGACGCTGCGCCTGCCCCAGCACGCCGATTTCCGGGATTGGGCCGCCCTGCGCGCCGGATCCGAGGCGTTTCTGGCGCCGTGGGAACCGGTCTGGTCCGACGATCACCTGTCGCGCCGGTCCTTCACCAACCGCGTCTATTGGGCGGGGCGGGCCGAAGCGGCGGGCACGGCGCTGCCGCTGATCCTGATCCGGCGAACGGACCGTGCGCTTCTGGGCGCCATCACGCTGGACAATATCCGCCGTGGCCCCGCGCAGGCCGGAACGATGGGCTACTGGATCGGCGCGGCCCATGCCCGTCAGGGCTATATGCGCGAGGCCATCGTGTCGGTCGTCCATCATGCCTTCAAGGAAATGGAACTGAGCCGGATCGAGGCCGCCTGCCTGCCCGAAAACGTGGCCTCGCGCGGGGTGCTGGAGGCGACGGGGTTCAAATACGAGGGCGTGGCGCAAAGCTATCTGCAGATCGCGGGGCGCTGGCGCAACCACGTGCTGTTTGCAAACCTGCGCAACGACCGGCGCGGGCGGACCGGCGCCGGCTAGGGGCATTTCCAGGGGCGCTTCGGGAATCGCGCGCGTGCCGCGCAGGCCTTTTGCTGGCGGCCGCCTCCGCGGCCGCGTCAGGGGGGCGCTGCCCCCCTCATCTCCCCCCGGGATATTTGCACAAAGGAGATGCAGACACGCATCCGTGATCGCCGGTTTCGCTGGTTCTGCGCGCGCCTGTGCTAGCTTTGCGGGATGACGACAGGAGGTTCCCCGATGCTGCGATCCGCCCTTGCCGCCCTTTGCCTGATGGCCGCGCCCGCGCTGGCGCAAGACCGCATCCCGTCGCATTGCATCGCGCTGGCGGAAGGGATCGCGCGGGTGATGCCCGCCAGCTTTGGCGCGCCGCTTGCGGCCGATACGGTGCGGCTGCGCTACCTCAGCCACGCCAGTTTTGCGATCGAGACGCCGGGCGGGTTGGTGGCGGTGACGGATTACGTGGGCTTTACCGGCACCCGCGCCTTCACCCCCGACGTCGTGACCATGAACAACGCCCATTCCACGCATTGGACCGCCGCCCCTGATCCCGCCATTCCCCATGTCCTGCAAGGCTGGGGCGACGCTGTGGAACCGGCCGACTATCACCTTGATCTGGGCGAGATGCTGGTGCGCAACGTGCCCACTGATGTGCGGGGATGGGGTGAGGGTGGGGTCCGCAGGGATGGCAATTCGATCTTCATCTTCGAGGCGGCGGGTCTGTGCATCGGGCATCTGGGCCATCTGCACCACATCCCCGATGCGGCGCAGTTTGCGGCCATCGGGCGGCTTGATGTGGTGATGGTGCCCGTCGATGGCGGCTACACGCTGGATCTTGCGTCGATGGAGGCGGTGGTGCGGCGGTTGCGATCCTCGATCGTGGTGCCGATGCACTGGTTTTCCGGCGCCTCGCTGGAACGGTTCCTGACCGAGATGGCGGACGAGTTCGATGTGGTGCGGCTGGAACAGGCCGATATCGAGCTGTCGCTCGACCGGCTGCCGGGGCGGCCCACGATCATGGTGTTGCAGCCCGGCTGGATCGACTGAGGACTTGCAGGCAAAACCCGGCGCGGTAGGAAGGGGCATGCTGAATGCCGCCACCCCCGATTTCGTGAAGGCGCTTGCCGCGCATTTGCCGCAGGGCGCCTTGCGCGCGCCCGAACCGCGCGACCTGACCGAGCCGCGCGGGCGCTGGCAGGGGCAGGCGGGCATCGTGGCACGGCCCGGGACGGTGGAGGAGGTGGCGGCCGTGGTGCGCGCCTGCGCCGAGGCGCAGGTGGGCATCGTGCCCTGGGGCGGCGGCACCGGCCTTGTGGGCGGGCAGGTGATGGGGCAGGGGCCCTTGCCGGTGCTTTTGTCGTTGGAACGGATGGCGGCGGTGCGCGCGGTCCACACGGGTGAGGGTGTGATGATCGCCGAAGCCGGGGCCACGCTGGCCGCCGTGCGCGCGGCGGCGGATGCGGCGGGGCGGCTTTTCCCGCTGTCGCTTGCTTCGGAAGGCACGGCCACGATCGGGGGCAATCTGGCCACCAATGCGGGCGGCGTGAACGTGCTGCGCTACGGCAATGCGCGCGATCTGTGCCTGGGGCTCGAGGCGGTGCTGGCCGACGGCACGATCTGGCACGGGCTGAAGCGGCTGCGCAAGGACAACACCGGGTATGATCTGCGCAACCTGCTGATCGGGGCGGAAGGCACGCTCGGGATCATCACTGCGGCCAGTCTGCGGCTTTTCCCGCGCCCTGCCGGGGTGGGGACGGCGCTTCTGGCCGTGCCCTCGCCCGAAGCCGCCCTGGCCCTTCTGTCCCTGGCGCAAGAGCGGATGGCGGGGTTGGTGTCGGCGTTCGAGTTGATCGGACGCGCGGGGTTCGAGTTTCTGGACGAGGCCGGGTTCGACCTGCGGATGCCGCTGGCATCGCTGCCCGATTGGGCCGTGCTGATCGAGATCGGACTGCCCGCCTCGCTGGACGCTGAGGCAGCACTTGCCGGGCTTTACGAGGCCGCGGGCGATCTGGTGGCCGACGGGGTGATCGCCCAAGGGGCCGCGCAGCGCGATGCCCTCTGGGCCCTGCGCGAGACGATCCCGCTGGCCAACCGCCGCGTGGGCGCGGTGGCGAGCCATGACATTTCGCTGCCCCTGTCGCAGGTGGCGGGTTTCATCGAACGTGCCGGGCGGCTGATCGCGGCGATGGGCGACATGCGGGTGAACTGCTTTGGCCACATGGGCGACGGGAATCTGCACTACAACGTCTTTCCCGCCAGGGGCCGCGCCCGGGCCGAGTATGACAACCAGCGCGCAGCGGTGACGGTTGCCGTGCACGACCTTGCCGATGCGATGGGCGGGTCGGTCAGCGCCGAGCACGGGATCGGCCGGGCCAAGGTGGCCGACCTTGCGCGCTACGGCGATCCCGCAAAGCTGGCGGCAATGCGGGCGATCAAGACCGCGCTTGACCCCCTTGGCATCCTCAACCCCGGCGCGGTGCTGCCCGGTCAGGCCGCGTTGCCGTAGGCCGAGGCGATCATCACCTCTGCGATCTGGTCATAGGCAAGCTGCCAGGCATGCGCCATCTCCGGCGTCCAGGCCTCCTCCATCACGGCCGCAAGTGTGCGCATCACTGCTTCGCCCGCCAGCGGATAATGCGATGCCTCCACGCCGTAGCCCACGTGGCGCAGGGCCAGATCCTGCGTCATCGCGCGGCACGCCTCGATATCGTGGATCTGGGCGACCACGGCCCCCATCGCGAACATCACCTTTTCCGTCTGCGCCACCAGATCGGTGTCAAACAGCGCGCGCGTCTGTGGTGCCACATCGAAAAGGTGTTCATAGAAAATCTCGGAGGCATATTCCTTGCGCGCCTGCATGACCATCAGGCCACGGCGCAGCAGATCGCGGTCATCTTCCGTCAATGCCATTGGGCCACCCCTGCCTTGCCACGGAGATCTTACCCTGAAATGGCGTTTTCGGCAACGCCGCCGCCAAAGACCGGCCCGACCGATTCGCGCAGCCAGCGGGTGACGGCCTGCACGCGGTGGGTCTGTACGGTATCGGGGTGCAGGTGCAGGTGCAGCGTGCGGATCAGGTCTGGCGGGCCATCATGGGTGCGCGCAAGGCCCGGATGGGCCGCCGCAAGACAGACGGGTAGCAGGCCCTTGCCCGAACCCGCCGCAATGGCCGCCATCAGAACGCGGTTGTCGCCTGCCGTCAGCCGCACCGCCTCATCCTTCTGCCGCGTCCGTTCCAGTGTCTTGGCATGGGCAAGGCGGGGCGAATCCTCGTCAAGGAACGAAACCCAAGGCAGCGTTTCGGGCGCCACGCCCCGCGGCCCGAAAAAGGCGTAGGGCACATCGCCCAGCTTGATCGCAAACTCGGGGTCGCGCGGCGTGGTCTCGAACCAGAGCGACAGCGTGGCCTCCAGCCGCACCGCCGCGCGCGGATGCACCGGCACCATCCGCAGCTCGATGCGCGGGTGCGCGGCAAGAAACGCCTGTGCCGGCGCGCCGGCAAGGCATTCAAGCGTCCAGGGGTTGCCTACCAGCCGCACCACACCCGCAGGCCCCTCCGGCCCCGCCTCCATCTCATCGCCCAGCCGGTTCATCCGCGCCTCGATCTCGACTGCGCGCGCGATGGCCGCCTCTCCCGCCTCTGTCGCCGTCAGCCCGGCCTTCGAGCGCAGAAAGAGGATGCGCCCAAGCCCCGCCTCCAGCGCGCCAAGCCGCCGCCCGCAGGTGGACTGGTCGATGCCCAGCACCTCTGCCGCAAGGGTCAGCGATCCCATCCGCGAGATGGCCAGAAGCACCTTCAGATCGTCCCAGTTCGTTGGCACCTGTTCCCCGCTCCATGCCACGCCAGACACCACCGGGGCGCGGGCCCCTCCGCCCTCCGCCCGTGATTGCCAAAGCCTGCCTGCAGGACGCCAACCCGGCAAGTGTCAAAACAGCCGCAAGCCGCCCGCGCCGCGTGACGCGCCGATTTCGGAACCCGAAAGGATGTGCTAAACGTCGGGAATGGCGGTCATTCCCCGCCATCGCTCTGGAATGCAGGTGACACGATGCAGCCAAGCCCGGAACAGGCAACGCTGATCCGCGCGTCCTTCCGATCCCTCGAAGCCGACTTGGCCGGGGCCACGGACTGCTTTTACCGCGCGCTCTTCCACATCGCGCCCGATCTGCGCGGCCTCTTTGTGGCCGATGTCGAAGCGCAGGGCCGCAAACTGGCCGAAACCCTGCGCGTGGTGGTCGATCTGCTGGATCAATGGGGCAAACTCGTCCCCGTGCTGGCAGAGCTTGGCCAACGCCACGTGGCCTACGGCGTGCGCATCCCGGACTACAAGCCGGTGAACCTCGCGCTTCGCCTGATGCTGGCCGAACGGCTGGGCCCCGACTACACCGCCGAGGCGGATGCCGCCTGGACGGCCGTTCTGGCCGAAATCGAATCCGTCATGATGCAGGCCGCCACGCGCGGAAACGCCGATCCGGACCTGACCGGGCCTTACCTGCTGCGCTGATCGGTCCTGCAGGATTGCATGACCCTCATGCGCAAATGTGCCTTCATTGGCACTGCGCCCTTTCCTACCTTGCGTCTATTGATTTCAACGCAAGGACCGATTGCAGATGTTGATTACGCATAAACTTAGAAAAGGCGAAACCTTCGCCACGGTTGCCAAGAAGTACCGGGTGACAGACTGGAAGAAGAGCTGGGATCTGAAATCCAACAAGGCGCTGAAAGCCAAGCGAAAGACGCCGGACCGGGTTGAGCCGGGCGATGGGCTGACCCTGATCGATCCATCTGCAAAGCTCTATACGGTCGATTTTCTGGGCAAGACCTATCTGATCCCCGAGGACGAATGGACCTCGGTTGCCAAGGCCATTGTCGGCGTCATGAAGAAGCAGTTTCTTCCCAAGCTTCTGAAAACGAAAAAGATTTACGACGACGACTACGCCTTCATGTGGGAGATTGCCAACAGTGGCCCGACGATGATCGGCCTCATGGCATCCATCGTCGAAGACGTGACCGGCGCGAAAGTGCCCACCAGGGAAATGAGCGCCGTCTCCGCGGCCGTCCTGCGCGTCGAAAAGTCGATCAGTGCCGGTCACTTCGCCCGGATCGTGGTGGATATGGGCACGCTCGACACCGCCATTGCAGCCTATGTCAAGGCATCCGAAGATTGCCGTCGCAAGATGACAAAAGGATCGACCGTCACGCTGGAGGTGGTCACGACGACGCGCGACACCTGTTTTCTTCTGGCAGGCGCGCTCGCCAGCGGTGCGCTTGTGCCCTTGGCCACCCTGTCTGTCACGGCAACCGAAATCGGCATGCTGACCGCCATGGGAACCGCACTCATCAAGGCCGGGTCCGATGAGGTGGGCGAACATCTTGCCGGGACCAAGCGGACCGGGGGGCAGATCGCCTATCATATGGTGCGCGACATGTGCTTTGCAGCCACGACAAGCCTCCTTGGTGCGGGCTTACGGGAAAGCAAGTTCGGAAAGGCGGCGATTGAAGAAATGACGAAGGGGGTCATCAAGTTCGCGCCAAAAGCTGTGGAACGCCAGATCGCCGTTGGCAGCATCCGCTGGCTTGGCACCTTTGATCAGCTGGGCGAAAAGGCCATCGCGGAAGTTGTTGCCAAGACGATCGCCCGCCTCGGAACAAGCTGGTACTTCAAGACCCTGACGGAACTGGTTGGGGCAAAAGAGTTTGCCGATGAATTCATCGATGCTGCGAAAAAGGCCGCCAAGTCGATGAACGGCAAGGAAACCGCCAAGCAGGCGGGCGAAAAGATCGCCAAGGCCATGGCAGAATCCGGAATCCTTGAACGAACCATCGCCGTCGCGATCAACGATAGCGAAAAGGCGATAAAGGCGGCTCTGGAAAAGAAGATGCTGGCGGTCGCGGCCTGACCCCCGCCCCTGGCCCTACCCGCGCGTGATGCGCGCGGGTTCTGCCAGGCGGGCAAAATCGGTGGTGATGCGTTCGGCGCCGTGCTCCATGGCAAGCCGCAGAAGCGCAAAGCGGATATGGGCCAGTTCGCGGTAGTAGCGCACATAGGCCGCGTTCAGCGCGGCCCCCGTCACCGCCCCGAGCACCGGCACCGCCTGCGCCGCCAGCTTGCGCGTCAGCGTGGCCGCGAGGCCCGGCGCCACAGTCGCCAGCAGTTTCTGCACGGCAGAGCCGGAAAGGGCCAGCCGCGCGCCGATGAAGGACGTGTTCACCCCGTCATCCCCCGCCGCCGGGCTGCCCGCCGCCAGCACCCGCAGACATTCGGCCCGCACGCCGGGATCAGCCGGGTCGAACCCCTCTGCCACCGCCGCGCGCGCGATGGTGTGCAGGATCAGCGTGATCGTCACGGGCAGTTCTGCGGCGGCCGTGGCAAGCCCGCCCACGCCCCCCGCCGCCCCCGTCAGCGCCGCCACCATGGGTGCTGCATTGTCGCCCAGACGCGGCGCGCGGCGCCCGCCCCAGACGGCCACGTCCATCGCACGCTCCAGCGCCTCGCGCGTTGTGCTGTCGATGCGGGCACGCAAGGTGGGCGGCAGATGCGCCAGTTGCTGCTCGATCCGCCCGCCAAGCTTGTTCATCAGCGCGATGACAGGCCCGTTCGCACGCCGGTAGCGCGCGGCGAGGCGTTCGATCTCGGGCGCGGGGTCGATGGGGCGAAGGGCGGGTACGGTGTCCATGCGCTTCATATTGGGGCGCGCGTGCCCCCGCGCAAGCTTATGCCGTGGCCTTCGTCACAGGGCCCGCCACGTCCGCCCAGGCCCCCGGACGCAGCGCAAGGCCCAGCACCCGGTCGGGGTTCGTGGGCGGCGGCATCACCACGCCGTCAAGCCGCTGAAACCCGTAGCGCCCGTAATAGGGCACATCGCCCACCAGCATAACCCGCTCCCACCCCAGCCGCCGCGCTTCCGCCAGGCTTTCGATGATCAGAAGGTTCGCCAACCCCTCGCCCTGCCGCGTGGGGTGCACCGCCACGGGGCCCAGAAGCAGCACATCCTGCCCCCCCACCTCGACCGGCCAGTACCGGATCGCCGCCGCCAGCGTGCCCGCCTCATCGCGCAGCACAAGACAAAGCGGCGCCACCGCCGCTACACCGTCGCGCAGCCGGTAGGATGACAGCGCCGTGCGACCGGGAGCAAAGCACAGGTCGTAAAGCGCCTCCACCTCCCACCAGTCGGCCTCGGTCTCTTCCTCCAACTGGTACAAGGGCTGCCCCCACCTGACCGGACCCGAATCTGCTGGAAACGCGGGTAGCATGGCCCTAGGTCAGGTTCAAACCACCATGGAGCCTTCATGTTCTACCGCCCCGCCGACGGCCACGGCCTGCCGCACAACCCCTTCAACGCCATCGTCACCCCGCGCCCCATCGGCTGGATTTCCTCCACCGGTGCCTTGGGTGACAATCTGGCCCCCTATTCCTTCTTCAACGCCGTGGCCTACGTGCCGCCGCAGGTGATGTTTGCCTCGACCGGCGTGAAGGACAGCCTCACGAACATCCGCGAAACCGGGGTATTCGCGGTGAATATCGTGGAAGAGGCGATGATGCAGGCGATGAGCGAAACCTCCGCCGTCCTGCCCCACGGCACCGACGAATTCACCCACGCCGGGGTGGAAAAGGCGTCCTGCGAAACGATTGCCTGCCCCCGCGTCGCAGGCGCCCCCGCCACGCTCGAATGCCGCCTGACGCAGGAAATCGAACTCCTCGGCACCGGCAACTTCCTGATCCTGGGCGAGGTGACGGGCATCCACCTGCGCGACGATTGCGTGCGGGACGGCCGCTTCGACGTGACCGTCTACCACCCCGTCGCGCGGCTGGGCTACCGCGACTATGCCGTGGTGCGCGAGGTGATCGAACTGGCGCGGCCGGGCGAGCGCTAGATCCAGCGCCGCACCCGTCCGCAATAGCCCGCATAATCCGCCCCGAACTTGGCCCGCAGAACCCGCTCTTCCGGCACGATCTGCAACCGGTTGATCCAGAGCGCAAAGAACATCGGCCCCGCCAGCGCCCACGGGTTCCCCAGCGCCGCCGCCACGGCAAGCAACAGCAGCGTCAGCGACACATACATCGGGTTGCGCGTGATGCCGAAAACGCCCCCGGTGACCAGCGCCGACGCGCCCTCGATCCGCACCGGGTTGATCGTGGTGCCCGCGCGGGCAAAGGCGCGGATCGCGGGAAAGCCGAACACCCCCGCGACGGCAAAGATCGCCGCCGCGGCGACCCAGCGCCACCCCGGTGCGGCCACGGGCAGGGCGAAGGACACGGCACCCATCGCCAGCGCACCCAGCACCATCAGAATCGGCGGTGGCACGCGTGTTTCCAGGTTTTTCATCGTCGCCCCCCCTTACACGGCCCGCAGCGTGGGCACGCCCTGCCGCGCGCCCTCGGCCAAGCGTTCGGCCCGCCATTGCGCATCCTCCACCGCAAGGCTGGTGGCGGCAGGCTGCGCAAAGCCGTGCGCCCGGGCATAGCGGGCCAGATCATACCCCGGCCAGAGCGGCACAACCGAGAACCGCGCAAGCGCGCGCAGACGGTTGCCAAGGGTCGGGCGCGCGAAGGGCATCACCGCATAGCGCCGCGCGATATCGGCGAAAGGCTCCGCCGCCCGCCCTGTCAGCCGCTCTACCCCGTCGCCCACGCCGCCCGCGAATTCAAAGCCACCCGCGCGATGTTCGGCCATATAGTCGCGGTAGCTGAAAATCTCGTGCGGGTTCGCCCGCTGCATCCGCGCCACCCGGTTGAACATCCAGTAGGGCAGGTCCACCGGTATCACCCCGTGCCCGATCACGCCCGCAATCTCTGCCGCCATGTCGCGCCCTGACATCAGCGCAGGTCCGGTCAGGTGATAGGCCATCCCCGCATGAACGTCGGGCGCCAGAAGCGCCGCTGCGGCGGCCCTGCCGATATCCTCGGTCGAGACGGGCGCGCTGCGGCTGGTGCCCGACAGGATCGGATAAACCCTCAGAAGCGTTGCAAAATCCATCACCCGCAGGAAGTTGTCGGCAAACATGCCGGGGCGCAGGATCACATGCGCGACGCCGGGGATCATCGCAAAAAGCCGGTCGATCGCCCAGGTTTCGCGCGTCAGCACCGAAGGATGCGCGCGATGCGCGATCCACTGCGACATCTGCACCACCGCCTCGATCCCCGCCTCCCGCGCCACGGCGGCAAAAACAGCGGCCCCGTGCAGCGCATGGGGCGCAAAGATCGGCAGGTAATAGACGCGCTGCACATCCCGCATCGCGGCGGTCAGGGCGTCGGCATCGTGCATCCCGGCGACCGCCACCTCGATACCCGCTGCGGCCAGCTTGTCAGACCGCGCGTCGCGCCGGTGCACCAGCGCGCGCAGCGGGTGCCCGCTGTCCAGAAGCGCCGCGATCACGGCGCCCCCGGTCTTGCCGGTCGCGCCGGTGATCAGGATTCGGGCTTTTGACATGATACGCCTCCGGGGGCCTGTTAAGATGATGCTTGTCATCCAAATAGATGATCGTCATAATCTTAACTGTCAAGCGAAACGAGGGCGCACCCATGCGAATGTCGACCGAGGACAAGGCGAAAAGCCGCACGCGGATCGTGGCCGGTGCCGCGCGGCGGTTGCGCGGGCAGGGGCTGGCGGCGGCAGGTGTGGCCGAGGTGATGCGCGATGCAGGGCTGACACACGGCGGGTTCTACCGCCATTTCGCCAGCCGCGATGACATGCTGGCCGCCGCGCTGGATAAGGCGTTCGCCGCATTTCTGGGCCCCCTTGCGGCAGCCGTCGCCGCAGGTGATGCGGGCGCGGTTGCGCGCTTTCGGGCCGCCTACCTTGCACCCGACCACGTGGCCCACCCCGAGATGGGATGCCCCGTGCCCGCCGTGGGGTCCGAGGTGGCAAACGCCGCGCCGCAAGTGCAGGCCGCCTTCCGCGCAGGGCTGGACAGCGTGCTTGCCCTCATGGCGGAAGGTGAGGGGGATCCGGCGGCTCGCCGCGCGGGCGCCTTGCGCGATTTTGCCACCATGGTCGGTGCCGTCCTCATCGCCCGCGCCGGCGGACCGACGCTTGCCGATGAGGTGCTGGCCGCCGTTGCGCCTTAACGGCCCGCGCGCCGTGTCGGTACAGATAACCGACGCGCGCGGGACAGAAAGCCGACGCACGCCAGACGCGAAAATCCGCACCTTCCCACCGGGCGAAAGCCCCCCTAGTCTGGCCCCGGCAATCAGGCGGAGTGGACAATGCAGACCATGATCGGGGTGATCGGCGGATCGGGGGTCTATCAGATAGACGGGCTGGAAGGCGGCTCTTGGGTCGATGTGGAAACATCCTGGGGAATGCCTTCAGATCAGGTACTTGTGGGCCGTCTTTCAGGTGTTCCGATGGCCTTTCTGCCGCGTCACGGGCGCGGGCATGTGCACAGCCCCACCACCGTGCCCTACCGCGCCAATATCGATGCGCTGAAGCGGCTGGGGTGCACCGATGTGGTTTCGGTCTCGGCCGTGGGGTCCTTGCGCGAAGATTATGCGCCTGGCGATTTTGTGATTGTAGATCAATATATTGATCGCACTTTTGCACGCGAGAAATCCTTCTTCGGCGCAGGTTGCGTGGCCCATGTCAGCGTGGCCCACCCCACTTGCGCGCGCCTCTCGGACGCCTGCGCAGGGGCGGCAGAAGGAGTTACCGTTCATCGCGGCGCGACCTATGTGGCGATGGAGGGTCCGCAGTTTTCAACCCTCGCAGAATCAAGGCTTTACCGGGCATGGGGCGCCGATGTGATCGGCATGACGGGCATGCCCGAGGCCAAGCTCGCCCGCGAGGCAGAGCTTTGCTACGCCTGTGTCGCCATGGTCACGGACTACGACTGTTGGCACGAAGGCCATGGCGCGGTGGATGTATCGCAGGTTATTCAGGTGCTTAACGCAAATTCTTCACGCGCCAAGGCGCTGGTGTCGCGCCTGCCGGATGTGCTTGGCGCAGACCGCGCACCGTGCCCGGCGGGTTGCGACCATGCGCTGGACCACGCGATCATGACAGCACCCGAAAAGCGCGACCGAAAGCTGGTCAAGGCGCTTGGCGTGGTTGCGGGTCGCGTTCTAAAGGATTGAAACGATGACGAAAACGGTGAAAGACTACATCCGCACCATCGTGGATTTCCCGCATGACGGCATCCTTTTCCGCGACGTGACCACGCTTTTCGTCGACCCGCGCGGCTTTCGCATGGCCATCGACCAATTGCTGGCACCCTATGCGGGCCGCAGGATCGACAAGGTGGCGGGGCTGGAAGCGCGGGGGTTCATCCTCGGCGGTGCTGTCGCGCACCAGCTTTCCACCGGCTTCGTGCCGATCCGAAAGAAGGGCAAACTGCCAGGAGAAACGATCTCGCAGGCCTATACGCTGGAATACGGCGAGGCGGTGATGGAGGTTCATGCCGATGCCTTGCGCCCGGGTGAGAAGGTGCTTCTGGTCGACGATCTTCTGGCCACCGGCGGCACCGCCGAGGCCGGCATCCGGCTGGTGGAACGGCTGGGCGCCGAGGTGATCGGCTGCGCTTTTGTCGTGGATTTGCCGGATCTTGGCGGGCGGGCCAAGCTGGCCGCACTGGGGATGGAGGTGCACGCCTTATGCGCCTTTGACGGCCACTGAGCGGCGAACGCGCTCCTCAGGTCACCCAGTCCTCGGTCAGGGTGTCGCCGTTGAAACCGGGACGACGGATCGTCAGCTTGCCGTTTTCCAGCGCGGACCGGTCAATCAGCGCCGTCCCCGCAAGGCCGGGATGGGTGCAAAGACCCGCGATGCCGCGGCCGGCGTCCCAGGTGCCAAGGGCGAAAAGACCCCTGAAATGATCCGCAAGGGCAGGCGGTCGTTCACCCCTTGCAAGGGCCGCGCACAACGGGCCGGTGGGGGTGGCATCCGGACGGCCTATCCCGATCACAAAGGCATCGTCGGACCAGGCGGCGTGCAGCCGCCAGTCATCGCAGGCCAGCACGATCGCCGCAATCGGGCGGTCGGGCAGCCGCACCCATTGTTCGGCATAATCGGCATGGACGCCGGTTTCGATCAGGCGCGCCTGATCGTCCCAGCGCAGCGCACCCACATCCGCGCCATCCGGCGCCCCGTGCCAGTTGATCGCGCGGTCCCACGTGCAGATGCCATCCGCCACGGAAATCGTGCCCGCAAACCCCTCTGCCTGCATCAGCGACAGAAGCGTTCCATCGTCCAGCGCGGAAAGCGGCACATCCGGCGATATCCTTGGCTGGTCAACGGGGATGCGCAGGTCGGCATATCCTGCCGCGGCTTGCATCCAGTGTACGCGGTTCGTGTCATCCGTCCGCCCCGGCGCGCGCAGCCAGTCGCGCCGCCAGTGGCCGATGACAGCGGGGGCGTCGATCATGCGGCGCGGGTGGCATGGGCGGCGAAGGCGGCGATGATCTCGGCTGCCGTCTGGCGCGCGCCCGCCTGCAGGTATTCCATCGCGGCCAGGGAGGCTTCGTGCGCCGCCGGCGACGTGCCGCCGACGCAATCCGTCACCACGCGCGCGTAGTAATCGTGCTGATGCGCGTCGGCAAAGGTGTAGTGGACGCAGACATCGGTCATTCCGCCGACAAGGATCAGGGTCTGCGCCCTGAGGCCTTTGAGAAGGATCTCAAGATCGGTGCCGAAAAAGCCAGAGTATCGCCGCTTCGGAACGATCATGTCGTCGGGGCGAATGCCCATCTCGGCCACGGCGAGGGGCGTGCCGGGATGATCCTCGCGGCAATGCACGCCTTCGGCGCCGTCCAGTTCTCGCCCATAGTCGACCATGCTCTTGCGGTGGATTTCCTGCAGGAACACCACCGGAATCCCGGTGGCCCGGGCGGCGTCGATCACGCTGCGGGCGCGGCGCATGTTGTCGGCATACCCGGGCATCAGGGGGATGCCCCCGTCGCTGTTTCCGAAGGCCCCGGCCTGAATATCCACAACGATCAGGACGGTTTGGCCGATGAGTGTGGGCTGTCTGGGCATCCTGTTCTCCCTACTTGGTTTGGTCCGCGCCCATCAGGCGGGGCAGGTCGCTGAACCGCGCGACAATGGAAAACCCGATGGCGGAGACGAAGATGAACGTGACCGCGGCCACCGCCATCGTGGGGGTGAAACCGTTGCGCAGGCTGTTGAAGATCTGCAGCGTGACCGTGGAAAACGAAGACGAGGTGACGAAGAAGGTCACGATGAATTCGTTGAAGCTGAGCACCATCGCGAAGAAGAAGCCCGAGGCTGTGTAGGGCATGACCTGCGGCAGGATGATCGTGCGCAGGGTCACGGCGGGCGTTGCGCCCATGGTTGCCGCCGCATCCAGATGCGCGCGGTCAACCGATTGCAGGCCGATGCTGATGGTCACAAGCGGCAGCGCCAGGAACAGCGCGGTATGGCTGAGGATGAGCGCCCAATAGGTGCCAAGCCCCCCCGTCACCTGCCACATAAACCCGAGGCCCACGCCAAACACGATCGGCGGCAGCGCGAAGGGCAAGGCCGCCATCGCCGCCAGCGTTTTCGAGGCCCTGTCATTCTCGCGCCACACCCAATAGGCGATGGGCCATGCCAGAAGGACGGCAAGGGCGGCACTGGACAAAGCCACCACCACCGAATTCCAGAGCGCCGCGCGCCAGACAGGCTGGCTGACGAAAAACTCGACAAACCGGTCGAGCGTGGGGTCCTGCGGCGGAAAGGTCATCGTCCGCCCGCCATTGAGCGCCGAGGCCATGACCACGACGATGGGCATCGCCACCCCGATGGCGGCCAGCGCCATGAACAACCGCGCGGCCCAGTGCAGCCTCATGGCGCCCTCCGGTTCAGGATCAACTGGCCGAGCAGAAGGAAGGCGCCTGCGGTCAACAGCAGGATCACGGATTGCGCCGCGCCGAAGGGCGCGTTCAGCGTGGCGCCCCTCACCTCATCATAGATCGAGATGGCGATGGTCTGCTGCGCGGGATCGGCAAAGACGGAAACCGCGACGTAGACCCCGAGCAGCAGCACGAACAGCAAGAGCGTGGCCCCGATCAACGGCAGCCGCACGGTTGGCAGGATCACCGTCCGCATCACCTGCATGGGCCGCGCACCCATCGTCCGCGCCGCTTCTACCATCGAGTGGTCCAGCCGCGAAAGGGGTGGGTAGAGCAGGATCACGGCATAGGGCCAGACAAGGTAGGCCATCGTCAGCACCGTCGCAAAGACCGAGGTCTTGAACTTGAAATCCCGCGGGTTCGCCAATCCGTTTGCCCGCGCCCAGTCGAAAATGCCGTTGCCCTTGGCCCAGTCTGTGATGCCGAGTTCGCGCAGAACCATGGGCAGGCCGGATTTGTTGGACAACAGGATATCCCAGCCCATTACCACGAACACCTCGGACAGGGACAGCGTGGACAGAAGGAAGATCAGCCAGCGCGCCTGTGCCGCGCGGGGCAGGCGGGTCAGGAACCACGTGAAGGGAAACGCCGTCAGCACCGCCAGCACAGCCGCGATCACGGCGTAGTAAAGCGAATATTCCAGCTTTTGCAGATAGAGATCCGACCATTGTTCGGGCCAGAGCGCGCCCACGAAAAAGCGCGTGTAATTGCTGAACTCAAAGCCCCAGACCCAGGCCGCACCCTCCACCTTGTGGCCCAGAGACACGGCAAGGATCAGGCCGAAGGGCACCACGCAGATCAGGCAGACCAGCGCCATCATCAACCCGCGCAAGACACCCTGCAACGAAAGCCCGACCCGACCCGGCCGCCCTTCGAACGTGCGGGCCAGATCGGCGTCCGGCGCGCTCATGCCGCTTCCGCCGCAGCGGGAAAGACCTTGATCGCAGTAGCGGGAAGATGCACGTCAATCTCTTGCCCCACCTTGAAAAGCGCGTTGCTTTCGCCCAACGCATATTCAACGACCATCGGCCCGAAGGGCGTGTCGATGTGGATGTCGCGCGTCGATCCGATATCGCGCACAAAGGTCACGCGGGCTGGAACGCGGTTTTCCTCGGGCATCGGCTGATCAAAGGATGTCATTTCCGGGCGGATGGCCGCGCGGACGGCAGAGCCGTCCATGAACTCTGCTGCGGGTGAAACGGTCAGGCGCAGGTCGCCCATCCGCAAGGTGCCGCCCTCGACCCGTGCATCCCAGAAATTCGTGCGCCCGATGAAATCGGCGACAAAGGCATTGGCGGGGCGGTGGTAGATATCCTGCGGCGGGCCCACCTGTTCGGCCCGGCCCTTGGACATGACGACCACGCGGTCGGCCATCGTCATCGCCTCGCGCTGGTCATGCGTCACGACGATGGTCGTGATCCCAAGTCGTTGCTGCAAAAGGCGCAATTCGACCTGCATCTCCTCCCGAAGCTTGGCATCCAGCGCCGACATCGGCTCGTCCAGCAGGAAAACCGACGGGTTCTGGGCAAGGGCACGGGCGATGGCCACCCGCTGTTTCTGCCCACCCGACAGCGCGCCGATCCGGCGGTCGCCGAAATCGGCAAGTTGCACCATGTCCAGCAATTCGGCGGCGCGCTTGGCCCGTTCGGGCTTTCCCATCCCCCCGATCGCCAGGGCATATGCCACGTTTTCAGCCACGCTCAGATGCGGGAAAAGGGCAAAGTTCTGGAACACCATCCCGAACTTGCGCTTGTGGGCGGGCAGGGCGGTGATATCCGCCCCGTCCAGCGTGATCTTTCCCCGGCTTGGCGCTTCGAGCCCCGCGATCATGCGCAAAAGCGTGGTCTTGCCGCAGCCTGACGGGCCGAGAAGGGCGGTCAGCTCGCCATCCCGAAAGTCGAGCGACACGGAATCCACGGCCCGGACGGGGCCGTAGTCCATCGTCACCCCCTGGATCCGCAGATCAGGCATGGGGTGTCAGGCCTGGGCCAGCATCTTGTCCCACGTTTCCTTGATGAACGTCTCTTCGTCCAGATAGGCCTGGTAGGCCGGGCGGATCGCCGGGGCGCCCGTCACGCCCGCCAGTTCTTCTGCCGTCAGGTCCAGAAGCGTCGGGTCCAAGAGCGGCGCCGTGCCGATGTTGCGGGACATCAGGCCTTGGGTCGCTGCGGCGGACGAGAAGTTGATGAACTCTGCCGCCTCGGCGCTTTTGTCCGACAGCGCGGCAAGGCACCACGAGCCATAATCCTGCGGATTGCCTTCCTTGGGGAACACCGGCTCGATGGGGAAGCCATCGGCCTTCATCAGGCCCGCCACATCGTAATAGTACTGCCCGCCGATGATATCGCCGTTCTTCATCCCCTGTTCCATCTGGCTTTCCGCCGACCACCAGAGCGCCACGTTCGGCTTGATCTCGGCGGCCTTTTCGACCAGCGCCACGATCCCGTCGCGGGTGGCAAACGTCTTTTCCCCCTCGAAGAACGTGGCGGCGACGATGTCCAGAAACTGCGAGTTGAAATTCTTGGACAACCCCAGCGAAGACTGGAACTTGGACGTATCCCAGAAATCGGCCCAGCTTGCCGGCACCTCAACCTCATTGGGGTTGACGACCATGGCGGTAAACCAGCCCATCGCGCCCACGCCGATGTTGCCCGTCGTATCCTCGAACACGAAATAGGGATCGAATTTTTCGGCGTTGGGCATTGCGGCCAGATCGAGCGGCTTCAGAAGACCACCGATCCGGCTGGCCTTGATCATCGAATCCCGCGCGAAGAGCGACAGGTCGGCCGGTACGGTGCCCGCCGCAGCGCCCTGCTGCATGGTCACAAGCCAGTCGGTCGAGTTCGGCTCTGTGATGCTTTCGACGGCAATCCCGGTGGCTGCGGTGAATTCGGGGTAGACGAACTTCTTGAAGCTGTCCTCGAAATACCCGCCATAGGATCCGACCTTTAGGCTGCGGGCCTGCGCAAGAAGCGGCATGCCGAAGCTGCTGATCAGCGCCGCTGCACCCCCGGTTTTCAGAATGCTGCGGCGCGTGATGGTGCGGTTGTTGAGTGCCATGTCGAACGTCTCTCCCCGTGGTGTGTGCCTTCGTGGCGTTAACGATTATGACGTTGCGCGGCTGGGTCGAGAGTCCACCGGAGCGGTGCGGCCAAAGCGCCCCCGTGCTTCAGAAGGATCAATTTCCGATCAAATGGCGCGCGATTGGCGAAAAAATCATCCAACTTAGATTTTTCGTCCGATTGTGGGGCAGTGCGCCTTGGCCTTTCCGGCAGCAGTGTCACCTGCTGTCGCAGACATGCGGGGGTGGACATGAACGAGGCAACAACGGACGACCAGAAGGCGCTGACGGTTGACGATGCGACGCTGCCGGTGATCGATCTTTCGGGGCTGTTCACCGGCGATCCTGCCGATGTGGCCGCCGTTGCCGCGCGACTGGGCGAGGCTGCCCGCACCTCGGGCTTCTTCTACATCTCGGGGCATGGCGTACCGCAATCGCTGATCGACGCGACGATGGCCGCGAGCCGCGATTTCCATACACGCACCCGCAGCTTCAAGATGAAATACTGGTGCGGGTTCACCACCCATCACCGGGGATATGTTCCGTTCGAGGAGAACGGGTCGAATTTTCCCAAGGTCATCAACTTCAACGAAGCCTGGGACATGAGCTATGAGGCGCCTGCCGATCATCCCGATTATCTGGCCGGATGGCGGATGACGGGGCCGAATGTCTGGCCCGACATTCCGGGCTGGAAGGAAACCATTTCAGGTTATTACGATGCGATCTTCAATCTGGGACTGAAGTTGCTGGATGCGCTGGCGCTGGAGCTTGCGGTCGATCCGGCGGTGCTGCGTGCGCATATCACCTGCCCGACATCGCAACTGCGGCTTTTGCGCTACGTGGCCAATGACATGCCCGCGACAAAAGATCTGGTGGGGATCGGGGCGCATTCGGATTTCGAATGCTTCACCATCCTTCTGCAGGGCGGTCCCGGGCTTCAGGTCATGAACGCCGAGGATCACTGGATCGAGGCGCCGCCGATTCCCGGATGTTTCATCGTCAACATCGGCGATATCTTTGAAACCTGGTCCGGCGGGCAGTTCAAATCCACCCAGCACCGGGTCACCAACATCGGTCGTGAGCGCTATTCCTTCCCGCTCTTTTTCGGGCTGGACTATCATACGGTTGTCGAGCCGTTGGCCAAGTTCCAGACGCCGGAGGTGATGGCGAAGTACCCGCCGATGAAAGCGGGCGACCATCTGATGCGGATGACCACGAACGGCTTTCGCTACATCGCGGACGCGCGTGCCAAAGGGGTTTTCGTGCCCGACTATGAGGTGCCCGACGAGAACCCGTTCAAGCGCGAGGCCAAACCTGTCGCTGCCGAATGACGCGCCAAGGGTGGCGCGTCAGGGCGTCAGCGTCTTCACATAGGCCCGCCATCCGCCAAGGCGGGTAATCTCTTCGGCCTGTGTGACCGCGTGGCTTTCGCACAGGAAGCCTGACACGGCCTGCCCATCCGCCAGTGTCACCTTGCCAAGGCCGAGCGGCGCGGGAATGCGCGCCGCGAAGGCGCCGAAGGCGGCGGGCGGCAGCGCCCAGACCTCGACCCCGATGCCGGGGCCGGCGAACGCAGGGTCGTACACCATCCCCGGCTTTGCTGGCGTGGTGCCTGCCAGTGCGTAAAGCCGGTAGCCCGGCGCGGTAGTGGCTTCGCGCACCAGCACACCGCCCGGCCCGGTCAGTTCGGGATTGAGCGGCATGCCGGACAAATGCGCCCCCACCACGACGATGGGGATCATGCCGGTGGGGATGCCGGGCGGTGGTGGCGCAGGGATGGCGGCGGCCCGGTCGCGGCCCATCCCGCAACCCGCAGCATGGTGCATCGCGGCGGCAAAGGGGGCGAGCGCATCATCGCTGAAGGCCGGGCCGACAAGTGTGATGCCCGCCGGCAGGCCCGATGGGCCAAACCCGGCGGGCACGGCAATGGCGGCATAGCCCAGAAGGTTTGCAAAGTTGGTGTAGCGCCCGAAATGGCTGTTCTTCACGATGGGATCGGCCAGCATCTCATCCACGCGGTAGGTGGTGGGCGAGGTGGGCAGCAGCAGCATGTCCACCGCCTGCCACACCGGCGCCACGGCGTGGCGCAACTCTTCCAGCCGGTACCGCCCGCGAAAAGCCTCGACCGCCGTTTTCGGCTTGGCGCCTTCGATGATCTTGCGCACGGCGGGGTCGAAATCGGCGGCGTTGGTGGCAAGGAACCCTTCGACCGCTGCCAATCGCTCGGCCACCCAGGGGCCATCGTAAAGCAGGGCCGCAGCCTCGCGGAAGGGGGCGTAGTCGAAGGGAACCAGCGTGGCGCCCAGGCTTTCCGCGCGTGCAAGGGCGGCGTCGTACAGCGCCTCGACCTCGGCATTGCCGTAAAACGCGCGCTCTGCCTCGGTCAGCACGCCGATGCGGGGGCGCGGGGGCAGGCCGACGGGAGCTGCAATCCGCGAAAAGGGATCGCCCCGGTCCAGCCCGTCCATCACCCGGCGTGCAGCGACGGCATCTGCCACCGATCCTGCAAAGACCGTCACCACATCGACAGACCGGCAGGCGGGCACGACGCCCGTGTTCGGCACAAGGCCCGGCGTCGGTTTCAGGCCCACAAGATTGTTGAAGGCCGCCGGAACCCGACCCGACCCCGCCGTATCGGTGCCAAGCGCAAAGACGCAAAGCCCTGCCGCCACGGCGACGGACGAGCCCGAGGATGACCCGCCCGACACGTAGTCCGCATCAAACACCGACCGGGGCGCACCGTAGGGCGACCGTGTGCCGTTCAACCCGGTGGCAAACTGGTCCAGATTGGTCTTGCCGATCACGATGGCCCCCGCCGCGCGCAGCCGCGCGATCACCGTGGCATCCGCTTCGGGCGCATAGGCAAAGGCCGGGCAGGCGGCGGTGGTGGGTAACCCCGCGACGTCGATATTGTCCTTCACGGCAAAGGGGATACCGTAAAGCGGCAGGTCGCGCGGGCCCGTCATCAGGGCCCTTGCTGCGGTGCGCAGATCGTCATCGGGTGTCTCGGTGATGAACACCGCACGGTCCGTCAGCGCCGCCCGCCGGGCAATCACTGCATCCACAACGTCAAGCGGCGTGCCCCCGGCGGCATAGGCCGCGCGCAAGGCGGGCAGGGTCAGCATCATGGGCAGGTCATGCAGCATCAGGTCGCCTCCATCACGGCAAGGATATCGCCCGCGCGCAGCGTACGCCCCGGCACAGCGCGCATTTCGATCATGCGGCCCGCCACAGGGGCATGCACCGCGATTTCCATCTTCATCGATTCCACAATGGCGATCTGGTCGCCGGGGGCCACCCTGTCGCCGGGCGCCACCAGATATTTCCACAGGTTTCCGGGCACCGGGCTTTCCACCCCGGTAAGACCGGGCGGCACGAGGGCGGCTTCGGCAGGGGTTCCTTCGTCGGTGACGAAGGTATCCAGCCCGGCGGCCTTCCAGCGTTGCCGCTCGGCCTCGAACGCCGCCTGCTGCGTCGATTTGAACGCGGCCACTCCGGTCGCCTCGGTGGCCAGACGGCGCTTTTCATCGGCCCAGCGAAAGGTGCCCTCATCAATCCGCACCG
>JBBSBE010000070.1:0-20924 GCA_038251625.1 Rhodobacterales bacterium
ACGAATTTCATGTTCACGGGGCTCGCCGTGGCCGTGGCCTTCCACGCGGGCCTTTTCAACATCGGTGGCGAGGGGCAGGCGACGCTGGGCGGCCTTGGTGTGGCGCTGGTGTGTCTGTACCTGCCCTGGCCGCACTGGTCGCTTGCGCTGGGGGCGGCGGTGATCGCGTCCGCCGCGTTCGGGGCGCTTTGGGCGGCGGTGCCGGCCTGGCTGCAGGCCAAGCGCGGCAGCCATATCGTGATCACCACGATCATGTTCAACTTCATCGCCGCCGCGCTGCTGAACTATGTGCTGGTCAACCTGCTGCGCCCTGTGGGCAGCATGGATCCGGCCTCGGCCCGGTTTGACGCGAGCCTGAAGCTGCCGCGTCTGGGCGAGATGGCGCAGGCGATGGGCATTCCCTTCGCCAAGGGCACGCCCGCCAACGTGACCTTCCTGATCGCGGTGGCCTGTTGCGTGGCGGTCTGGGTGCTGATCTGGCACACGCGGCTTGGCTATCAGATCCGGGCGTTCGGCAAGTCGGAGAAGGCCGCAGTCTATGCCGGGATCAACCCGGTGCGCATCACCATGTTCGCGCTGATGATTTCGGGCGGACTTGCCGGGCTGATGGCGATCAACAACGTGATGGGCGAGGCGCAGCGGCTGCTGCTGAATTCGGTCGAGGGCGCGGGGTTCATCGGGATCGCGGTGGCGCTGATGGGGCGGTCGCATCCGTTCGGGGTGTTTCTGGCGGCGATCCTGTTCGGGTTCCTGTATCAGGGGGGCGCGGAACTGGCGCTCTGGACGAAGATTCCGCGCGAGTTGATCACCGTCATTCAGGCGCTGGTGATCCTGTTCACCGGGGCCTTGGACAATATGGTGCGGCGCCCGGTCGAGGCGCTGTTCCTGATGGCGCGACGGGGGGGGAAGTGATGGATTTCCCGACGCTCCTGCAGATTCTCGACAGTACCGTACGGCTTGCGACGCCGCTGCTTTTCGCCTGCCTTGCGGGGCTTTTTTCCGAGAGGTCGGGGGTTTTCGACATCGGGCTGGAAGGCAAGATGCTGGCCGCGGCCTTTCTGTCGGCGGCCATTGCCGCGCTGACGGGGAACGTCTGGCTGGGGATGCTGGGGGGCATTTTCGCGGCGATGCTGATGGCGGCGATCCACGGGCTGGCGTCGATCACCTTCCGGGGCAACCAGTTGATTTCGGGGGTGGCGATCAACTTTCTGGCGTCGGGGATCACGGTGCTTCTGGGGCAAAACTGGTTCGGCCTTGGCGGGCGCACCCCGGCGCTGGAAGGGGCGGCGCGGTTTCCCTCGATCGAGTTGCCGTTTGCGGGCGTGCTGGCACCGGTGCCGGTGATCGGGCCGCTCTATGCGGAAGTGATTTCGGGGCATACGATCCTTGTCTACGTGGCCTTTGCGATGGTGCCTGTGACGTGGTGGCTGCTTTATCGCACGCGGTTCGGGTTGCGGCTGCGGGCGGTGGGCGAAAATCCGGCGGCGGTGGATACGGCGGGGGTAAGCGTGATCGCCATCCGCTATGCCGCCGTGGCGATCTGCGGGGCGCTGTGCGGGCTGGCGGGGGCCTATCTTGCCACGGGCCTTGCCGCGGGGTTCGGGCGCGAGATGACGGCGGGGCGGGGGTTCATCGCGTTGGCTGCGCTGATCTTTGCCAAATGGCGCCCGTGGTATGCGCTGGGGGCGTGTCTTCTGTTCGGGTTGCTGGAGGCGCTGGGCAACCGGTACCAGAACATCGACCTTGGCGTGCTGGTGTTGCCGGTGCAGTTCATGCAGGCGCTGCCGTACATCCTGACGGTTGTGATCCTGGCAGGCTTTGTGGGCAAGGCCATTCCGCCGCGGGCGGGTGGCGAGCCCTATGTGAAGGAACGGTAGGGGGCGCTGCCCCCCTCGGCTCGTGCCGGGCCTGACCCCCCGGGATATTTGGGCAGAGAAGAAGGACCAGGGCACATGGCAGGAGCGGCGGAAGATCTGGCGGCGGTGATCCGGGCGCGGGCGGGCGGGGCGCCGGTGCGGCTGGGGCTGATCCTCGGGTCGGGCCTTGGGCATCTGGCGGGGGCGGTGGAGGGGGTGGCCATACCCTATGGCGAGCTGCCGGGTTTTCCGCATGCGGGGGTCAGCGGGCACAATCCCGTGCTGGCCGTGGGCGATCTGGAGGGGGTGCGCGTGGCCGTCTTCGGGGGGCGGGCGCATTATTACGAGGCAGGCAATCCAGCCGCGATGCGGTTGCCGCTGGAGGTGTTGCGGGCGCTTGGGGCCGAGGCGGTGATTGCGACCAATGCGGCGGGCAGCCTGCGGGCGGATATTGCGCCGGGCGATCTGATGCTTTTGAGCGATCACATCAACTTTTCGGGGCTCAATCCGCTGATCGGCGAGGCGACGGATGCGCGCTTCGTGCCGATGAAGGATGCGCATGATCCCGGCCTGCGGGCGGCCTTGCGCGCGTCGGCTGAAGCCGAGGGTGTGGCGCTGCCCGAGGGGGTCTATGCCTGGTATTCCGGCCCGTCCTTCGAGACGCCCGCCGAGATCCGCGCGATCCGCATTCTGGGGGCCGATGCGGTGGGGATGTCCACCGTGCCGGAGGTGATTCTGGCGCGCTTTCTGGGGCTGAAGGTGGCGGCGGTTTCGGTGATCACCAACATGGCGGCGGGGCTGTCGGACGAGGCGATCAGCCACGAACACACCAAGGCGATGGCGCCGCTTGGCGCGGCCAAGCTTGAGCGTGTCTTGCGGGCCATGCTGCGGGGTCTTGGTCGGGTCTGATCGCCCATGCGGCGGCGCAGCGTTTGACAATGAGAGGTCGGGGGCGCAACCATGACCCTGCCGCCGTTCCGTCCTCCCCAATCCCCGGCCGTTCCATCGCATGCAGATCTATCTTCCCATCGCTGAGATATCGGTCGATGCCGTTGTGGTTCTGGGCTTGGGCGGCGTGGTGGGCGTGCTGTCGGGCCTGTTCGGCGTGGGCGGCGGATTTCTGATCACGCCGCTTCTGTTTTTCCTTGGCATTCCGCCCGCTGTTGCCGTGGCCACGGGGGCCAATCAGGTGGTGGCATCGTCCGTTTCGGGCGTGCTGGCGCAGGTGCGGCGCAAGGCGGTGGATTTCCGCATGGGGCTGGTGCTGCTGGCCGGGGGTCTTCTGGGATCGGCGGGCGGCGTGGTGGTCTTTGCCTGGCTGACGCGGCTGGGGCAGGTGGACCTGCTGGTGCAGCTTTCCTACGTGCTGTTCCTTGGCCTTGTCGGCGCGATGATGCTGCGCGAAAGCGTGGTCAGCCTTTACCGGTCGCGCAGGCCCGGAGCGCCGATCCGGCGGTCGCACACCCACACGTGGGTTCACCGTCTGCCGCTCAAGATCAAGTTCCGCGCATCGGGGCTTTATATCTCGGTCCTGCCGCCGATGCTGGTTGGGGCGGCGGTGGGCTTTCTGGCGGCGATCATGGGAGTGGGCGGCGGCTTCATCATGGTGCCCGCGATGATCTATCTTCTGGGGATGCCGACGAAGGTGGTGGTGGGCACGTCGCTTTTCCAGATCATCTTCGTGACCGCGTTCACCACCATCGCCCATGCGGTGACGAGCCAGACGGTGGACATGGTGCTGGCGATCCTGCTGATCGTCGGTGGGGTGATCGGGGCGCAGATCGGCACCCGGCTTGGCGTGCGGCTGCGGGCCGAGCAGTTGCGCATCCTGCTGTCGCTGCTGGTGCTGGGCGTTTCGGTCAAGATCGCGTTCGACCTTTTGCTGCGTCCGTCCGAGCTTTACTCGATCTCCGGGGTGCCGCTGCCATGAGGGGGATGGTCCTTGCCTGCGCGCTGTTGGCGAGCCCGGTCGGGGCCGAAACGATTATTGCCGGGTTGAGCCAGGCCGAGGTGTCGATCACGGCCGATTTCGCGGGCGAGGAGATCCTTGTCTTTGGCGCGATCCGGCGCGATGCGCCGCTGCCCAAGGACGGGCCTGCCGAGATCATCGTGACGGTCGAGGGGCCGCCCGAGAAAGTGACGGTGCGCAAGAAATCGCGCCAGTTCGGCATCTGGGTGAACGGCGACGCGGTGGTTGTGGACCGTGCGCCCAGCTTCTACGCCGTGGCCGCCACGGCGCCGCTCGACACCATCCTGTCCGAGACCGACAATCTGCGCCACCAGATCACCATTCCGCGTGCGATCCGCGCGGTCGGCATCACGTCCGAGGCGGAGGATTCGGCGTCGTTTCTGGATGCGATGATCCGCATTCAGGTTGAGAATGGCAATTATTCGCGCGATGAGCGCGGTGTCAGCTTTGCCGAGCAGACGCTTTTCCGCGCCGATGTGCATCTGCCCGCCAACCTGATCGAGGGGGTCTACCGCGTGCGGCTGTTTCTGACCCGCAACGGGGCGGTGGTCGATACGCTGGACGAGCTGATCGACGTGCGCAAGGCGGGGCTGGAGCGCTGGATCTTCAACATGTCGCGGCAGCAACCGCTGCTTTACGGGCTTTTGTCGCTTCTTCTTGCCGGCGTGGCCGGGTGGGGCGCGTCCGAGATTTTCCGCCGGCTGCGCCTCTGACCGCCTCAGGCGGCCTCGGCCAGAAGGGCGGCAATGTCGAGCCGCGCATTGACCATGGCAAGTTGCCCCTTGGCATCGCGCGGCCAGTCCGCCTCGGCCCGGTCGCGGTAAAGCTCGACCCCGTTGCCATCGGGATCGCGCAGATAGACCGCCTCGCTGACCCCGTGATCGGCGGCGCCGTCAAGCGGTATGCCCGCGTCAAGAACGCGCTTCAGCGCGGCGCCAAGGCTGGCGCGGTCGGGAAAGAGAAAGGCCGTGTGGTAAAGGCCGGTGTGGCCGGGCGGGGGCGGGGTGCCGCCTGCACTTTCCCAGGTGTTGAGCCCGATGTGGTGATGATAACCGCCCGCCGACAGGAACGCGGCCTGAGTGCCATAGCGCTGCTGAAGGTCGAACCCAAGGACGCCAGAATAAAAGGCAATGGCGCGGTCAAGATCGGCGACCTTGAGGTGGACATGGCCCACGCGGGCGGAAGCGGGAAGGACCGGCATGATCGGCGTCTCCTGAAGGATCGCAGGCACGATAGGCCCTTGCCGACGCGCGCGCGATCCCCATGCGCGCACAGTGTGCGTGCGTGTGGTCGTGGGTAAAAAAAGACGCCCCCGGGGCCACTACGGCGGCACGCCGGGGGCGCCAAGGCACCGGACCAGGGGGCCGGGCCGGGGAGGCCACAAGCCACTTGGGGGATGGGACAGGACTGGCCCGATTCGGGCGGTGGGGACCGCCAAGCACAGGCTAGGCCTGCTTCTGAATCGTTCCCGTGACACTTGCCGTCAGGGCTGTGGATGGATCAATCCGGCGAGCGCCTGGCAGGCACATCCCGTTCGACCGAGGACCGGTTGCCAAACCAGCGCGCCCATGTGAGCGACGTGGCCGAGGCGGTCCGGATTTCGCTTTCAGCCCCCGACAGGGCAGAGAGGCCGCCGTCATAATTGCGCACGATCGACCGGCAGAGCCCGGCTGCCCGTTCGAAATCCAGCATATAGGCAAGCGCTTGCGCCTGCCCTGAGGATTCGGGCCAGTAGCGGACATATTGCTCGGCCAACCTCTGGAGGGTGCCAAAGAGCTGTTGCTGATTTTCATAGAAGGTACGCTGGCGTTCCAGCCTTGGCCGGCTTTCGCGGCAGCGTGTGCTGGCGGTGGTCAGATCGTTGATCCAATTGATGAGGCAAAGCTCGAACGCGGTGCGGGCAGCCGTGGTCTGCCGCGCTTCGGCGCCGTTGGTGGCATAGGCATCGCACCAGACCCTGAAAAGCCGCGACAGCGCCGCCGACTGTTCGGGGATTGCGCCGGTCTCGCGCCCGAAACGGTTGGTGCGGTCGCGCTGGGATTGAAGGGCGCGGTTGATCCGGCGCATGCGATCATCGCGCAGGCCGAGGATATCCCAATCGTCGCTGGAGCGCGGATTGAAGCTGCTTGCCCGTTCGAACGTCTGCAGGGTGGAGCGGATTTCGGACAACTGGCCCGCCCGGGTATGGAGGGTGCTTAGCGCATCAATGACATCCCAAACTGACATGGCATAAAATTCCTTCAATCAATGGTTGAAGGCTACCTGCCTTGGACTGCCCTGTCAAAAAGCGATTTTCCCTATGGCCCGCGCGAGCGGATCATCCCAACGATGTCGTACACCTGGTCCAGCACCGGGCGCGCGATGGCCTCTGCGCGGTCGGCGCCCTGACCGAGGATGCGGTCAATCTCGGCCGGATCCTGCATGAGGCGCAGCATTTCGGAGGTGATGGGGGCGAGCTTCGCAACGGCTAGGTCGGCAAGTGCTGGCTTGAAGGTGCCGAAGGCCGCACCTGCGTACTGTGCGATGACCGCGTCCGGCGTCATGCCGCCAAGGGCCGCGTAGATATTGACCAGGTTGCGTGCCTCGGGACGATCCTTGAGCCCGTCGAGCGTTTCAGGCAGAGGCTCGGGGTCGGTCTTGGCCTTGCGGATCTTCTTGGCGATCTCGTCGGCGGTGTCGGTCAGGTTGATGCGGCTCTGGTCCGAGGGGTCGGATTTCGACATCTTCTTGGTGCCGTCGCGCAGGGACATGACCTTTGTACCGGCCCCTTCGATGACGGGTTCGGTGAGGGGGAAGAAATCCACGCCGAAATCGTTGTTGAACTTGGCGGCAATGTCGCGGGTCAGTTCAAGGTGCTGTTTCTGGTCTTCGCCCACGGGCACATGCGTGGCCTTGTAGGCCAGGATGTCGGCCGCCATGAGGGCGGGGTAGGCGTAAAGGCCGAGCGAGACGGCCTCGCTGTTCTTGCCGGCCTTGTCCTTGAACTGGGTCATGCGGCTCATCCAGCCCAAGCGCGCCACGCAGGTGAAGATCCAGCCCAGTTCCACATGGGCGGAAACCTGGCTCTGGTTGAAGAGGATGGATCGCGCGGGGTCGATGCCCGCGGCAAGAAATCCCGCCGCTGCCTCGCGCGTGGCGTGGCGCAGCTTCGTGGGGTCCTGCCAGACGGTGATGGCGTGCATGTCGACAAGGCAGTAGACCGTCTCGATCCCCTCGTCCTGCTTTTCGACGAAGCGCTTCAGCGCGCCAAGATAGTTGCCAAGGGTCAGCCCGCCCGATGGCTGGATCCCCGAGAATATGCGCGTTGCGAAGGCCACCCTGTCACCCCGTCTGGAAAAACCTGCCCGGAGGGCTTATCGCTGGCCGGAACGCGCGTCAACGCGACAGGAAAGGCCACCGATGGACCATACTGCACCCCCCTTCAACCGCCTGCCGCCCATCGTGTGGCTGTTGGCATTGCCGATCATCGCGATGGAGGTGGTGGTGAGCCTTGGGGCCACGGGGCTGATCGGGCCGCCCGAGGCCATCGGCTGGCGGCTGGATGCGGTGCAGCGGTTCGCGTTCTCGCCCGATTATCTGCGCCAGATGTGGGATGCGAACCTCTGGCCCTGGGGCGGGCTGATGCGGCTGGTCAGCTACCCGCTGGTGCACGGCAATTTCACCCATGCGCTGTTCGTGATCGTGTTCCTGCTGGCGCTGGGCAAGTTCGTGGGCGACGTGTTCCGCTGGTGGGCGGTGCTGGCCGTCTGGATCGGCGCCACGGTTGCGGGCGCGGTGGCCTATGCGGTGGTGCCCTTCGTGAAGCTGCCGCTGTTCGGGGGGTATCCGCCCGTCTACGGGCTGATCGGGGCCTTCACCTTCCTGTTGTGGACGAACCTCGCGCTGACGGGCGGCAACCGGTATCGCGCGTTTTCGCTGATCGGGATGCTGCTGTCGATCCAGCTTTTGTTCGGGGTGCTTTTCGGCGGAGGGCACGAGTGGATCGCGGACCTTGCGGGCTTTGCCGCGGGGTTCCTGTTGTCCTTCGTGGTCAGCCCGGGTGGATGGGCCGTGGTGAAGGCCAAGATCCGTCAGCGCTGACGGCGCAGCGCCTGGCGGAATTCGGACGGGCGGAAGGCGCCAAGTGCCACGCCCGCCACGCCATAGGCCAGCGATCCGCCCAGAACCAGCAGCGCAAGGGCCCCGTATCGCAGACCGGCCGTTGCAAGCCAGGGTGCCATCAACCATGCGAGTGCCCAGAGCACCGCGCCCATCAGGATCGCCGCCGCGACAAGGCGCGGCAGGCGCTGGCGCAGGCGATCATCAAAGCGCGCCTCGATCCCCATCGCGCGGGCGCCAAGCCAAAGCTGCCCCGCCATCACCCAGGCCGAGACTGTGGTGGCGAGCGCCGCCGCCATGAAGCCGATGACGGGCATCATGCCCACGGCAAAGGCCGCGTTGACGATCATGGAAATCACCGCAAAGCGGAACGGACGGCGGGTATCTTCGCGCGCGTAGTAAAGCGGTTGCAGCACCTTGTGCAGAACGAACGCGGGCAGGCCCGCGCCATAGGCCGCAAGCGCCAGTGCGGTGGCGCGCGTATCTTCCGGCCCGAAAGCGCCGCGCTGGAAGAGGACCGAACACAGCGGCAAGGCGATCACGACCAGCGCCACGGCGGCGGGGATCGTCAGCGCCAGTGCAAATTCGGTGCCACGGTTGAAACTCGCGCGCCCGCCCGCCGCATCGCCTGCCCGCAGGCGGCGCGAGAGGTCGGGCAGAAGCACGGTGCCGATGGCGATGCCGACGACGCCAAGGGGAAGCTGGTAAAGGCGGTCGGCATAGGACAGCCAGGCCACCGCGCCTTCGGTGAAGCTGGCGACCTGACGGCCGACGAGGAGGTTGATCTGCACCACCCCGCCCGCCAGAACGGCAGGCCCCGCGATGATGAGAAGGCGCTTCAGTTCGGGGGTGAAGCGCGGCCAGCCCGGGCGGAAGGTGAACCCGAGCCGCCGCGCGCCGTACCATGTGAAGGCGAACTGGGCGACGCCCGTGACCGGCACCGTCCACGCGAGCGTGAGCCCGATATCCCACCCCGCGCGATCCGCCATCAGCATGGCGGCGATGAACATCAGGTTCATCAGCACGGGCACGAACGACGCCTCGGTAAAACGGCCATGCGCGTTCATCACGCCGGACAAAAGCGCCACGAGCGAGATGAAGAGGATGTAGCTGAACGAGATGCGCCCGAATTCCACCGCAAGGTTGAACCGCGCGTCGCCGATGAAGCCACTGGCCATGGCCCAGACCAGCCATGGCATCGCAAGCGTGCCGAGAAGCGAAATGAGGATCAGAACCGAGCCAAGCCCGTTGAAGGCATCGCGGGCAAACCCCTGGGCATCCTCGCCCCCTTCCAGTTTTTTGGCGAACATCGGCACGAAAGCCATGTTGAAAGCGCCCTCGGCAAAGAAGCGGCGGAACATGTTGGGGATCGAGAAGGCCACGAGGAACGCCTCGGCTACCGGGCCCGCGCCAAGGTAGGCCGCCATCATCACATCGCGCACAAAGCCCGCGCCACGCGACAGGAGCGTCCACCCCCCCACGGTGAGGATGGCCGAGATAAGGCGAATGGGCTTCATGCCTCGGCCCGTTCCGCGCCCTCGGTGATGGCCTGGCGCAGCTTGCGTTCCAGCGCTTCGCGCTTGGCCTTGGTGTGCAGCTTCAGCCCGAACATGTCCTTGACGTAGAAGGTATCCACCACCTGCGCGCCATAGGTCGCGATCACGGCGCTGGCGATATAGATGTTGGAGGCGGCCAGAGAGCGGGTCAGATCGTAGAGAAGGCCCGGACGGTCACGGGTGTCGACCTCGATGATGGTGTAGATGTCCGATCCTTCGTTGTCGAAGATGATATGGGTCGGGAAGCGGAAGGCGCGGTCGCGCTTTTTCAGCTTGTCGCGGTCTTTCAGCGCCTCGCGCGGCAGAACCTCACCCTTGAGGGTGCGGGAGATGACGGTGCGCAGGCGGGGGATGCGGCTGTCTTCGTAGGGCTTGCCTTCGGAATCCTGCAGCCAGAACACGGCCGTCGCATAGCCGTCCTTCGAAGTATAGGTCCGCGCATCGACGACATTCGCCCCCGCCAGCGCCAGCGCGCCTGCAAGCCGCGAGAAGATGCCGGGGTGATCGGCCAGAACGAAGGCCGCGCGGGTGGCATCGCGCGCGTCGTCGGGGTGGATATCGACGCCGATCTCGCCTTCCTTGATCCCGCGCAGGAGGCGCGCGAACACGCCTTGGGTTTCGGTGGGCAGGCCCTGCCAGTAGGGCGGGTAGTGGCGGCCAAGTTCGGTGCGGATATCCTTGCTGTCCCAATCGGCCAGCATGTCGCGCAGGGCTCGCTTGGCCTCGGCCTCGCGCTGCGCGCGGTTGACGGATTCAAGACCGCCTTCCAGCGCCTCTGCCGTATCGCGGTAGAGTTTGCGCAGCAGCATTGCTTTCCAGTTGTTCCAGGTGTTCGGCCCGACGCCCCGGATATCGCAGACGGTAAGAACTGTCAGCAGATCCAGCCGCTTGCGCGTCTTCACCGCCTTGGCGAAGTCGCGCAGGGTGCGCGGGTCGGCGATATCGCGTTTCTGCGCCACGTCGGACATCAGAAGGTGCTGCCGCACCAGCCATTCGACGGTTTCGCTGTCTTCTGCATTCAGGCCAAGGCGCGGCGCCACGCGGCGGGCGATCTGGGCGCCAAGGATCGAGTGATCCTCGGGCCGGCCCTTGCCGATGTCATGCAGGAAAAGGGCAAGATAGATCACCTTGCGGTTCACACCTTCCTGCAGGATGCGGCTGGCGATGGGCAATTCTTCCACCAGTTCGCCGCGTTCGATCTGCGCAAGGGTCGAGATGCACTGGATGATGTGTTCGTCCACCGTGTAGTGGTGGTAGACGTTGAACTGCATCATTGCCACGACAGGCTCGAACTCCGGGATGAAGGCGCCGAGCACGCCAAGCTCGTTCATCCGCCGCAGCGCCCGTTCCGGGTTGCCGTGTTTGAGAAGAAGGTCGAGGAAAATCCGCTTGGCCTCGCGGTTCGCCCGCAATTCGTCATCGATCAGGTTCAGGTTTGCGGTGATAAGGCGCATCACGTTCGGGTGCAGCAGATAGCCAGACCGCAGCGCTTCTTCGAACACCCGCAGGAGGTTCAGCGTATCGGACAGGAACGCCGCAGGGTCGGTCACGTCGATGCGGCCCTGCACGACGCGGAACCCGGCCTTCACCGGCCGCTTGCGGCGCAGAAAGCCGATGATCGACGCCTCGCCCTTCACGTGCCGCGCCTCAAGCCCGGTCAGGAAGATGCGGGTCAGCTCGCCCACGCGGGTGGCTTCGCGGAAATAATCCTGCATGAAATGCTCGACCGCCCGCCGCCCGCCGCGATCCGAATAGCCCAGCCGTGTCGCAACCTCGATCTGCAGATCAAAGGTCAACTGATCCATCGCGCGGCCCGCGATGTAGTGCATGTGGCACCGGACGGCCCAGAGAAAATCCTCGGCCCGGCGAAAGGCTTCGTATTCATCGCGGGTCAGGAGCCCCGCATCGATGAGGCCCGCGGCAAAGGGCACGCGGTGCAGGTATTTCCCGATCCAGTAGAGCGTTTGCAGGTCGCGCAGGCCGCCCTTGCCCTCTTTCACATTGGGTTCCAGCATGTAGCGCTGGCCACCCTGGCGCTTGTGACGCTCGGTGCGCTCGGCAAGCTTGGCCTCGATGAACTGCGGGCCGGTGGAGCGGAAGAGATCCGTCCAGAGCCGCTCGCTCAACTCATGCGCAAGGGGTTCGTGCCCGGCGAGGAAGCGATGCTCCAGCAAGGCCGTGCGGATGGTAATGTCGTCGCGGGCAAGGCGCAGGCAATCCTTCACCGTGCGGCTGGCGTGGCCGACCTTCAGCTTCAGATCCCAAAGGATGTAGAGCATGGTTTCGATCACGCTTTCGGCCCAGGGGGTGATCTTCCACGGGGTGAGGAACAGAAGATCGACGTCCGAGAAGGGCGCCATCTCGGACCTGCCGTAGCCGCCGACGGCGATCACCGCGACACGCTCTGATTCCGTGGGGCTTGGCAGGGGGTGAAAGCGCGTGGTGGCAAGCGAAAGCACGGTAGTGACAAGACCGTCAACCAGCGCCGCCTGACCCCGGATCAGGGCGCGGGCCTCGGTCGGGCGGGCGCGGAACGCTTCGGCCAGACGGTCGTGGCCCCTGGCGCGCGCCTCGGCCAGATGGCGCACCGCGATGGCACGGCCGCGCGCGGCAGGCGCATCCGGCTCGGCCGAAAGTTCGGCCGAGATGGCGGCCAGAAGGGCCCCGGTGTCGATGATGGATGCGGCGGGCAACAGCAGGTCGGGCGCATCGGCGCCCGGCCTGCCGGGCTCAGAAGCCCGCGCCGCCGAAACTGCGGGGAGCGGGTTCAATCACCACCACCTGGTTGTTGCGGATCGAGGCGATGGCAAGCCCGCGTTCATTGGTGCCGTCGCCGCGCAGACGGAAGATGCCGTTGACGCCCACGAAGCCCGCGCCCTGGGTCAGCGCCGCCCCGGTCAGCGCATTGGCCTGGCCGTTCTTGACCAGTGCGCCGATGGCCGCGATCCCGTCATAGGCAAGGCCCGAGATCGGATGCGGTGCTGCACCGAACGCGGCCTGATAGCGCGACTGATACTGCTGGTAGAGGCCCGGATCGGGCAGCGCGAACCAGCCGCCCTGCACACCCGGCAGGGCAAGTGTGGCGGCGGGGATGTCCCAGCGCGTCAGGCCGATATACTGTGTCGCCGCCGATCCGATGCCATTCTCGGTCATCAACTGGGTGATGAGGGGCAGAGCGCCCGCCGTATCGGCTGTGAAGAACACCGCATCGGCGGCATTGGCGCGAGCGGCTGCCGCGATGCCCGGCACGGCCTGCACGATGCCGTTTTGCGAAAATTCATAACCCTGCACGCCTGCGATTGTACCGCCCGCCGCCTGAACCCCCGTCTGGATCGCGCCGCGGCCGATTTCGCCCGCCGTGTTGCGGTCATAGACCACAAGGATGCGCCGCTTGCCCTGCCGCACGGCATAGCGCGACAGCCGCTCTGCGGTGTTGCGGAAGGTGGAGCCGAGCACGAAGACGTTGCCGCCCGCGATATCGGTGTTGTTGGAGAACGAGAGCACGTTGACCCCGGCCCCGGCAACGGCAAGGCCGGCAGCATTGGCCTCTTGCGCAAAGACCGGGCCGAGAATGATCTTTGCGCCCTCGTTCACGGCCTTTGCGGCCATCGCCTGCGCCTGCGCGGGATTGCCCGCGGTATTGTAGACGCGCAGGTCGATCTTCACGCCGCCGAGATCCGCAATCGCGAGCCGTGCTGCGTTCTGCAGGCTGGTGGCAATCAACTCATCCGTCGCCTGACCTGATCCGCCGGGCACCAGAAGCGCCACGGGGACGGGGGCATCGGTGTCGATCCGCGGGCCGCCGGCGGTGATGCCGGGCAGGGTATCGCAGGCCGCGACAGCCAGAACGGCCGTGATAGCCACGATCTGAAGGAGCGCCTTGCGGGCGCGGTTCAGGCAGGACAACATGGAGGCACCCTTTCGCACACCCTCGGGAAACGGGGGCAGACTAGGGCCTAAGGTCTGCGAAGTAAACGTGAGAGGACGGCATTCGCCATGGCCGATGATTCCAATGGGCAGAGCACCGCCGGACCGACGGCCTGGCGCCGGGTGACGCTGTTGCCGGGCCTGCATCTGGTGGCGACCCCGATCGGTGCCGCACGCGATATCACGCTGCGCGCGCTGGATACGCTGGCCTCTGCCGACGTGCTGGCGGCGGAGGATACGCGGACGCTGCGGCATCTGATGGAAATCCACGGGATCCCCCTCGGCGGGCGCCCGCTTCTGGCCTATCACGACCATAACGGCGCGGCGGCCCGGCCTCGGCTGCTGGCCGCTTTGGCCGCGGGCCAGAGCCTTGCCTATGCGTCGGATGCCGGAACACCGCTGGTGGCAGATCCGGGCTTCGCGCTGGCCCGCGCTGCAATCGAGGAAGGCCACAAGGTGCTGGCAGCGCCCGGCCCGTCGGCGCTGCTGGCCGCGCTGAGTGTGGCGGGTCTGCCGACCGACAGGTTTCTCTTTGCCGGATTTCCGCCGACGACCGCCAAGGCGCGGGCCGATTTCCTGGTGCCGCTGGCCGGGCTGAAAGCCACCATCGTTCTCTACGAATCGCCGAAGCGCGTTCATGAATTGTTAGCTGAATTGAGCCAGAGTCTGGGAGGGTCGAGGAAGGCTGCGGTCTGCCGCGAGCTGACGAAACGATTCGAAGAGGTGAGACGCGGCACTCTGGACGAGCTTTGTACGGCACTCGCCGGGCAGACGGTCAAGGGCGAAGTCGTTGTGGTGATCGACCGGGGGGAGACGGTGCAAGCGTCCGCCGCCGATGTCGAGGCCGCGCTGCGGGCGGCCCTGCCGGGCGCCACGTTGCGCGATGCCGCAGCGACCGTGGCGGTGGCGCTTGGTCTGCCGCGGCGTGAGGTCTATCAGACGGCTCTGCGGCTTGCCGCGGATGCGGAGGGGGAGTGAAGGCATGGCGATGAAGCGACGGGGCAGCGGCAATCGCGCGGATGCGGGGCTTGTTGCCTACCGGAAAGGGCTTTCTGCCGAAGAAGCGGTGGAGCGGCGCTACCGGGAAGGTGGCCGGGTGATTGCAGCACAGCGCTGGCGCGGGCCGGGCGGCGAGATCGACCTGATCGCCCGGGACGGTGCCGAGGTGATCTTCATCGAAGTGAAGTCAGCTGCCAGCCATGCCGAAGCCGCCGAACGCCTGAGCCGCCATCAGATGGATCGCATCTGCCAGTCGGCGGCGGCCTTTCTGGCGGGCGAACCGTCGGGCCAGCTGACGCCGGTACGTTTCGATGTAGCGTTGGTGGACGGGATCGGGCGGGTCGAAATTCTGGAGAATGCGTTCGCGGCCTGACGCCACTGCGCATTGCAACGCGGGCGCGGCTGCGGCATGGAAGGGGCGGCCAAGCGGGAGTTGCGCATGCCCTTGAACGTAGCCTTTCAGATGGATCCCATCGCTGCCGTCAACATCGACGCCGACAGCACATTTCGTTTGGCCCTTGAGGCACAGGCGCGGGGACACCGGCTGTTTCACTACACGCCAGACAAGCTGCTGTTCCGGGAAGGCCGGGTGCTGGCACGTGGATGGCCCATCGAGGTGCGGCGCGTGCGCAGCGACCATGTGACCTTCGGCGCCGAGGCGGAGGTGGATCTGGCCGATTTCGATGTGGTCTGGCTGCGCCAGGATCCGCCCTTCGACATGGGCTATATCACCACGACGCATATCCTTGACATGATCCATCCGGAAACGCTGGTGGTGAACGATCCGTTCTGGGTGCGCAATTCGCCGGAAAAGCTGTTGGTGCTGCGGTTCCCGACCCTGACGCCACCCACCTTGATCGCGCGCGATCTGGCCACGATCCGCGATTTCCGGGCCATACACGGCGATGTGATCCTGAAGCCGCTTTACGGCAACGGCGGGGCCGGTGTTTTCCGGCTGGACCCGAATGACCGCAACCTCGCCTCGCTGCATGAGCTTTTTACGGGCATCAACCGCGAGCCCCTGATCGTGCAGAAATATCTGCCCGATGTCGTGCGCGGCGACAAGCGCGTGATCCTTGTGGACGGCGTGGCGGTCGGGGCGATCAACCGGGTGCCTCAGGCGGGGGAGACGCGGTCGAACCTGCATGTGGGCGGGCGGGCCGAGCCTGTGGCGCTGACCGCGCGGGACCGCGAGATTTGCGAGACCATCGGCCCGATGCTGCGGGAAAAGGGGCAGGTGTTTGTGGGCATCGACGTGATCGGCGACTGGCTGACCGAGATCAACGTGACCTCGCCCACCGGGTTGCAGGAACTGGAACGGTTCGACGGCACCAACGCATCGGCGCTGATCTGGGAGGCGGTCGAGGCCAGGCGCGCCTAGGTCTCTTTCCCGAAGGCCAGCCGGTAGCTGACAGCCTCGGCCACATGCGCGCGGCCCACGGCCGCCTCGCCCGCGAGATCGGCAATGGTGCGCGCGACGCGCAGCACGCGGTGATAGCCGCGCGCCGTCAGCCCGAACCGTTCGGCCGCGCGGGCCAGAAGCGCGCGACCCTCGGGGTCTGGCGTGGCCACGTCATCGAGAAGCGCCCCTTCCGCTTCGGCATTCACCCGCACGCCCGCGTGCCCCGCGTAGCGCCGTTCCTGCAGTGCGCGCGCGGTGGCCACGCGGGCCGCCACGATGGAAGAAGGCTCGCCATCGGCAGGCAAATCCAGATCTGTCCAACTCACGGGCGGCACCTCCACGCGCAGGTCGAAACGGTCCATCAGCGGCCCTGATATGCGCCCGAGGTAATCATCACCGCAGAGCGGCACCTTGGCGCAGGCGCGGGCCGGGTCTGTCATGTGGCCGCAGCGGCAGGGGTTGGCGGCGGCCACCAGGAGGAACCGGCACGGATACCGGATGTGGGCGTTCGCGCGGGCCACCACCACCTCGCCCGTCTCGATGGGCTGGCGCAGGGTTTCAAGGACGGCGCGGGGAAACTCGGGAAATTCGTCCATGAAAAGGACACCGTTGTGGGCAAGGCTGATCTGCCCGGGCTTTGCGCCCTTTCCGCCCCCCACGATGGCGGCCATGCTGGCGGTGTGGTGCGGCTCGCAGAACGGCCGCGCGCGGCTGATGCCACCCTCGTTCAAAAGCCCCGCCAGCGAATGGATCATCGAGGTTTCAAGCGCCTCCACCGCGGAAAGGGGCGGCAGGATCGAGGGCAGACGCGCGGCCAGCATCGACTTGCCGGACCCGGGCGGCCCGACCATCAGAAAGTGGTGCCTGCCGGCGGCGGCGATTTCCAGCGCGCGTTTGGCCCGTTCCTGCCCCTTCACATCGCGCAGGTCGCGGGCGCCCGGTTCGGGCAGCACCTCGCCCGCTTCGGCCGGGGTCAGCGCCCCTTGCCCGGTGTAGTGGCGCACGACCTCGGCCAGCGATTCGGCGCCCAGCACCTGACAGGCGCCAACCCAGGCCGCTTCCGGCCCGCAGGCACGGGGGCAAAGGAGGATGCGGTCTTCCTCTGCCGCGGCCATGGCGGCGGGGAGGGCGCCGATCACCGGGATGAGGCGCCCGTCGAGCGACAACTCACCCAAGGCGACCGTCCGTTCAACCTCGTCCTTCGGGATGATGTCGAGGGCTGCCAGCAGCGCCAGCGCGATGGGCAGATCGAAATGGCTGCCCTCTTTCGGCAGATCGGCGGGCGAAAGGTTCACCGTGATCCGTTTTGAGGGCAGCGCAATCGCCATGGCCGATAGCGCGGCGCGCACCCGTTCCTTCGCCTCGCTGACGGCCTTGTCCGGCAAGCCTACGACGGCAAAACCGGGCAGCCCGGGCGATACCGCACACTGCACCTCGACCATGCGCGCGGTCACCCCTTCGAAGGCCACCGTGAACGCCCGCGCTACCATGATCTGCTCTCCGTTTACTTTGGTTAACGGCTAGCAGGGGAAAGGTTTAGGATTGGTAAAGAGCCATGAAGGGCGCCCATGCGGCGGGGTCGGCTGCCGTCTTGTCGCGGCAGAAGGCGTTGCAGAACCCAAAGCGGCGCCCGTCCAGCTCGAGCACATGGGTAACGGGCTTGCCGGAATAGGGGCAGGCGGTGTTTTCGGCCGCCGTGCCCTCAACGGCGCGCGCGGCAAGGGGAACGGGCCCGGGCCAGGGCCGTTGCGGCCAGTCGCGGCGATAGAGCGGTTGGTCGGCGCCTTCCGCCATGCCCATCGCGCGCCAGCGCCGGAAGGACGGATGGGCAAGATGCGCTGCCACATATTCCGCCGCCTCCGCCCCAACCGACAGGCCATAGCCCGCGATCCGCGCGGCGACGGGCGCAAAGAACGCATCCGCCGCAGAATAGGCACCGCAAAGCCAGGGGCCCGTCGCCGCCGTTTCGGCCCGTGCCCAGGACCAGATCCTCTGAAGCCGCGCAAGATCGGTCAGCACGGGCGCAGGTGGCGCGCAATCGGCGTAGCTTGCGCGCAGGTTCATCGGGCAATGGGTGCGCAGGGCGCCGAAGCTCGCGTGCATTTCCGCAGCCAGCACCCGCGCGACCGCGCGCGCCCTGGGTTCGGTGGGCCAGATCCCGGCCTCGGGGTGGCGGCTGGCCAGTTCTTCCGCGATGGCAAGGCTGTCGGGCACCACAGTCCCGTCCGGGCAGCGCATCACGGGCACGGTGCGCGACGGCGCGAAATCGGCAAGAAGGGCAGGCAGTTCGTCCGAATAGAGCCGCGCCCGCCGCACCGTTACCCCGATCCCGAAGGCATCGAACAAAAGCCAGCCGCGCAAGGACCAACTGGAATAGGACCGATCCCCAATCGCCAGTTCATAACCCATGTTCCGCCCCTTCTTCTGTGATCAGATATCCGCGCCGGAGGCTTCCGCCTGTGACGCCCGCGCTTGCCACGGCCATACCGCGCGACAGCGACGCTGCCAAACGACCCTTCGTGGCGGCACCCATCACGCGATGTGATTGACCCGGCCCACGCGCCATCCATCAGGGCCAAAGGCAAGCTCGGTCAGGCTTAAAGGTTCGATCTTCTGGGCGAACACCTCCAGCGCCGTCTGGTTTCGGGCGCGCTGCAAACCTGCCAGGATCGCACCGAAATGGGCCACCAGAACGATATCGCCACCCAGCGGCACAAGGGCATCAAGTCCGGCGGTGACGCGGATGAAAAGGTCATCCCACCCCTCGCCACCGGGTGCACGCACTGGCCCTGGGGTTTCCCAGAAGGCGCGGATCGTGGGGTCTTCGCGTTCGACCTCGGTCCAAGTGCGGCCCTCCCAGGCGCCGAAATGGATCTCCCGCAGGCGGGGATCGTGGGGCAGGCGGGTCCGCCCGGGCTGCAGCGCGTCGGCGGTTGTGACCGCGCGCGTGAGATCGGATGAGATGATCCGGGCATCCAAGGGCAGCATCGCCGACAGGCGGGCGATGGCCGCGGTGTCCGAAAGATCGGCGGGCAGGTCCGTCCAGCCAATCATCGCCTTTGCATGGGTGGGTCCGTGGCGCACCAGCCAGAACCGCGTCACGGCAAGTGGCCCTTCAGCACAACCGGCAGGCCCGCCCAGACGGCCACGGCCAGCCCCGCTTGCGACGCCAGCCGCTGGTTCAGCCGTCCTTGCGCATCGCGAAACGCGCGGGCCATCGCGTTTTCGGGCACGATGGACAGGCCGACCTCGTTCGTGACCACCACGACAGGCGCCGCACAGGTGGCAAGGGATGCGAGGAGCGCGGTACCTTCGGCTTCCAGATCCGCCCCGGCCAGCATCCGGTTCGTCAGCCACAGCGTCACGCAATCCAGAAGCACCGCAGCCCCTGCGGGCACCGCTGCCAGCGCTTTGGTCACGTCATGCGGCGCCTCGACCGTTTGCCAGTCTGACCGTCCGTCCCGGTGTGCTGCGATGCGGGTGCGCATCTCGTCATCCCACGCCTCGGCCGTGGCAAGGTAGATACGTGGCCGCCCCGTCGCCGTCACCAACCCTTCGGCGAAGCGCGATTTGCCTGATCTTGCGCCGCCGATGACAAGGCTGAGCGCAGAGAGGGAATTTTCTGTCAACGCCATTGATCCGATCCCGTACCTGCCCCGTAAACACCCTCAATCAGCGAAACACTTACCCGGGGGTTTCTATGGCATTCGACGGCTATACCGATCAGACCATGTCGCGCCAAGCGATGAAGGCTGAGCTTCTGGACGCAGAGACGGAGTTGAGGCTGGCTTATGCCTGGCGCGACCAGCGCGACGAGCAGGCGCTGCATCGGCTGATCACGGCCTACATGCGCCTTGCCATATCGATGGCCGCGAAATTTCGCCGCTATGGCGCGCCGATGAACGATCTGATCCAGGAAGCGAGCCTTGGTCTTATGAAGGCCGCCGACAAGTTCGACCCCGATCGGGGCGTTCGGTTTTCCACTTATGCCGTTTGGTGGATCAAGGCGTCGATCCAGGATTATGTGATGCGCAACTGGTCGATGGTGCGCACGGGGTCTACGTCGTCGCAGAAGTCCTTGTTCTTCAACATGCGCCGCGTTCAGGCCAAGCTCGAACGCGAAGCGGCGCAGGCGGGCGAGACGCTCGACGGCCACCAGCTGCGGGAGCGGATCGCGCGCGAGGTCGGTGTGCCGCTCTCGGATGTGGAGATGATGGAAGGGCGGCTTTCCGGGTCCGATTTTTCGCTTAACGCCACCCAGTCGTCGGACGAGGACGGACGCGAATGGATTGACGCGCTGGAGGATGATGGCGCGCAGGCCAGCGAACTGGTGGAAGGCGAGCATGATACTGCGCGGCTGCGCACCTGGCTGGTGACGGCGCTGACAGGCCTGAACGCGCGCGAGCGGTTCATCGTGACCGAGCGCAAGCTGCGGGATGATCCGCGCACGCTGGAATCGCTGGGCGAAGAGCTTGGGCTGTCGAAAGAGCGTGTGCGTCAACTGGAGGTCGCGGCATTTTCAAAGATGCGGCGCAGCCTCGAGACGCAATCGCGCGAGGTTCTGCAGTTCCTCGTGTGATCCGCGCCTTTGCAGCTTTTGGGCTTCTGGGAACCCTCGGCAGCCCGTTATGGGCCGAAGTGGTTGTGCCGGGCGCTGCACAGATAGTGATCCTTGGCGAAATCCACGATAACCCCGAACACCATGCCACCCAAGCGCGCCTTGTGGCAAAACTGAAGCCGCACGCCGTGGTGTGGGAGATGCTGACCAAGGCGCAGCTGGATGCGGCGCGGGGCGTTGACCGGCAGGACGCGGCGGCCTATGGCGCCGCACTGGGATGGGAAGCGGCGGGCTGGCCCGATTTTGCCATGTACCATCCGATCTTTCTGGCTGCAGGCGACGTGCCCCAGATCGGTGCTTCGGTCCCGCGCGCGGATTTGCAAGACGCGATGGCACGGGGTGCAGGGCCGGTATCGGGCCTTCCGCTCCCCCCGTTTCCCCCGGCCGTGCAGGCGGCGCTTGAGGACGAACAGGCAGTCGCCCATTGTGGCGCGTTGCCGAAAGAGGTGCTTCCCAAGATGGTCGAGGCGCAGCGGCTGCGCGATGCGGCGATGGCCAA
>JBBSBE010000071.1:0-20534 GCA_038251625.1 Rhodobacterales bacterium
AGGGCCTCGGTCAGCAGGGCGGCCGCGTCGATATCGGCGGGGTGGGATTGGCCGTCGCGGGGCATGGCGCGTCTCCTTCGGATGATCCCGCGGATTTAGGGCCTTTGCAGGTGCAGCGCAATTAAAATGCGCCGATGGCAGTGGCAGAGTTTGAAAATGTCGCGGCCGATTTGCACGTGCAGCCCCGTTTGCGGCGCGATAGGACTGGGCCATGGAAGTCCTGCTCGCCGGTCAAACCCTTGGGGCGGTTGCCCTTGCCGTCGCAATCACGCTTTTTGCGGGCTTCGTGAAGGGCACGGTCGGCTTTGCCATGCCGCTGATCATGATCGGCACGTTTTCGGCCTTTCTGCCGCCGGATGTGGCACTGGCCGGTCTGATCCTGCCCACGCTGTTGACCAACCTTGTGCAGGCGTTCCGCGATGGCCTGCCCGCAGCACTTGCCAGCGCGCGGGCCTATTGGCGGTTCCTGACCGGCACGCTTGTCTTCATCCTTCTGTCCGCGCCCTTCGTGCAGGTGATCCCCGAAGCGGCTTTTCTTGTGCTCCTCGGCGCGCCCATCACCGCTTATGCCGCGCTGCAACTCGCCGGGCGCAGCCTTGCCATCCGGCTGGAACACCGGGGCCGTGCGGAATGGGCGCTGGGGGTGGTGGGGGGCCTTTACGGCGGCATCTCGGGCGTCTGGGGGCCGCCGCTGATGGTCTATCTTCTGTCCACCGCCGTCCCGAAGGTCGAGATGATGCGGGTGCAGGGTGTCGTTTTCCTCCTGGGCTCGGTCACGCTTCTGGGCGCGCATCTGGCCTCGGGTGTGATGAATGCGGCCACCGTGCCCTTTTCGGCGCTGCTCGCGCTGCCCGCGTTTTGCGGCATGCTGATCGGATACCGCGCGGGCGCACGGCTCGATCAGGTACGCTTTCGGTGGTGGACACAGGTTCTGCTGGTCCTGACCGGCCTCAACCTCCTGCGCCGTGCCGCCGGTATCTGAACCCGGTCTGCTTCTTCTTTGCGGAAATATCCCACCGGGGGTGCGGGGGGTGTGAAACCCCCCGGCTCCAGCGCCACCCGCCCGTGCGCGTCAGCCGATCGCGACAGCCTTCACCGCATCGTCGATGTAGGGCACATATTGCGCGAAGTTGTCGGCAAACATCTGCACCAGCTTGGCCGCCTGACGGTCATAGGCCGCCGGGTCGGCCCATGTGGCGCGCGGATCCAGAAGCACGGTGTCGATCCCCGGCACGGACACCGGCACATCAAAGCCGAAATTGGGATCGCGCCGGAACGCGCCCGCCGTCAGCGACCCGTCAAGTGCCGCCGTCAAAAGCGCCCGTGTCGCCTTGATCGGCATCCGCCGCCCGGTGCCGTAGGCGCCGCCGGTCCAGCCGGTATTCACCAGCCAGCACGTCGCACCGTGCCGCGCGATCTTTTCCTGCAGAAGCTTGCCGTAAACCTCGGGGCGGCGCGGCATGAAGGGCGCGCCGAAACAGGTGGAAAAGGTGGGCGTCGGCTCCGTCACGCCGCGTTCGGTGCCTGCGGCCTTGGCCGTAAAGCCCGACAGGAAGTGATACATCGCCTGCGCCGGGCTCAGCCGCGCGATGGGTGGCATCACTCCGAACGCATCGCAGGTCAGCATGATCACGTTCTTTGGGTGCCCGCCCATCCCTGTCGCCGAGGCGTTCGAGATCGCCTCCAGCGGATAGGCACAGCGCATGTTCTCGGTCAGGCTCTTGTCGGTGAAATCCAGTTCCAGCGTGTCGGGGTCATAGACCATGTTCTCGATCACCGTGCCAAAACGGTGCGTCGTCTCATAGATCTCGGGCTCTGCCTCGGGGCTGAGGTTGATGGTCTTGGCGTAGCAGCCACCCTCGAAATTGAAGGTTCCGCGCTCGGACCAGCCGTGTTCGTCGTCGCCGATCAGGGTGCGCTGGGGGTCGGCGGAAAGCGTGGTCTTGCCGGTGCCCGAAAGGCCGAAGAACACCGCCGCCTCTTCCGGTTTGCCGGGCGCGTGGTTGGCCGAGCAATGCATCGCCATCACGCCCTTCGCCGGCAGAAGGTAGTTCAGCAGCGTGAACACCGATTTCTTGTTCTCGCCCGCATAAGCCGTGTTGGCGATCAGAATGCGCTTGCGGTCAAACTGCATGGCGATGACCGTCTCGGTGCGGCAGCCATGGCGGGCGGGATCGGCCTTGAACGTGGGGCAGTTCAGGATCGTCCATTCCGGCACGAACGTATCAAGTTCCTCCCGCGTGGGGCGGCGCAGCAGGTGGCGGATGAAAAGGCCGTGCCAGGCCAGTTCCGTCACCACCCGCACATCCAGCCGGTGCGCAGGATCGGCGCCCGCGTAAAGATCCTGCACCACGTAATCGCGGCCCTTCATGTGGGCCAGCATGTCAGCCTCCAGCCGGTCAAAGGCGTCGGGCGTCATGGGGGCGTTGTTGTCCCACCAGATGCTGCCCTCGACCGCAGGGGTGCGCACCACGAACTTGTCTTTCGGCGAACGGCCGGTGAACTGCCCGGTAGTGCACAGGAACGCCCCGCCGATCCCCAACTGCCCCTCGCCCCGCGCGACCGCCATTTCCACCAGCTGTGGTTCGATCAGGTTGTAGGCCACCGATCGAAGGCCCGTGATGCCTTGATGGTCGAGGGTCAGGCCGGGATTGACGCGTCCGTGGGTCATTGTGGGGCACCCCTTTGTCTTTGGCCGATAGGTTGCGGTGACGGGGCATCGGCGTGGCCCCCATGGCGCCCTATAACATGGCATTTTTCCAAAGGAACTGCGGCCCGGGGCCCGTTAGCGCAATCAACCGCAGGTTAGCGCAATCACGGGCGGAGGATCGCCCCACATGCGCCCGAGTGAGGCAAATTAGTCAAACATTGAGAATTTCGCCGTCTCCTGACAAGGGCAGGGCGGGGTGATTCGCAGTTAGCAGTTGATTCTGGGCACCCAAAACAAGATGATGTTACAAAACGAACAACAAATGAGCAGTATAGGGAATTCAGCCATGTCGAGGATAGCCCTCGTTGACGATGACAGGAATATCCTGACGTCCGTTGCGATGACACTGGAAGCCGAAGGCTTTGAAGTGGAAACCTACAATGACGGGCAGTCTGCCTTTGATGCCTTCACGCGTCGCCTGCCCGATATGGCGGTGCTCGACATCAAGATGCCGCGCATGGACGGGATGGACCTGCTGCAGCGGCTGCGCCAGAAAACCTCGATGCCGATCATCTTCCTGACGTCCAAGGATGACGAGATCGACGAAGTGCTGGGCCTGCGCATGGGCGCCGACGACTATGTGAAGAAGCCCTTTTCACAGCGTCTGCTGGTCGAACGCATCCGTGCCCTGCTGCGCCGGCAAGAGGCGATTGCCACCGGCGAAGTCGCGGTGACCGAAGAAACCAAGATCATGGAGCGGGGCCAGCTGAAGATGGATCCGCTGCGCCACGCCGTGACCTGGAAGGGAAATGACGTGTCGCTGACGGTTACGGAATTCCTGCTGTTGCAGGCGCTGGCACAGCGCCCCGGCTTTGTGAAGAGCCGCGATCAGCTGATGGATGTGGCCTACGACGATCAGGTCTACGTCGATGACCGGACCATTGACAGCCACATCAAGCGCCTGCGCAAGAAGATGCGCACCGCCGATACCGACTTCTCGGCCATCGAAACGCTCTACGGCATCGGCTATCGCTACAACGAAGAGTAAGGTGCCATGACCGTGGGCATGCGCCTGTCGGAGGGTGAAGCGCGGCCACGCAAAAGCGGGCAGGTGCTTCTGGGTGAGGATTGGGAAGCGCCGGAAGGCGTGGTCCAGCCCGAACTGCGCGATCAGCGCGGGCGGCACGGCTTTGCCTCGCTCAACCGCTCGCCTCTCGCACGCAAGATCATCATATTCAACATGCTGGCGCTGGTGGTGCTGGTCGCGGGTGTTCTGTTCATGAACCCGTTCCGCGACAGCCTTGTCATCCAGCGCGAGCAGGGCCTTGTCACCGAGGCACGGCTTGTGGCCGCCGTGTTCGAGGCGCAACTGCCCGCCGCTGGCCTGCCGCGCCTGTCGGCCAGCGGGATCGATGTTCTGCGCACGCTGGACGCGGTGTCGGTCGGTCCTGGCGTCGATGTCTTCGTCTTCGATCCCAACGGCCAGCTTCTGGGCCGTGCCGAAGGTGCGCCCCGCTCGGCCGCCGTGCCCGATGACAGCGACGGCTCCACCGTCATCACCGATTTCCTCAATGGCGTGTGGGAAGCGGTGTCGGGCCTTTTGACATCCGAACGCGGGTCCGGCCCCAAGATCGACGGCGAGGGGCTGGCGCGCGCGCTGATGCCCAAGGCGGCAGAAGGCGGCACGGCGGTGAATACGGGGCGTGATCCCTCGGGCGGCGCCCTCTTTTCTGTCGCGACCCCGGTAAGCCGCGATGGCCGCGTGATCGGGATCGTGTCTCTCACCTCTGCGGAGGGAGAGATTGACCGGCTGGTGCGGCACGAACGGGAACAGGTCTTGCAGATGTTCGTCGTGGCGCTCCTGGTCTCGATCGGCCTCAGCCTCGTGCTGGCCTCCACCATTGCCAATCCCCTGTCCGACCTGGCGGCCGCGGCCGAGCTTGGGCGCGACCGTGATGCCCGCAAGATGGCGCCGGGGCGCGTGCGCATCCCCGATCTGACCGCGCGGCCCGATGAGATCGGCCGACTTTCCATCGCCATGCGCGGCATGGTTGCGGCGCTTTATGACCGGATCGACGCGAACGAACAATTCGCTGCCGACGTGGCGCACGAGATCAAGAACCCGCTCGCCTCGCTGCGCTCTGCGGTGGGCAGCCTGCGCTTCGTGAAGAAAGAGGAAAGCCGCGAAAAGCTGCTTGATGTGATCGAGCATGACGTGCGCCGCCTCGACCGCCTGGTCAGCGATATCTCCAACGCCTCGCGGCTGGACAGCGAGCTTGTGAAGGAAGAGGAAGAGCAGTTCGACCTGCTCAAGACCATCGGAAATATCGGCGAATATCTGGGCAAGCAGGCGGGCGAGAAAGGTGTCGATTTCATCACCGACCTGCCCTCCGGCCCGATTCTGATCAGCGGACTGGAAGCGCGGCTGGCGCAGGTGTTCGTGAACCTCATCACCAACGCGATTTCCTTCTGCGAAGAGGGTGACGCCGTGCGCGTCTGGGCGCGGCGGCGGGAAAACCGGGTGCTTGTGGTGGTCGAGGATACCGGTCCGGGCATCCCCGAAGAGGCGCTGACCAAAGTGTTCAAGCGCTTTTATTCCGAACGCCCCGTTGTCCAGTTCGGCAACCATTCCGGCCTTGGCCTTGCCATCTCGAAACAGATCGTCGAGGCGCATGGCGGCGTGATCTGGGCCGAGAATATCCGCCCGACCACAGCCGATGCCACGTCCGAACCCCTGGGCGCCCGCTTCGTGGTGGGCCTGCCGGTGTGAACGGCGGCGCGGCCAGCCAAGTGATTCATGCCACCTGCGTGGCCGACGGGCCGGATCGTGCGCTCCTTCTTCTCGGCCCGTCGGGATCGGGCAAATCATCGCTTGCGCTGCAACTGATCGCCCTTGGGCTGGTGCTCGTGGCCGACGACAGGACCGAGCTTTCGCCGACCGACGCGGGCCTGATCGCGCGCTGCCCCGCCGCGATCCAAGGTCTGATCGAGGCGCGGGGGCTTGGCATCCTGCATGCCCCCACCTTGCCGCACGCCCGCGTGACGCTGGCCGTCGACCTTGCCACACAAGAGCCGGACCGTCTGCCGCCGCATCGCAGCATTGTGTTTTGCGAACATACCGTCGATCTTGTCCTTGCAACGGAAGGCCCCCATTTTGCAGCTGCGCTTGTGGTGGCGCTGCGGCATGGCCGGGCGGCGTGACAGCAGACCGAAGGGGGATATGGCCGAAAGCCTCGAGCATCGCATCGTCCTTGTCACCGGCCCCTCGGGCGCCGGGCGGACAACGGCTATTCGCGCGCTGGAGGATCTTGGCTACGAAGTGATCGACAACCTGCCGCTCAGCCTCATCCCGCGCCTGATGGACGGTCCTCCGCTTGCGCGGCCCATCGCCCTTGGCCTTGATGTGCGCAACCGTGATTTCAACGCCACGGCGCTGATCGAATTGATCGACCGGTTGACGCGCGATCCGACCGTCGCGCTCGAGGTGATCTATATCGATTGCGCACCAGGCGAGCTGATCCGGCGCTACAGCGAAACCCGCCGCCGCCACCCCCTCGCCCCCGCCGCCACGCCCGCCGAGGGGATCGAGCGCGAGGTTGACCTGCTCGCCCCCATCCGGGTGCGCGCCGACCACCTGATCGACACGTCAGAGATGTCGCCGCACGACCTCAAGGCCGAGGTGGCGCTCTGGTTCGCGCAGGGGCAGGGGCCAAGGCTCGCGCTGTCGCTGCAAAGCTTTTCCTACAAGCGCGGGCTGCCGCGCGGGCTGGACATGGTGTTCGACTGTCGCTTCCTCGCCAACCCGCATTGGGACGCCGACCTGCGCCCCCGCGACGGGCGCGACCCGGCCGTCGCGGCCTTCGTGGCTGCCGATCCGCGCTTTGCCGAGTTTTACGTCAAGCTCGCCGATATGGTGAATTTCCTCCTTCCGGCACAACTGCAGGAGGGTAAGGCGCACCTTGCCATCGGCTTTGGCTGTACCGGCGGGCAACACCGGTCGGTCGCTGTGGTGGAAAAGCTTGCAGCACAACTTGCGGATGGTGGCTGGCCGGTGTCAAAACGTCATCGTGAACTGGAACGCAAGGCGACGGTGGCCCTGCCAGACAAGGTGAGCGGCGCGTGATCGGCATCGTCATCGTGGCCCATGGGGGCCTAGCACGGGAATATCTCGCTGCGGTCGAGCATGTGGTGGGCCGACAGCCCGGCATGGTGGCCATCGCGATCGAGGATGATCATGACCGCAGCGACAAGCAGGATGAAATCTGCCGCGCAGCCAATGATGTGGATCAAGGCCAGGGCGTCCTGGTGGTGACCGACATGTTTGGCGGCTCGCCCTCCAACCTGTCGCTGCCCGCCTGCATCGGGCGCGACCGACGCATCCTTTACGGTGCCAATCTGCCCATGCTGATCAAGCTTGCCAAATCCCGCGACCTGAAGGTGAACGAGGCGGTGACGCTGGCGCTGGATGCAGGCCGCAAATACATCAACAGCCTTGATTTGGGCAGCGGCGAGCGGCCATGACTGTCGCCATGCTTCAGATCGTCAACGAAAAGGGCCTTCACGCCCGCGCTTCCGCAAAGTTTGTCGAAGTGGTCGAGCGGTTTGACGCCGAGGCAGAGGTCCGCAAGGACGGGCACAGCACATCGGGCGATTCCATCATGGGGCTTTTGATGTTGGCAGCAACGCGCGGAACGACTATTGAGGTCGTAACCAGCGGGGCCGAGGCGGAACCGCTGGCCGAGGCGCTGGCAGCGCTCGTCGCCGCCAAGTTCGGCGAAGAGTTCTGAGCCCGCGCGCCCCCGGGGAGAGACAGGGCTTGACCGACCAGACCACCCATCCAAAACGCCTGCCTGCCGATGGCAAGTATGACATGCGGCGGCTGTCGTATGCGGGTACGTTCAGCAATCCCTTCAAGGCCAACACGATCCGGGCCATCGAATGGATGACCGCCAAGATCACGCTTCTGCGCCTGATCCGGTCGTTCGAGCGTCAGGGCGCCCCGTTCGGTTCGCCCTTCTGGCCCGCCGCGATCCGCCACATGGGCATCCGCATCGACACACCTGCGGAAGAGATCGCGCGCATACCTGCCAAGGGGCCGCTTGTCGTGGTGTCGAACCACCCCTCGGGGCTGGTCGACGGCATGATCATGGCCGAAATCGTCAACCGCGTGCGGCCCGACTTCAAGATCCTCACCCGGTCGCTGCTGACGGGTATCCCCGAGGTTGAGGAATTCATGATCCCCGTGCCCTTCCCGCACGAGGAAAACAGCCGCGAGCTTGGCCTGCAGATGCGGCAGGAAACGATGGCCCATCTGAAGGCGGGTGGGGCGATCATCCTTTTCCCTGCAGGGAAAGTGGCGCATTCCGAAACCTGGTTCGGCCCGGCGATCGAGGCGGAATGGAACGTCTTTACCCACAAGATGATCCGTGGCTCCGGCGCCACGATCCTGCCGATGCGCTTTGAGGGGCAGAACAGCCGCGCCTATCTGATCGCCAATCTGGTGTCGGCCACGCTGCGGCAGGGCCTTTTGCTGCACGAAATCAAGCGCGGCCTGAACAAACCCGCCCGCCCCTTCGTCGGCGAGCCGATCCCCGCCACGGTCCTGAAGCAGTGGGAGGGGAACCCCCGCGGCTTCCTCGCCTGGCTGCGCGAGCATACGCTGGCCCTGTCCGAACCTGAACCTTCCCGGCGCAGGGTCGATATGGCGCGGTTTCAGCGCGTGGGAACCGGCGTCTCGCCCCTGTAATCGTAAAACCCGCGCTGGGTTTTCCGGCCCAGCCACCCCGCCTCGACGTATTTCGTCAGCAGGGGGCAGGGGCGGTACTTGGTATCGGCCAGCCCGTCATGCAGCACGTTCATGATGGCAAGGCAGGTATCGAGCCCGATGAAATCGGCCAGTTCCAGCGGCCCCATCGGATGGTTTGCGCCCAGTTTCAGGCTTTCGTCGATGGATTTCACCGAACCCACACCTTCGTACAGGGTATAGACAGCCTCGTTGATCATCGGCATCAGGATGCGGTTCACGATGAAGGCGGGGAAATCCTCGGCGCTGGCGGCCGTCTTGCCCAGCTTTTCCACCACACGAAGCAGCGCCTGATAGGTCGGCGCGTCGGTGGCGATGCCGCGGATCAATTCCACCAGTTGCATCACCGGAACGGGGTTCATGAAGTGGAACCCCATGAACTTTTCCGGCCGGTCGGTGCGGCTTGCGAGCCGTGTGATCGAGATCGACGAAGTGTTGGAGGTCAGGATCGTTTCGGGCTTCAGATGTGGCACCAGATCCTCGAAAATCGCGGCTTTCACCGTTTCCCGCTCCGTCGCGGCCTCGATGACCAGATCCGTCTGGCCAAGGTCGGCCAGCTTCAGCGTGGTCCTGATCCGGCCCATCGCGGCGGCCTTGTCTTCTGCCGATACCTTCCCGCGCGATACCTGCCGCTCGATATTTCGGTCGATCAGCCCGACGGCCCGGTCAAGGCTGTCCTGGCTGATATCGGTCATCAGCACGTCATAGCCCGCAAGCGCAAAGACATGGGCAATGCCGTTGCCCATCTGCCCCGCCCCCACGATCCCCACCGACTGGATATCCATGCCGCCGCTCCCCGAATGACCGCCAGACCATAGGCCGCGCCGCAGCGCCTGCGCAAGGGAGCGGGCAATCGCGCGCTTTTTAGGTTTAGCGCTTTGTGAACCCTGCGCGGGGTAAGTGAGTCGCGGGTGTGTTGTTAAATGTTGGGGTGACGGGATGGCCTACGCATATGCGGGCGAGGGCTCGCTGGATTATTATGTCTGCCGTTATGGGCAGTCGCGGCTTCTGTTCAGGGGCCCGCCGCGCGATCTTGCGCTGCCGTTCGTGGCTGCCCTTGGCGGCACCGAAACCTATGGAAAATTCATTCCCCGCCCCTGGCCGGACATGGTCGAGGCGATGACGGGCTTTCGCATGGTCAACTTCGGCTGCGTGAATGCCTCTGCCGATGCCTACCTTTCAGATCCGGCGGTGATCGAGGTGGCATCGAGGGCGCGGGCGGCGGTGATCCAGATCACCGGGGCTGCGAACCTGACCAACAAGTATTATTCGGTCCACCCGCGCCGGAACGACCGTTTCCTGCGGGCCCGGCCTGCGCTTCTGGCGCTTTTCCCCGAGGTGGATTTCACCAATTTCCACTTCACCCGCCACATGCTGCTGACGCTGTTTCAGGTGGCCCCCCGGCGCTTCGATCTGGTGGCCGAGGAATTGCGCCGCACCTGGATCGCGCGGATGACCCATCTGATCGAGGCGCTGCGCGTGCCGGTCCTTCTGTTGCACCCTCAGCGGGGCAACGAGGGGGGGGACTGGTCTGGCGAACCTGTGCTGGTCGATCAGGGCATGCTGGGCGCCGTTCGCGCCCGCGCCGCCGACCTTGCCGCATTCACCCTCAGCGCCGAGGCGATGGGCGAAGGGCTGGGGGGCAAGGTATTCGCGCCGCTGGAACGTCCGGCAGCCGAGGGGCTGCCTGGCCTGACCGCGCATCACGAAATGGCCGAGGCCGTGAGCCGCGCGCTTGAAAAGATGCTCTGACCGGCGGTCAGAGCTTTTCGATCATTTCCGGTACGGCGGTGAAGAGATCGGCCACAAGTCCGTAATCGGCAACCTGGAAGATCGGCGCCTCTTCGTCCTTGTTGATCGCAACGATCACCTTGCTGTCCTTCATTCCCGCCAGATGCTGGATCGCGCCCGAGATGCCGACGGCCACATAAAGATCGGGGGCCACCACCTTGCCCGTCTGGCCCACTTGCCAGTCGTTCGGGGCATATCCGGAATCGACCGCCGCACGGCTGGCACCCACCGCCGCACCCAGCTTGTCGGCCAGCTTTTCGATCAGGGCGAAATCGGCCTCCGATCCCACGCCGCGCCCGCCGGATACCACGATGCCCGCGCTGGTCAGTTCGGGGCGGTCGGATGCCGCCACCTTGTCTTCAACCCAGGAAGAAAGCGACCCGTCCGCGCCCGTCGCAATGGTCTCGACCGGCGCCGAACCACCCGTTTCCGCAGCGCTGAAAGTGGCGGTGCGGATCGTCATCACCTTGATCTTGTCCGACGATTTCACCGTCTGGATTGCGTTGCCGGCATAGATCGGGCGCTCGAACGTATCGGCATCCACCACGCTCAGCACTTCCGAGATCACCATCACGTCCAGAAGTGCTGCCACGCGCGGCAGCACGCTTTTGGAAAACGCACCCGAAGGGGCCGCGATGTGGCTGTAGCCGCCCGACAGCGAGACGATCAGCGCGGCCGTCGGTTCCGTCATCCCGTGGCAGAACACGTGGTCGCCCGCAAAGATCACCTTCGACACGCCCTTCAGCGTCGCCGCCTCAGCTGCCGCCGCATCGCCGCCCTGACCTGCGATCAGCACATGCGCCTCGCCCAGGCTCGTCACCGCCGTCAGTGCCTTTGCCACGCCATCGGTCACCAGATTGCCGTCGATCACTTCGCCCAACAAAAGAACGGCCATCTCAGATCACCCCCGCTTCGTCTTTCAGTTTCGCGATCAGTTCCGCCACCGATCCCACCTTCACGCCCGCCTTGCGGCCCTGCGGCTCGACCGTCTTGACCACTGTCAGGCGTGGCGACACGTCCACGCCATAGTCGGCGGCGGTCTTTTCCTCCAAAGGCTTTTTCTTCGCCTTCATGATGTTGGGCAGGCTGGCGTAGCGCGGCTGGTTCAGGCGCAGATCCACCGTCACCACGGCGGGCATCTTCACCTTGATGGTCTGCAATCCGCCGTCCACCTCGCGCGTCACCACCGCATGATCGCCCTCGATGGCAAGATCCGAGGCAAATGTCGCCTGCGACCACCCCAGAAGGGCCGCCACCATCTGGCCCGTCGCGTTCATGTCATTGTCGATGGCCTGCTTGCCGCAAAGCACAAGGCCCGGCCCTTCGGCCTCTACCACCTTGGCGATCAGCTTGGCTACGGCCAGCGGCTCGATGTCGGTATGCACATCCTCGGTCGCCACGATCAGGATCGCGCGGTCGGCCCCCATGGCAAGCGCCGTGCGCAGCGTTTCCTGCGATTGCTTCACGCCGATGGAGACCACGATGATCTCGTCCGCCAGCCCCTTTTCCTTCAGCCGGATCGCCTCTTCCACCGCGATCTCGTCGAAGGGGTTCATCGACATCTTCACGTTCTGAAGGTCCACGCCCGACCCGTCGGCCTTGACCCGCACTTTCACGTTGTAGTCGATCACCCGTTTGACCGGCACCAGGATCTTCATGGCTCTTCCCTTTGCACAGCAATCTTTCGCGCGGTTTTAGCGTTTTGCCTGCGATCATGACAGACCAAATACGACAAGGACGCGCGCCGGGACGCCGCGTTACCGCGTCAGCCCCGGCACCCACAGCACATCCCGCTTGCCGCCGTCGTTTACCACCCGCCCCGCCACGAAGAACCAGTCCGACAGGCGGTTGAGGTAATGCACCGCCTCCGGGTTGATTTCCTCCATCGTGGCCAGTTCCACCGTCAGCCGCTCTGCCCGGCGACAGACCGTGCGGCAGAGGTGGAAATGCGCGGCCAGCGCGGTGCCGCCCGGCAGGATGAAGCTGCGCAGGGGCTGCAGGTCGGCGTTCATCACGTCGATCTCGGCCTCAAGCCGCGCGACCTGCGGGGCGACGATGCGCAGCGGCGTGTAACCCGCCTCGTGATCGCGCGCCATGTCGGGGCGACAAAGGTCTGCGCCAAGATCGAAAAGATCGTTCGAGATGCGCTGAAGTGCTGCATCCATATCACCCGTGGCATGCAGCCGGGCAAGGCCGATGGTCGCGTTCGTTTCGTCCACGGTGCCGTACGCCTGCACCCGCAACGAATGCTTGGCCACCCGCGCGCCATTGCCAAGGGCGGTTTCCCCGTCATCCCCGGTTTTGGTGTAGATCTTCGACAGAACGACCATCAGTTCCCCCGGGCCTTGTGGAACGCCACGAAAATCAGGATCAACAGCACCGCCCCCGCCTGCGCATAGATGCGGTATCGCATCAGGCGGTTGGCGTGTTTCTTGTTGAAATCGCCGCCTTTCGCAAAGCCGCCGATCCCGATCATCAGGATGGCAAGCACGCCGAAACAGGCGATGACGGCGACGATGAAAAGCGGATCACTGGCCATGGGGTTTCCTTCCGTTGCACCCGATGTAGCGGTGCGGCGCGGAAAAGCGAAGGGGTCAGGCCCGCTGAAGCACCCAATCGAGCATTCGGGTGGGCAGAACACGCCGCGCGATGTTCATCGCATAGGTGGGCGTGGTCACGAAATACCGGGCCTTCGGGCGGGGTGCCTCCAGCGCATGGATCAGCTTGGCCGTGCAGGCGGCCGGCAGCAATTCGAACTGATCCTTCTTCGTGGCAGGCTTGTAAAGCCGGTCGAGCAGAGATTCATACTCCGCCCGCCGCGCCGATCCCTTCCAGTCGATCCAGCGCTCGAAATGGGGGATGGAGTTTTCGCGGATGCGCGTGGCGATGGGCCCCGGCTCGATCAGGATGGCGTGGATCCCCGTCCCCGCCATCTCGATCCGCAGCACATCCGTCAGCCCCTCCATCGCGAATTTCGTCGCCACATAGGCCCCGCGCCACTTCAGCCCCACAAGGCCCAGCACGGATGAACAGTTGACGATCCGCCCGTGCCCTTGCGCCCGCATCATCGGGATCACCCGGCGCGTCAGGTCGTGATAGCCGAAAAGATTGGTCTCGAAGATCGCCCGCAGCGCATCTGTCGGCAGATCCTCCACCGCCCCGGGGCAGGCATAGGCGCCGTTGTTGAACAGCGCATCCAGCCGCCCGCCCGTCGCCGCGGCCACCGTCGCAACGGCCGCCGCCATGCTGTCCGCGTCGGTGTAATCGAGGTGCAGCGCCTCCAGCCCCTCGGCCCGCAGCGGTTCGCAGTCTTCGGGCTTGCGGCAACTGGCAAAGACGCGCCACCCCCGCGCCTTCAGCCCGCGCGCGGCATCAAGGCCGATGCCCGACGAACAGCCTGTAATCAGAATACTGCGGTCGGTCATGCGGCGCCCTCTCGTTCACCGCCGCATAGCGTGCGAGGGGGGGCTTGGCAAACCTAGTTGGCGGTGGGGTCGCTTTCGGCCAGAAGCCGGGCTGCGACAAAGCCGTCGATCCCGTCGCCCTCGATCCGCACCTGCACCCAACCGTCACCCGCATCGCCCACGATGCTGACCGCCTCGCCCCGCGTCAGCCGCCCGATCACCGCATCGTTGGTCGAAGGCCCCTGCCGCACGTTGATCGCGGTGGCCGAGACATAGCGCACGGGCAGGCTCGTCTCGCTCAGGGGGGCGGGTGCCTCCGCCTCGGCAGCCGGGGCCAGAGCCGCCACCGCTGTCGCCTCCTCCACAAATGGCGCGGGCACCAACGGCGCGGGCGCCACGGGCGCCGGGGCTTCGGCTATCGCCGTGGGTTCATAGCGCGCGGCGATGATGGCAGGCGCAGAGGGGATCACCTCGATCGGTGCGGGTTGCACGCGCGCGGTGTCGGTGCCGGGCGGGGGCGCATCCCGCAGGCCAAAGCGTTGCTGGCCGTAATCCCGGCCGCCGATCAGAAGCGCCAGAAACAGAAAAGCGCCAAGAAATGTCAAAAGCCGATACATCAAACCCACCGATTCATCCAAGTGTCCCATCCCATAACATCAAAGAAACGTGAGCGGTTCCCCAAAATCGTCGCCCGCGCAGGATTGCGACGCCACAGTTCCGGCTGGACCGGGCCGCGCCCGCGTCTTACACAACATCCATGACCGACGCGCCCGATACCCCCAAGATGGAGCCTTCGGAGGTTTCCGAACCCCTGCGCCGCGCGATTGGCGAGCGGTATCTGACCTATGCGTTGTCCACCATCATGCACCGCGCCCTGCCCGATGCGCGCGACGGGTTGAAGCCCGTGCACCGCCGCATCCTCTATGCGATGCGCGAACTGCGCCTGTCGCCCACCGGGGGGTTCCGCAAGTCGGCCAAGATCTCGGGCGATGTGATGGGCAACTACCACCCCCACGGCGACGCCGCGATCTATGACGCGATGGCGCGCCTCGCGCAGGATTTCAACGTCCGCTATCCGCTGGTCGACGGGCAGGGCAACTTCGGCAACATCGACGGCGATAACCCCGCCGCCAGCCGATACACCGAGGCACGGCTGACCGCGATTGCCGAGCGGCTGATGGATGGCCTCGCGGAAAACGCCGTCGATTTCCGCCCGAACTACGATGGCACGCTGACCGAACCGGTCGTCATGCCCGCCGCCTTTCCGCATCTTCTGGCCAACGGCTCTTCCGGTATCGCGGTCGGTATGGCCACGAACATTCCGCCCCACAACCTGCACGAACTGATCGACGCCTGCCTCCACCTGATCCGCGATCCCGGCGTCACCGATGCCGCGCTTACCGAGCATGTGCCTGGCCCCGATTTCCCGACGGGCGGCGTGATCGTGGAACCCCGCGCCAACCTCACCGAAGCCTACCGCACCGGGCGCGGCAGCATCCGCCTGCGGGCGCGCTGGGAAAAGGAAGATCTCAGTCGCGGCAACTGGCAGATCGTCGTCACCGAAATTCCCTATCAGGTGCAGAAGTCCAAGCTGATCGAACGCCTGGCCGAACTCATCCACCTGAAAAAGGTGCCGATCCTTGCCGATGTGCGCGACGAATCCGCCGATGATGTGCGCATCGTGATCGAGCCGCGCGCGCGCACGGTCGATCCCGACATGCTGATGGGCATGCTCTTTCGCAACTCTGATCTCGAAATCCGCTTCTCGCTCAACATGAACGTGCTGATCGACGGGCGCGTGCCACGGGTCTGTTCGCTGAAAGAGGTGCTGCGCGCTTTCCTCGACCACCGCCGCGACGTGCTGCAGCGCCGCAGCCAGCATCGGCTGGAAAAGATCGACCATCGGCTGGAGATCCTCGAAGGTTTCCTGATCACCTTCCTCAACCTCGACCGGGTGATTGACATCATTCGATATGATGACGATCCGAAGGCCGCCCTGATGCGCGAGGAATGGGGCCGCCCCCATGTGCGCGCGGCCAACGAACGCGATTACAAGACGCCCGGCGTCGGCGATGGTGAACTCAGCGAGGTGCAGGCCGAGGCGATCCTCAACATGCGCCTGCGCAGCCTGCGGCGGCTGGAAGAGCTGGAACTGATCGCCGAACGTGACACGCTTTTGAAGGAACGCAGCGACCTGCAAGACCTTCTCGACAGCGAAAAGCTGCAGTGGAAGCGTATCGGCACAGACCTCCGGCAGGTGCAGCGCGATTTCGGCCATACCGCCAAGGGCGGCGCCCGCCGGACCACCTTTGCCGAAGCTGGCGAAACCGAAGAGGTGGCGCCCGAGGCGATGATCGAGCGTGAACCGATCACCGTCATCTGCTCAAAGATGGGTTGGGTGCGCTCGATGAAGGGGCATCAGCCGCTGGATACCGACCTCAAGTTCAAGGACGGCGATGCCGCGCGGTTCCTGTTCCACGCCGAGACGACCGACAAGATCCTGATCGTGGGCTCGAACGGTCGGTTCTTCACGCTTCTGGGCGCCAACCTGCCCGGCGGGCGCGGGATGGGCGAACCTGTGCGCCTGATGGTCGATCTGCCGAACGAGGCCGAGATTGTGGACCTGATGATCCATCGCGGCGGCGAGCGTTTGCTGGTCGCCTCGACCGATGGTGACGGGTTCGTTGTGCCCTCGGACGAGGTGCTGGCGCAGACGCGCGCGGGCAAGCAGGTGCTGACATTGCGCGATGGCGCCAAGACGGCACTCTGCCGCCGGATCGCGGGCGATCACGTGGCCGTTGTGGGCGAGAACCGCAAGATGCTGGTTTTCCCGCTGGCCGACTTGCCCGAGATGGCACGCGGCAAGGGCGTGCGACTGCAAAAGTACAAGGATGGCGGGTTGTCGGACGCCACCACATTTGCCTTGGCCGAAGGCCTGACGTGGAAAGACCCCGCAGGCCGCACCCGCACAGAGCCTGATCTTTCCGAATGGCTGGGCGCCCGCGCCTCTGCCGGCCGCATGGCCCCGCGCGGTTTCCCGCGCGACAACCGCTTCACCTGAGCCGCGAATAGGTTAAGACAGGGTGAATGTCGGGTGTCCAAGCCTTTGAAAACAAAGGGGCCAGATTTTGTCCACGCGTGGACAGCCAACGTCAGGCCCGCTCCACCATCAGCCAGACACCCCCCTCGGGCCGCAGGGTCAGGATCATCACTGGCTTCGGCTCTTTCCCCGGCACCGGGGCGAATCGGAACCTCGCCAGCAGTGTCGCCAAAATGATGACCGCCTCCTGCAGCGCGAAATTGGCCCCGATGCAGATGCGGGGGCCATCGCCGAAGGGCAGGTAGGTGAAGCGGTCGACGGCCTTGGGGTCGGCGAAGCGGGAGGGGTCGAACCTGTCCGGCTCGGGCCACAGCGCGTGATGGCGGTGCAGCGCATAGATCGGCAGCATCACCGTATCACCCGGCTCGATCCGCGTGCCCATCAGCGTGTCCGCCGCCCGCGCCGTCCGCGACAGGAACGCGGCAGGTGGATACATCCGCAACGTCTCATCCACGATCCGCCGCACCAGCGGCAGGTCGGCCACATCCGCCGCCGTCGCCGCCCGGTCGCCCAGTACCGCCTGCGCTTCGGTCCTCGCCGCGTCCTGCACGCCCTGGTCGAACGCGCACAGATACAGCGCCCACGCCAGCGTCAACGCCGTCGTCTCGTGCCCCGCCACGATGAAGGTCAGCAGATTGTCCCGGAGTTCCGCCGTCGTCATGCGGCGGCCGGTCTTGGGGTCCTCTCCCTCCAGCAAAAGGTCCAGAAGATCCGGCACCGCCCGCGCCCCATCCGCCCGCCGCCGGTCGATGGCCGCGTCGGATATCCGCTTCATCTCGCGCATCGCCCCGCTTGCGATCATCCGCGACGGGCGCGGCACCCAGGGCGGCGCGCCGAGGATATCAAGAAGCGAAACCTTCGCCGTCTGTCCGATGTAGCTTTCGATCGCCTTGTGGACGGAGGCCCGGTCAAACCCTTCGCCGCCCGAAAAGGTGACGTCCGAGATCACTTCGAACGTGGCCGTCACCATCTCGTCGAACAGGTTCGCGGCCCGCCCCAAAGCCGCCCCGATCCGGTTTGATGCGCGTTCGGCCGCCAGCGTCATCACCGGCGCCAGCGCGGCCACGTTGCGGTGCGAAAAGACCGGCGCCGCCGTCCGCCGCTGCCACATCCATTCGGCCCCTTCCGCGACGAAAAGGCTCTCTCCGATGGCGGGCTCCAGGATCAGCTTCGTCACCATCGACTTGGGGTAGTTCTCGACATTCTCGCGCAGGATCCGCTTCAGCGCCTCGGGGGCCATCACCATGTGCCACGGCTTGCCGGTGCGTCCGGACACGATGGGCAGGCGGGTGGCAAGCTCGGGGATCAGTTCCAGCACGTTGCGCTGCCCCGCTCGGAACGAGCCCCATATCCCAAGTGGCGCGTTCGACAGCGCCACCCGCGCGGGCAGGGCAGGGGCAAGGGGCGCGGCAAGGGTCATCTTCGCCTCCGGTTCAGCGCGAGTATAGTCGCCCGACCGGCACAAGCCACTGCGGCAGAGTTGCGTCTTTCCGGGCGAGTCGCTATTGCGGGTCGAAGCTGCATTTTTCAAGGATCGCACATGTTCCTGCGCACGTTTGCCCTTCTTGTCTGCCTGACCGTCGCTGCCGCCTGCGCCAAGAAAGACGAACTTGCCGGGCCAACGAAAAACCTTGGCGATTTTGTCCTTGGCCTCAACATCGTGGTCACCGACAAGATGCAGAAGGTGCCGATCAGCCGCGATGCCACGGGCGAAGAATGGCAGGCCGCCATCAGCAAGGCGGTGCAGGATCGGTTCGGTCGCTACAACGGCAACAAGATCTATAACATCGGCATTGCGGTCGATGGCTTCGCGCTCGCGCCGCCCGGCATACCGGTGGTTCTTGCGCCGAAGTCGATCCTCGTCATCAGCCCGTCGGTCTTCGATGATGCGGCTGGCACGCAGCTGAATACCGAACCAAAACAGATCACCGCCTTCGAGCGTGGATCAAGCAAGACGTTCATCGGCTCGGGTCTGACGCAGACGGCCGAGGAACAGATGGCCGAGTTGGCCTTTGTGGCGGTGAAATCCGTTGAAGACTGGCTGGTGGAAAACCCGCAGTGGTTTGGAATGGCAGCACGCACGCCTTCCTCTCGCGGTACGGTCGAACGCTAGCCAATCGCCACAAGGTCGATCGGCGCATCGGCGCCGAGTACGCTTTGTCCGGGCAAGGTCTGGAACGCCGCTGCACCGTCAAAGCCTTGGGAAATCGCCCGATCCAACGCCTCGACGCTTGCCAGCGCAGGGTGACCGGAAGGCTTGCAGTGCTTCTCGATCTTGGCGGCCAGGTTCACCGCAGTGCCGATCACGGTAAACTCAAGCCGCGTGGCCTCGCCCGTCACACCGAATAGCACTTCGCCGACCGTCACCGCTGCCCCCACGCCCACAATCGGCGCCCCCGCTGCGGCGCGGTCGTCGCGCCAGCGGGCGATGGCGGGCTGCAGGTCCAACAGCGCTGCTATTGCGTCGGCGGCATAGGTTTCGCTAGGTTCGGTCGCGCCGAACGTGGCCATGATCCCATCGCCCAGATACTTGTCGATCGACCCGCCGTGGCGTTGCAGGATCGGCACGACGCAGGCATGAAACTCGGCCAGAAGGGCCATCGTGCCGCGCGGGCCAAGCCGTGCTGCGTGGCTGGTGAAGCCGCGCAAGTCCAGCATCATCACCGCCGCCTCTCGCGTGACGGCATCGCCCGGGCGGAAATCCTGACCCGCGCGCCGGATTTCGCCGGCAACCTCGGGCGCCAGAAAGCGCGAGAGTTCCGCCGCCGCATGCGCCTCGACCGCCGAGCGGATCATCAGCCGCCGCGCCCGGATCGCACCGATGGCCAGCACTCCCGTCACCGAGGCGATGGACACGAGCTTGTCCACTTCCGCGCCGATCAGGATCTTGAACGACATCATGTATTCGACAAAGCTTCGGGTGATCTCCATCTTGCCATCGGCCATGACGGCATAGATCACCAGCGTGGACCAGCCGACCATCGCCGCCACCCCCGCCAGCACCACATAGGCCGCCTCAAGCCGCAGGGTGCGCATCGCGATGAGGATGAAGACGTAAAGCAGCGTCGGCGCCTTGAGGTAAAAGGCGGCGGGTTGCTGGTACTGCAGATGAAAGCTCCAGATCGTGACCATCAGCACGGTGATGTCGACGAGGATCGACAGGGACAGGAACACCGGCCCCAGCCTGTCGCGCAATGCCAGCCAGAAGCGCAGGGCGGTGAACACGAAATAGGCCGCAAGAGCCCACGGCACCGGCTCGAAAGGCACAGAGGCGGGAAACGCCTTGGGGGTCAGCGCGTAGAAGGTTCCGAAGAAGGCGATGGCGCCGAACTGCATCACGCAAACAAGGATCTCGCTGGCCCGACGGTCGGCGATGATGGCGCGTTGTGCCACGGCGGGCAGGGCGGCGGGCAGGCGCTGGCCGAACACAAGGTCAGCAAGGCGCGCGCGCAAGGGCGTAGGCACAGGATCGGTCAGCGGGGGTCTCCCTCGGCGGCGCGCTACTTGCGTCTATAGCGCGATACGCCTGTCCCGTCACCGCCAAAGGCCGATCGGCTTGCGCGGGTGCTTGCCTTTTTCCGGCCCCCGCCTTATCTAGCGCGCCGAGTTTGGAACGGGTCCGCAAGGGCCCCAGGAAGAGGCGCGTCCATCATGGGCAAGGCAAAGTTTGAACGGAACAAGCCGCACGTCAACATTGGCACGATTGGCCACGTTGACCACGGCAAGACGACGCTGACGGCGGCGATCACGAAGTATTTTGGCGAGTTCCGGGCCTATGACCAGATC
>JBBSBE010000072.1:0-20382 GCA_038251625.1 Rhodobacterales bacterium
CGCCCGGTTCCGGCCCCAGGTCGCAGAGGATCACATCAGCCCCGCCCGATGCCGCCTCAGACGCCGCGGCAAGGCCCGCCGGGCCACCACCCACAACCAGCACATCGCAGTGAAGGTGGCCCTTTTCGCCGTGCGGGAATGAAGCAGCGGTGTCGATGCGTCCGAGGCCGGCCTTGGCCCGGATGAGCGGCTCCCAGATCTTGAGCCATGCTCCGCGTGTCGGCCCCATGAAGGTGCGATAATAGAACCCCACCGGCAGAAACCGCGCGAAAAGACCGATCACCGCGTCCCGGTCGAAGGCCAGCGACCCCGCCACATTCTGCGCGCGCACCTCGATGCCCGGGGCGATGCCGCGCAAATCGGCCTGCACATTCGGCTCCGGCCCCACCTGCACAAGGGTGTTCGCCTCAGCCCCCGCCAGCCCGAAGGCGCCGCGTGGGCGATGATACTTGAACGAACGCGACAGCATTATCTGCCCGTTCGCCGCCAGCGCGCTGGCGATGGTGTCGCCTGCAAGGCCCTGCACTTCGCGCCCCTCGAAGCGGAAGGATATCGGGGTGGCGCGGTCTATGCGCGTGCCAAATGGTGGGGGCAGGCGGATCATCCGCGCGGCTCCGGCAGCCATGTCCGGATGACGGTATCGGTCACGGTATGGCGCTCTGCCAGAAACACGGTATTCGACGGGGTGTGGCGCCACCATTCGACCATCGGGCCAGGCCGGTTCTCGGCCCGGAACAGGTGGGCGGCCCAGTCGGCATCGGCGGCATCCTGTGCGAGGTCGGGCTTCAGCGGGCCAAGATACTGAAACTCGTCGATATTGCGCGGGCCGTTGAGGGGGCAGGTCAGCAGTTTCATGGCATCCCCTAGTGACTCGCCGCCGTGGCGCCCATTTCGTTCACCAGATCGAAACGCGCGAAGCGCGACAGGGCGAAAGGCGCAAGGATTTCGGGCACACGGCCGGTGGCGATGCATTCGGCCATCCGCTTGCCTGCCACGGGCGTGGCCTTGAAGCCCCATGTGCCCCAGCCGCAATCAAGCCACAGGTTTTCCAGCGGCGACGCCCCCATGATCGGGCTGTAATCCGGCGTCATGTCGGTGATGCCCGCCCATTGCCGCAGCACCTTCATCCCGCGCAGGAACGGAAAGAGATGCACCGCCCCTTCGGCCAGATGTTCCTTCAGGTCCAGCGTGGAGCGGGTGGAATAAAGCTGGTATGGGTCAGAGCCGCCGCCGATGACCACCTCGCCGCGCGAGGATTGCACAAGGTAGGTGTGCAGGCTGACCGATGATACGAGGGTGTGCAGCCAAGGTTTGACCGGTTCGGTTACCATCGCCTGCAGCGGGTAGCACCGGATGGGCAGTTCCACCCCCGCCTTCAGCGCCATGTCATAGTTCATCCCCCCGCAGGCGATCAGCACAGCGCCCGCGCTGACCGTGCCCCGGTCGGTCTGCACCGCCGTGATGCGGTCGCGCGATACCTCGAACCCGGTAACGGCGGTGCGCTGGTGGATCTCCACCCCCCGGCGCGCGGCTTCGCGGGCGTAGCCCCAAGCCACCGCATCGTGCCGTGCGGTACCGCCGTCGGGGTGCCAGAGGCCGCCGATGATTTCCAGCGCGCCGCCGTGATCCATGTTCAGTTCCGGCACGCGCGCGCGCACCTCTTCGGGCCCGATCACCTCGATCGCGATGCCCATGTGGCGCCCGGTTTCCGCCCGCAGGTGGAAAGCGCGCAAGGTTGCCTCGGAATGGGCCAGCGTCAGTTGCCCGCGCTGCGAGAACATGACGTTGAAATCAAGCTCTTCCGACATCGCGCCGTAAAGCGCCACGGCCTCCTTGTAGAAGGCGATGGATTGCAGGGTCATGTAGTTCGACCGGATCGTGGTGGTGTTGCGCGCGGTGTTGCCGCCCGCAAGCCAGCCCTTTTCCAGCACAGCCACGCTACGGACCCCATGATGTTTGGCGAGGTAGTGCGCACAGGCAAGGCCATGGCCGCCGCCGCCCACGATAACCACGTCATAGCTGTCGCGCAGGTCGGGGGTGGGGGGCAGATCGCCGGTAACCGGATAGGCGCGGCTGAGGCCGTATTTCAAAAGGCGAAAGACCATTGCGGGTCAGTAGAGGTGCTGCGCGACATGCGCGAAGCGGCTGCCGGTTTCGGTCAACGCCAGCACGGCATCCCGCAGCGCCGCCGCCCTGTCTGCCCCGAGGGCGGGATCGGCGAATTCATGGAATTTCGTCACGATCTCGGCCCGGCCAAACGGCCGCTCAGGGCCGCCGCGCGCGTGGGTGTCGCCCGAGGACAGGATGCGCCCGTCGGTCAGCACGATATCCAGATCGGCCCATCGGCCCGCTGGATAGCGCGCCTGATGGCGCGGGTGCGCCGTCACCTTCGTGCGCGCCACCATGCCCGCCACCACCGGATCGGACAGGCCCGCGCCTTCGATATGCTCAAGCCCGATACGGCCATGAACCAGCATCACCGCCACCGGAAAGGGCAGCGCATATTGCGCCTTGGATGTGGTCTCGGGTATCCCTTGGAACAGCGCGGCCGCATAGTCGAAGCTGCGGATGCGGACCTCGGCGATCATCTCGTGCCGCAGGTCATGCGCCAGCATAACCTCGCGCGCGGCATCGACCGCCGCATGGGCCCAGCGGCACGTCGGATAAGGTTTCACATACTGGTGCCCGATCTGCCAGAACTGGCCGAGATCCGCCCAGAAAGGGGCCGCTTCCGGGGCCTCGACTGTCACGGCAGGGGCGCCGGAAAAGCCACGTTCGGCCATCACTGCCGCCGTCATGCCCGCCAGCGCGCCCCATCCCGACCCGTCGTGCAGCATGGTTGGTGTTGCGACTTCCCGCATCATCTGGCTGCGTGGGCCGTGGTATTCCGCGATCCCCAGCGCCTCGCGCAATTGCGCAGCCGAGAGCCCTCGCAACCGGGCTGCCATCGCGGCCACCCCCAGCGCATTCCAGGCGCCCGAGGTATGATAATCGCTGACAGTGGCATGGAGCGCGATGCCCGCGCGGCCTGCCACCTCGTATCCGACGATCAATGCTGCCAGGGCCTCGTGGCCCGACAGATCGCGCTGTTCGGCCAGGGCGGCCAGTGTCGGCACCGTCACCACGCCGATATGGCCCTTTGTCGGGTTGTAGCCGTCGTGTCCGTCGAGGTTGTCAAGCTGGGTCGCGGCCGCGAACACGGCACCGGCAGAGCTTACGCGCCGCCCGTCGAACAGCATTCGCGCGGCATGCTGCGCTTCCCCCGCGCCAAACAGCATCGCTGCCGTGTCACGTGCCAGAACGCCCGCGGCCATCGGCCCTGCGGCCGCACAGATCCCAAGCGTATCGAGCAGCATCAGTGCCGCGCGGTCCATTGCATCGGGCGGGATATCCGCAGGCCCGATGTCCAGCGTGAACCGCGTGACCTTGCACAGAACATCGTCCGTCACAGACACCGCGCCCTGCATGTCGCCATTCCTTCTGAACCGGACCTACCCTGTGATATAATTGTGCCGTGACCAGCACACACGATTGTTTCGGGGTCTTTGCACAAGAAAACTGTTGTCATGGGCGCCGGCGGGCGGAACCTGTCGCTGTCCTGAACGGAGAGGCCGATGAACCGACCCCCCCCTCCGCTGAACTTCATCCGCTCGTTCGAATGTGCGGCGCGGCACCTCAGCTTCACCCGCGCGGCACAGGAACTTGGGTATACGCAGGCAGCCATCAGCACCCATGTCCGGGCACTGGAAAAGTACCTTGGCCGTGACCTTTTCGTGCGAAACGCCCGCAGCTTGCACCTGACCGAGATGGGCGCGGCCTTTCTGCCCACCCTGCGCCAGGCGCTGACGCAGATCGACAATGCGACGGACGCGGTGATGACCAGCGGACGGGACCGCAGCGTGATTGTCGCCTGCCCGTTCAGTCTGGCGGAAAACTGGCTGCCGGGGTGTGTGGCCGAGTTTCATCAGATGCAGCCCGATATCGAGGTCGTGATTCACGGCACCGTCTGGGAGGATGCGGACGACCGCATCGCTGACCTTGTCATCACCGTGAACCGCGATGACGAAGTGCCGTTGGGCGCGCGGGCGATGTGGAACGAAACCCTGTCGCTGGTTTGCGCGCCCGAGGCGGCATCGCGTATTCGCGCGGTCGCCGATCTTGCCACGCAGGGCAAGGTGATCATCGCAGGGCGGCAGGAATACTGGTCGATCATGGCGCAGGCGCTCGATGCGCCACATCTGGCGCTGATCGACACGGTGAACGCCGCGCATTTCAAGACCAACGCCTCAAACGTGGCGCTGGAACTGGCGGCACAGGGGCAGGGGCTGACGATCGCACTGACCTCGCTTTGCCGCAGATACCTGCAGCGCGGCTTGCTGGTCGAGCCTTTCGCCCTTCGCCCGCCAAGCCCCTGGACTTACTACATCCTGAACCGCGGCGCATCGAGCGGGGCGGCAGCGGAACGTGTGTTCAGGCATCTTGTCGCGGCCGGGGCGCGGCTGAACGCCTAATCCGCAGGGCCTGCGCGGTCGACGATGGCGCGGTACTGCTCGGGCCGTCGATAGGTGGCAAAGTCGAAATTAACCTTGCGACAAGCGGCGATCAGGGACAGGTCGGCACGGTGGATGATCACCTCGTCGCCGAGGCCCATCGCCAGTGCTGCGATCTCGCCCGTGGGGCTGACGATGCAGGACCCGCCGATCAGCGCCTGTCCGTCCTCCAGCCCTGCCTTGGCGGCGGCGGCCACCCAGAGCGTGTTCTGGTAGGCGCCCGCCTGCATCGGCAAATGGTTGTGCAGCATCCGCAGGTGCGCAAGCGCGGGCGCTTCGGCCAGCACCTGTGGCGTGTTGTAGCCGATCAGCGCCACATGTGCCCCGTTCAGCATCAGCATCCGGTAGGTTTCGGGCCAGCGACGATCGTTGCAGATGGCCATGCCGACGCGGGTGCCGCGATAGTCGAACACCGGAAAGCCCAGGTTGCCGGGATCGAAGTAAAGCCGTTCCAGATGCACGGTCGTGCCGTCCTGCGGCTTGTCCGACCCGGGTACATGCACCTTTCGGTACTTGCCGATGATTTCTCCGTCCGGCCCGGCCAGCACGGCGGTGTTGAACCGCTCTTCAGCCGCCGCTTCGCAATATCCCAAAGCAAAGCCGCAGCGCAGTCGGGCGGCGGCGGCGAAGAGGCGCGTGGTGTCGGGACCGGGCATCGCCGCCTCGAAAAAGGCCGCGATCTCGTCGGCGTCGGTCAGGTGCCAGCGCGGAAAGAAGGTGGACAGTGCCATTTCCGGAAACACGGCCAGTTCCGCCCCCATCCCCGCTGCGGTTTCCAGTAGGTGCAACAGCCGGTCTACCGTTTCGCGCCGCGTGTCGCTGCGCTGGATGGGGCCGGTCTGGCAGACGGCCAGCGCGATGCTGCGGCTCATAGCGCTGCCGTCACCTGAATTTCCACACGGTAGGCATCCCCCGCGAGCCGCGCCTCGACCGTCGCGCGCACGGGCATGTTGGCACGGTCCACCCAAGCGTCCCAGGCGGCGTTCATCAGGGCGAAATCGGCGATGTCGCGCAGCCAGATGTTGGCGGTCAGCAGCTTTGATTTCGATGTGCCTGCCTCGGCAAGATAGTGGTCGATGGCGGCGAGGATCTGCTCGGTCTGGCCGGTGGTGCCAGCACTCAGGTCGCTCGCGGTCATTCCAGCCAGATAGACGGTGCCATTGTGGACGACGGCCTTGCAGAAGCGCTGTCCGGGGTCGATGCGGGTGATGGTCATGGGTTCTCCTGTGGTTTCAGATGCTGCGCAGGCGCGCGGGGGAAAGTGCAGCGGGGTCGATGCCGCCTTCGGTCAGGTCATCGGGGAATTGCCCGGTCAGGATCAGCGAAGCCGCGGCGCGCGCAAGGGCGGGCGCGGTCTTTATGCCATAACCGCCCTGACCGGCCAGCCAGAAGAAGCCCGCCCCCTCCATACCCACCACCGGCACGCGGTCGGGCGCAAAGCTGCGCAGACCCGCCCAGGAACCAAGGATGCGGCGCACGTCAAGTGTGGTGGCCGCTTCCAGCCGTTCTACGCCGATGGCCACGTCGATATCGTGCGGCCAGGCGTCCATCGGGGGCGAGGGGGTGGCATCCCCGGGCGAGACGAACAGGCGGCCCGCATCGGGCTTGAAGTAGAACGCTTCGTCCACGTCGTTGATCATGGGCCAGGCCGCGATCTCGATCCCATCGGGTGCAGCCACGCGAAACGCTGTGCGGCGGTAGGGGGTGATGCCGATGGGGGCGAGGCCCGCCATGGCCGCCACCTCGTCCGCCCAGGCTCCCGCTGCATTCACGATGACGCGCGCACCGATTTCGCCCGCTGGGGTGGCGATGCGCCAGTCTTGCCTGCCGTGCATGATGGCCGTTACACCGGCCCCGGTCACCACCTGCGCGCCGCGCGAGCGGGCCTGGCGCAGAAACCCCTGATGCAGGGCGTCCACGTCGATTTCCCGCTGCCCGGGTTCGAAGAACGCGGCGGCGACATGGCCCGGGCGCAGGATCGGCACCATCGCCTCGGCCTCTTCGGGCGGCATGGCACGGATGGAGGGGGCAAGCGCCTGCGCGGCGTCGAGTTCGCTGTTGAGTTGCGCTGTCTGATCCTGTCGGGCGACCGTGATCATGCCACGCGGGCGCAGGATAGGGGCCTCGGCAAACCCTGGCGGTGGTGTTTCCAGAAAGCTGCGGCTCACGCGGGCAAGGCGGCGGATGATCGGGGCCCCGTACGCTTGGGAAAAGCTCGCGGCAGAGCGACCCGTGGCGTGCAGCCCGCAAGACGGCTCTCGTTCCAGCAGGATCACCGAGGCGCCTGTTGCCAGTTCGGCGGCAGCAGAGGCGCCCGCAATACCGCCACCGATGATCACGATATCGACCCGGATCATTCCGGGCCTTCCGTAACCGGCGGGCGCACCGCAAACAGCGCCACGCGGCCTGTCGCCCTGTCGGCATTCACTGACGCAGCGGGGCCAACGTGAGTGATCGAAGCGCCCGTGAAACCCGCGTCCGGTACGCGCGGACTGTCGTGGTGCACGGAATTGGTATCCCAGGCCAGGATACAGTCGGCACCTTTGATCCGGGTTGTCCGCAAGGCGGGATCGGGCATTGGTTCGCTTCCGTGTGGTCAGCCGGGCAGGACGGCGATGACCGATATCATCACCAGTTCGCTGGCCCTCGGCAATGCTATGCCTGCCATCAGGGTGGGGGGCAGAGGGGCCTTGCCAAGAAATCCATGGCAGGCGGAGTTGATCCCGATGCTTAGGTCGCGCTGCAAATCGGTGCTCTGCACATGGTTGGTGAGCCTGCGTGCGCGCGCGACGGTGCCGATCAGCGCCTTGATCGCATGAGCCAGGCGACATGTGATCAAGGAATACCATCTGGCTGCACCACGCGGCCGGATGGTCAGGCGGCAACCGCGCGCCCCATCCAGCCCCGGCCAATTGGAAACCTTGTGTCACGGCCTGCGTTGATGAGGGATCCCGCGCGAAGGCGGCTCACTGATCCCTCACTTCCGGCGTTGTTCCGATTTCGGCCACCGTCAGGACAAGGCGATGTCAGGGAGGACGCCCAATTCGAGGCAGATTTCCAATGCTATCGCGCGGCTCTGAAAATCGGCCCGCCGCAATCTCGCGCTGCTTCGGCTCAAGCCGCGTCGGTACAGGGGTGCGATGCGGCCCACCGCCTCGTTCTGACGGAGCGCCTTCTCCAGACCCGCGACCATTACGAACAGACCGGCACGGCGGCTCTTGCCAAGTTGCGTGGCCTTCTTGCCGCATGACGCTGGGGGAGGGCAGCGGCAATGCCGACGAGGCCGCATTCATCTGTCAGCGCGCGCCGCCATGCGCGGCTTATGGACCGATCAGAATGATCGCCTGAAGATGGGTGCGCGCAGCATCACGACCGCCCGGAAACGAAAAATGGCCACGCAGGATTTAGGAACGCGCCCCGCTAGAAATGGGGGGATTTTTCCCTCAGGGCGGTCGCATTCGCACGCTGGTACACCACGAGCGCCTCGACGCGGTTCTTGGCACCCAGTTTCTGCATGATGCTCGACATGTAGAACTTGACCGTCTTCTCTCTTATCGAGAGCGAGATTGCGATCTCGCGGTTGCTGTGTCCCGACTTCAACTCGTGCAGGACCTGTTCCTCTCGATGGGTCAGAGCCGCGATCGGATCGCGCCGCGCATTGCTTTCTTGCGCCGCCGTCAGAAGCCTTTTCGCGAAAGCCGGTGACACGAAGGTATCGCCGCGCAGGACCGAACGCAGCGCAGCGATAAACTCTCCTGCGGGGATGCCTTTGAGGATATAGCCGCGTGCGCCCTCGTTGAGGCTCGCTATGGCCATGTCGGGCGAGTCGTTCATGGTGAGCATGATGCAGGGCATCGAGGGACGGGCCTGCGCGATCGCGGACAGAGCGGCAATACCGCCCCCGCCAGGCATCATCAGGTCAAGGATCATGAGATCCGGTTCGTGGCTTTCGGCGATCTGGATCGCCCTTTCGGTGTTGTCGCCTTCGAAAACGTCGCCGATATCGGGCTCGTCGCGCAGAACGGCTGCGAGACCCCTCCTAAAGATCGGATGGTCATCGATGATGCCAATGGAAAATCTGCGGCCCATCACTTTCGACATCAACCTGCCACCCCTCAAAATGATCTACCGATGCAGACACAAGCAGGCCCAGAGAAAGGCGTTGCAGATGACTTTCGCGCACCACCAAAGAACTTCCACCGATCACATGTTCGGAAAAAATATGTGCTGTACGCAAGGTATCTTAGTGCTGTACGCAAGGTATCTTCATCGTCACTATTGGAGAAAGTGTACGGGAGGCTTGGGGTAATCGGAAGGTTATCTTTGATAAGGCTCTCGCGATTCATCTTTGAGTAGAATTGCGGATCTTACTATTCGCTCCTGAGTAGAAAATAAGTTTCGATTGGTCCCTGATTGGCAGCAATGCCGGAATCCGTCGATTATTGCACTAGACGTTCGTTGGGATTGGCACCGAGCAGTTCACGAACGTTTCTGTCGGAACGTTTTCAACATCGAGCGTGCCACCCAGCGATTCTGCCCGAAATTTCATCCCAATTATCCCAAGACCGGTGGAACTGTTTCCGCTTGGGGGATTGGCCTGATGGTTTACTGATTCGTTCCGGATGCGAAGGTTCACGTGATCCCCCGTTCGGGTGAGCGTGATTTCCTGCCCGCGCCCGCCCGCGTGTTTCCACGCGTTGCTCAGGGCCTCCTGCGTGATGCGGCCCAGCACGCCCGCGACATGGCCCTCTATCGGGGGCATGTTGTGGTCGATCCGGATTGCAACGGTGGTGCCGGTCAGCCGTTCATGCTCGCGGGCAACCGCGCGGATCTGGCCGTCGAGTGTCTGGACACCCTCCAGGTGCGGCGCGACAAGGCCCTGCGCAATCCTTCGGATCTCGCGGGTCGCCTCGGTCGCCGCGTCGCGGATGTCATTAATGATCTCGGTCCGACGCTCGCCTTCATCCTCGCCGCGCGCCATGACGGCGGCTTCGAGCTGATCCATCCGCAAAAGCATGAAGCCCAGAAGTTGCCCGGGCCCGTCGTGCAGATCGGCGCCGATGCGGCGCTGGGCGACCTCGTCGATGCGTGCAACATTCAGCGTGGCCTTCGTCACGCGGTCGCGCAATTCGCTGTTCTGGCGCTGCATCGCCTGTTGCCGATGCAGGTTTTCGCGCAGCGTTTCGACCTGATGATCAATTGTGCGGCTTCCACGATACACAATGGCCCCTAGTACCACAACCAACCCGATCCCACCCGCCGCCATGACCAGCCAGTTGTCGGAGGCCGCGTCGAGCAGAGCCATCCCAACATAGTCAGCGTCCTGGTAGACCTCGCCGATAGCGATGATCCTGCCAGACCCCTGATCATAGAGCGGAAAGTAGATTTCGAAGAGTCGTTTGCCAAGGGATCGCTCGCCGGTATGGCCCTCATCTTGAAGGTCTGGTGAATTTCCGACCACGCGGCCGGTCAGCGCCTCACGGATCTGGCGCGGGGGTGGGGCCTGTACGCTTTCGCCCAGAGGCGCAAAAACCAGCCGTCCGTCCGCGCTCCACAATTTGATCACGGCGAACAATCCGTGGCTGGCGTTCCGCAAAACGATTCGTTCGAGCCCGGCGCGATCCACCGAATTGAGCTCGGACCCGCGAGAGAGGCTCTGGACGTAGGGCTGAAGACCGGACTGAAGGTAAAGCGCCGCAGTCTCGGCGGTTGCTCCCAGTATCGTGACAGCCGCCCGGCGGTTGACCCAGCTCGCCACAGCAACCGTCGCAATGGCCACAACAACGGCCAGAGCAAGAAAATACTGATGAATCAGTCGCAACTTCAATTTCAAAGCCTATGTCGAGGCAGGACGAAATTCCTTTTCACACTCACTCGTATTCCTGAACGAGTCTTTTTAAAAGTCCTAACCGCACTCGACTTTGGTCCAGTGCCGATCCTTCCATTCGTCCGTGTGCGCCCTAGTCCGTTTGGCATAGGATTACGATAGACCTTGGATAATTTTGCGCTAACAGCGGGCCTGTCACAGTGCGACGCATAGGTGTGACGGATCCGGGTGGGGGCCCGAAGCGGCGCAATTGACCTGTTAAGGGAGGCTGCGCCGCCTCAAGCTGAACTATTGCTCAGACTCGCTTGCATTTTTGAAGCGCGGGGATCCGTGGTGAAGAGCCACATTTTCCGTCGAGATTTATTTTTTGGGGGTCAAGAATGTCGGCAATAACGTCTTCGCTCAAGCCGTTCGTAATCAACTCGACGGATATCCAATTCCTGGTCGATCAGGTGAACTTCGTTCCGCTGTTCGATGCAGCAGGGAACATCATCGTCGCGTGGGACGGCACCGGAACGGTCTACGATTTCGCGGGAGTGGCCTACGGCAACCAAGGCAGCCCGGCTGCGAACCTCGCGAAATGGGGACAGTCCTATCAGAACTTCACCGATCTGGCCGGGACGCGCGACGTCAGCGGCTACTGGAACAATCTCGCGCCCCTTCTGGCGCATTACGGGGACACGGGCCAGATATTCCCGCGGATGGTCACGGCCGACTACACCGGCTACCTTGCGCAGGTGACCGGCACCGCGACCACCGGCCCGATCCTGCTGACGTCTCCGGACCCGGTTGTCACCACGGCTGACACGAACGTTCAGACGCTGCTCGACAGCGGCGTCTACAACGTCTTTTCGGTACCCGGCGTCACGAAGATGCTGCATGAGCTGGTCACGTCCGGAACCACCGTCACGACCGCGATTGCCCAGACGGTTGCCACCTTTGTCGTCGACGGTCATCACCTGACCCCGACAATAACCACCACAACGACCGACACCACGACGACGACGTCCAGCTATTCCTACGTGAAGGACGAAACCACCACCACACTGAGCACGCCCTACGGATCGAGCGAGACGGTCAGTGCGGTGGTGGTGCAGACATCGCAAGCGACGGTGACGAACGTCGTCGTGGCGGGTAACGCCGTCACAACGCTGTCTGGCGGCGAGTTGGACGGAAACTATCACAACTTCACCACCGACTATGCGCTGGCACACCAGGATTACACCGTCCAAGCCGCTGTTGGCGGCAGTGCCGAGGGTGACACGACCGCGACGGACGGCACGGCGATCAACCTTCTCAACGTTGTCGACTATACGCCGCGGATGATCAGTCGGACGATCACGACTGCAGGGGTCACTTATGATACCTGGGCGAACCACCAGACCATGGCTGATGGCATCGGCGGAACAGTTCCGAACCCGGACGCCGCCAACCATACGCTGAACGAGATTTACTACAGCCCGGAAACCGGCGAAGCCATCGTTCTGGACTGGGGGCTTTTGGACACTGTTGCGAACGGTGGCGAAGGGCAGGTCGACACGCAGGCACGGCTAGCTGGATCGGCGGGGCAGGACGACCATTATATCGGCGGCCTGAACCCGGGCGTTTCGCCGTCGAACGGGTTCTTTGTGCTGTTCGGCCAGTTCTTCGACCACGGCCTTGATTTCATCGACAAGGGCCAGCTGGATGCCAACGGCAAGAACCTGACCATCAAGATTGCGTTGGCGCTGGATGATCCGCTGTACGGTATGATCGGGCCAGACGGTCGGCCGGTCACCGAAATCACCATCAACCGGGCGACGGTCGAGACCGTCGACGGAAGTGGCAGCGAGTATGTCAACCATGTCTCGCCCTTCATCGACCAGAGCCAGACTTACGGTTCGGATGTGCAACGCACGCTGTTGCTGCGCGAGTGGGTCTCGACCGATGGTAACGCCTCGTTCCATGCCGGTATGAACCTGTTCGATGGGGTCACGCTTGCCAAGGAATGGGTAAAAGCGGACGGCACCGCGACGAACGACACGCTGCCGACGCTGAACGAATTGCGCGATCATATCCTGGCAACGGGCCGGTCCGTGCTGACCTGGGAAGACGTCCTCAACCTGCGCAATCGCGACGCTTCGGGCCACGTTGTTGCAGGCAACAGTGGTGAATCGTTGCTGCTGGACTTCAATCCGCGCTTTGACGAGGCGCATCTGTTGAATGGCAACGGCGAGTCGACGGCTGAAACGGCCGGGGTGGTTGACGCAATGGCGTTGATCGACACCTTCGTGAAAGGCGCGTACGGCAACGCGTCCACGTTCGGCATTGATCCGACAACGCACAAGCTTACGCTGTACCTCGAGAATTTGCCGGTGGGCACACCTCCGGGGATGCCACATGTTCTGGCAGGCGCGAACGCGCTTTTCCCCTTCGTCAACTTTGCCAATTTCAGCATTTCTGTTGCGCCGGGTGCGGTTCATGATGCCGTCAGCTCGATCCTGATGGCCTCGGTCGGCGACCACTACATCGCCGGTGATGGCCGGGCGAACGAGAACTTCGGCCTGACCTCGATCCACCACGTGTTCCACGAGGAGCACAATTATCAGGTTCAGAACCTGATCGACGCATTGCATCGTCAGGACATTGCCAACCCCGATGGTCACGCCAGACTGCACGAGTTCCAGATTGACACCGGGGTGACGAATGCCGCCGGCGACTACATCTACGGGAACGGGTCGATCGCCTGGAATGAAGAGAAGGTCTTCCAAGGCGCCAAGCTGATCGTCGAGATGGAGTATCAGCACGCCGCTGTCGACCAGTATGCCCGCAACGTGTCACCGAACATCCAGGAATTCGTCGGCTATTCGCCCGACAAGCAGCCCGATACCACGCTGGAATATTCGCAGGTTGCCTTCCGCTTCGGCCACTCGACCCTGCGCGAGACGATCGACACGATCGACCCTACGCATGGTCTGACCGGCAAGATCATGGGCTATGCCCTGCATGACGCCTTCCTTAACCCCGAGTTGTTCGGGGCGACGGGCCCGGGCTCCATCATCCTCGGCATGACGCACCAGCAGCAGAACGAGATCGACGAGTTCGTGACCCCAGCGCTGAACCAGGGTCTGCTCGGCCAGCCGCTTGACCTTGCCGCGATCAACATCGCCCGTGGCCGCGACATCGGCATTCCGACGCTGAACGATTTCCGCGAAGCCATCGGCCTTGTCCGCTACACAAGCTGGAACGATCTGGGCCAGAATATGCAGCACCCCAGCTCGCTGGTGAACTTCATCGCTGCTTACGCGTTCGACGGCAGCGTGGAAAAGGCTCAGGCCATCTTCGACCTGGCCGGTCAGACATATGTCGGCGAAGCCGCCGGAATGGCGCTTGGCGCCGTCCTTGGCTGGACAGGTACCGTGGCCGACTACGTCTCCAAGGCGTTTGCGTTCCTGTCGGGCGACGTGACCAAGGGGGGCGAAGGCACGCTGGGCTTCAACCTGATCGACACCTGGCTTGGCGGTCTGGCAGAAATCCATCAGCCGGGCGGACTGCTGGGTGAGACCTTCGACAAGGTCTTTGTCACCCAGATCGAGTCGCTCATGGACGGTGATCGTTTCTATTACCTCTATCGTCTGGCCGGACAGCAGTTCGGCGAGGAGGTTGCCAACGGCCAGCTCAAGGATCTTGTCGAGCGCAACACCGGCCTTGTGCATCTGAACGGCAACATCTTCGGCTACGCCGACCAATATGTCGATCTGGGGGCGCAGAAGGAAGTTGTCGCGCTAGGCGCGGAGGCCCAGACCACCGGCAACGAGCACAAGTACGGCGACATCGCCGACGTAGCCTCCGGCGCGATTGGCGTTTACACAAATGGCGGCTTGAGCAATGCCCACGACGGGCAAATGATCACCATCGGCGGCAAGTCCTACATTCAGGACACGCGCCTGTCGGCCGACAATCCGATGAGCGCCGACTACGACCCGACGGGCCAAAGCGCCTTTGCCCAGAACGACTTCGCCAACCTCGACGGTACGCCGAACTCGGGGGCAGAATCCAATGAGGTCATCGTCGGATCAAAGGGCGATGACCTGATCTATGGCCAGGGCGGCGACGATACGGAATACGGCGAAGAGGGCAACGATATCCTCTTTGGCGGCTTCGGTATCGACCGTCTCTATGGGGGGGCAGGCAACGACGTCTTCTACGGTGGCGACAACCCCGACCTGATCGACGGTGGCTCGGGTGACGACACCATCTATGGCGAATCCTCTGGTACCGACATCAACGGCTCTGACCAGCTGATCGGCGGCGCTGGCAACGACGTCATCTACGGCGGCACCGGAATCGACAAACTGTCGGCCGGTTCGGGCGACGACAAGGTGTACGGCGATCAGGATACCGATCCCTTCACCCATGGTGGCGACGGCAACGACTATGTCGACGGCGGGTCCGGCGGCGACATCCTTTACGGCGACAATGGCGACGACATCGTTGTCGGCGGGGCCGACCAGGATCAGCTCTTCGGCGGCGACGGCGACGACATCCTGCGCCCCGGTGATCCGACGGGTGCGCTGACCATCGGATCGGACGAAGTGCTGGGCGGCGACGGTGTCGACGTCAACGACAAGGGCTTCGACCTGATCGACTTCAGCGACAACAACGCCCGTCCGGGTGGCATCAAGTTCGACATCGGCAACCAGGCCAATCCGAACGTGACCGTCAACGGAACACAAGTGCAGGTGCCCTCGTTCCAGATCGACGGCGTGGTCGGTTCGGTCAGCGACGACAGGCTGATCGGGGATGATGCTTCGGCGGCTGGAAGCGGGTCGGACATCAGCATTGCAGGCGACAACTGGCTGATCGGCGGTTCGGGCAACGATACGTTCCAGGGGCTTGGCGGCAATGACGTCATCGTCGGCGGTTCGATCCGTCTGGATGCGCTGATCGGCAAGTACAACAGCGGATACACCCACAACAACGACAACCAAGGGCTCAGCAACGAGGAGCAACTGCAGGATGCGCTGTACCAGGGCGCCTCGCACCGTGTTCTTTACAGTGAAACAATCGACAACAGTGGTCTGCTCGGCCACGCTCAGACGGCGATGTTCGACAAGCACTTCACCGAACTGCTGCGCACCGAGATGTTCAAGGACACGGTGCTGGGCGACGGTGGCACGGACGGGAGGGCGGATACGGCCATCTACACCGGCAACGTGAACCTCGATAACCCGAACCAGTCCGACTATACCGTTGTGGCTCTGGACGCCCAGGGCAACGTTGTCGCCAATCCGCATGTCGACGGATTCTTCGCCTTGAAGATCACCGACACCCGGACGGCTGCTGACTTCGTCGACGCAAACGGGCAACCGATCCTCGATGCGAACGGCAATGCGCTGGGGAACGAAGGCACCGATCTGCTGATCGGGGTAGAGAACCTCCAGTTCGCCAACATGACCGTCAACGTGGGCGCATTCTTCGACAAGGCGCCGACGCTTGATCTGCATGCGCAGCTTGTGACGACCAGCTTCTCGGCGAGCGATACGTTCTCTGGCAACGGCAACGCATATTCGCGCGGCATAGGTTGGAGCGGCAATGGCTGGACTGAATCCGGCGATGGCAACGGAAGCTCGTCTTCCGGGCAGATCCACTACTCCTCCACAGGACTAGATGCCTCTGGCGGAGCGCTCACGATCAATGGCGGCCCGGGACAAGGGAACAACAACCCCTACAACGGCGCGTCAATCTCTCGTGGTGTGAACCTGCAAGGTTACGGCACCGCCCATGTCAGCTTCCAGGTTTCGGAGTCCGGGCTTGGCAGCAACGAAACCGTGCGCGTCTACCTGACCAACGACAGCAACGCGCCAAGCGGAAACGATGTTCTGATCACTACGATCAACCAGAATACCAACAATGCAGGCCTGGTCAGCTTTGACGTCACCGGCAATTTCTCGTCAAGCTCGCGGCTCTACTTCGTGGCGAGTTCGATGAACAGCAGCAACGACATCGTCACGATCGACAACATCAGCGTGACGGCCACCAAGTCTGTCGATGCATTTCCCGGCAACAACTACACGGTCGACTATACAGAACAGCAGGGCAACCCGCCCGCGATCGCATCGACGCCGGTGATCACCGACGCCGACGATACAAAGATCTTCTCGGCCAAGGCGGTGATCAGGGATGCCGTGACCGGCGACCAGTTGAACGTCGGCGGTCTGCCGGCAGGCATCGTGGCCACCGGCAGTGGCACAGGGGTGGTTGTGCTGACCAGTTTGCTCGGGGCGTCGCATGCCGACTTCCAGACGGCGCTGGAGGCGATCACCTTCTCCAACCCGGGCGACAACCCAACCGCAGCCGACCGCCACGTCGATGTCACCGTCAACGACGGCTTCCGCAACAGCGCGGTGGCCACCACGACGGTGCATGTGATGCCGGTAGACGACGCGGCAACTGCGCTTGCGGCGGATGCAATCGTGACCAATATCGGGTTTTCAAACGGCAACCCGTCCAACCAAACGCCCACGATCACGGTCGCTGAATGGATGCTGACCTCGAATGACACCGACGTTGACGGCGTTGTAGTCAACAGCGCCATCACCAACGTGTCGGGACTGTCGAGCCTCAATCACAGCGGCGGAAACGTTTCGTTCCGGGATGGCAACGGCGCGGGTGGTTCGTTCACCTACGGCTCCGGTGCCCTGTCTGCGCAGGTTACGGTGTCCCAGCAGGCAAGCGGTACCCTCAACGCCACCTCGGCCAACGGTCAAATCCTGCTCGACAACGGCAGCAGCCACACCATCAACGGCGGTGCCGGCAATGACATCATCGTCGGCGGCCAAGGCAACGACACGGTCAACGCCGGGGGCGGCGATGATACGATCGTCTGGACGGCGACAAGCGGCTTTGGTGGCGGCGGTGGCAGCTCCACCGACGGTCGGGATATCGTCGACGGAGGTGCCAACGGTTCGGCCCTCGGCGACACCTTCATCGTCAACGGCAGCAACACCAATGAGGTTTTCACCGTCTACACCGCTGCAGATTGGACAGCATTGGGCGGCGGCGGCAACAACGGCCATTCCCTGCAGAACAATACCACGGAAATCGTGATCACCCGGCAGACCGGCAACACCAACGGTGTTCCGAACAACTCCAACGTCATCGCCGAGCTGCGCAACGTCGAGGAACTGGTGATCAACACCGGAGGCGGCAACGACACGGTGAATGTCAGTGGCAACTTCGACGTGACGCACCTGAACTACAACACCATTCACATCAATGATGGCGATGGTGGCGACTCGGTCGACATCACCAAGTTGACCTCGGCCCACCGCATTGTGTTCGCGACGAACGATACCGGTCAGGTGATCGGCGACCTGCGACCGCAGGACGTCGTGAACGGGGTCTCGCTCGGCGGGTCTGATCCGCAGCCTGGCATCAATCAGCCCGTCGATGACCAGAGTGCAGATGCTGATGCGTCCGAAGACAATGGCCAAAACGGTGGAGACGCCGGGTACGGCATGTCGGATGACGCAGGATCTGACGATACGGACGACGACGCGTCTGAGGACGACACGTCAAGCGATCCCGTGACGGTGGCCGACACCCCAGTGCCCGACACAGGGGCGGTCGCCCAGACCGGGCTGACGCTCTCAGGTGACGGCAACGCCAACACATTGATCGGCGGCGATGCGATTGACCTGGTTTTCGGCGGCGATGGTGCGGACAACATTGTCGGCGGCGGCGGATCGGACATGCTGTTCGGCGACGGTGGCAACGACCGCATCTTTGGCGGCGCCGGCCACGACGTGATCGAGGGCGGTGCGGGCGATGACGTGGTATTCGCGGGCGACGGGGACGATCTAGTAATCGCTTCCAACGGTGACGGAGACGACACCTACTGGGGCGACGCCGGGACCGACACGCTCGACTATGCAGCGATAACGTCGAACATCGAGGTCGATCTGGGAAGCGGGCTGATGGGCCGTGGCCAGGTGATGATTGGTGCCGAGACGGACACGATCTTCGGGTTCGAGAACGTCTTGACCGGTTCTGGAAACGACAGGATCATCGCCAACGATGCGGTAAACGTGATGGACGGCGGTGGCGGCAATGACACCTTCACCTTCCGCTCGGCTGCCGCGGCTGATGGCGACAAGATCCTGAACTTCGCCCCTGGTGACAAGATCGACCTGAGCGGCATCGACGCCGACCGGGGCGCCGACGGGCACCAGTCCTTCGTTCTGTTCACCTCCGGGGGCTTCTCTGCGGCGGGCCAGCTGATGGTCAGCTACGAGACCGGGGCGGACGGAGAGCACACTGTCATCTCGGGCAATGTCGACGATGACAACGCTGCCGAATTCCAGATCACGCTTGCCGGTCATCACAACCTGACGACGTCGGATTTCACCGGAGTCAACTGAACTGACTACGCCGAGGGGGAGCATGCTTCTCCTCGGCACTTTGCTTCTGAATTTCAGTGGATATTGGGTACCTAGGCAACATCATGGCAAATGCGAAACGACGGACGCGGGCGACAGCCGATGTGGTCCGTGAACGGTTCGGAAAATTCCGCGGCATCATCCAGCTTCTTTTCGGTCAGTCGCTGATAATCAATGTTCTGGCCCTGACCGGTTCGTTCTATATGCTGCAGATCTATGATCGCGCCCTGACCAGTGGCAGCATTCCCACTCTTATAGCGCTGTCTGTGCTGGCGATCGGCCTCTATCTCGTCCAGGGTCTCTTCGATGTGCTGCGTTCGCAGATCCTCGTGCGCGTCGGCGCCCGGCTGGACGCGCGGCTTGCCCCTCTGGCGCATCGTGTCGCCCTCGAGATGCCACGCTACGGCTATTCGACTTCCGAAGCGCTTGAGCGCGGACGCGACGTCGATACGCTGCGCGGCTTCATCTCCAGTTCAGGCCCGATCGCGTTGCTCGACCTGCCCTGGATGCCGTTGTTCCTTATCTTTGTGTACGCGTTGCACCCCGTTCTGGGCCTTGTGACACTTGGCGGGGCAGTGGTCATGATGACCCTGACCGTCACAACCGAGTTCCTTTCGCGCCGGGCGAACCGTGACATGCAGGTGGTGACGGCCACCCGCAACATGGTTGCCGATTCCAATGCACGTAACGCCGACGTGCTGCAGGCGATGGGCTTTGGCACCCATGCCTTGCGGCGCTTCGAGCAGGCAAACGCCCGCCACCTGGAGTTGCACACCCGCGCAAGCGATATCGCCGGTACATTCGGTGGTCTGTCGAAAGTGCTGCGCATGATGCTGCAATCGGCGCTTCTGGGCCTCGGCGCGTTTCTCACCATCAAGGGCGAGATGTCGGCAGGCTCGATCATCGCCTGCTCGGTCGCCTCATCGCGCGCGCTGGCGCCGATCGACATGGCATTGGCGAACTGGAAGGGCTTCATCGGCGCCCGCCGCGCCTTTGCCCGGCTCAAGGACACGCTGGCTACGCTTGACGACGAAGAAAAGCGCATCGACCTGCCAAAGCCGCGTCTTGGTCTCAAGGTCGAGAACGTGACGATCGTCGCCCCCGGCAGCGGGGCGGTTCTGGTCAGCGATGTGACCTTCGCGCTGAAGGCCGGGGACGGCCTCGGCCTGATCGGCAGCAGCGGCGGGGGCAAGACGTCGCTCATCAAGGGCCTGGTCAACATCTGGCCTTTGCTGCGCGGCGCCGTCCGCCTTGACGATGCAGACCTGTCACAGTGGCGAACCGAGGTTCTCGGACCGCACATTGGATATCTGCCGCAGGACGTCTCGCTGATCGAGGGGACGATTGCCGAGAACATCGCGCGCTTCGACCCCGAGGCCCAAAGTGAAGGCATCGTCAGCGCGGCGCGGGCGGCTGGCGTTCACGAAATGATCGTGCGCCTTCCGGATGGCTACGCGACCGAGATCGGTCCGAACGGAGGCGGCCTCTCCGCTGGCCAGCGACAGCGGATCGGGCTTGCCCGGGCGCTTTATGGCGATCCATTCCTCGTGGTGCTGGACGAGCCCAACTCTAACCTCGACGCCCA
>JBBSBE010000073.1:0-19671 GCA_038251625.1 Rhodobacterales bacterium
ATGCCGCCGCCACGATGATTGCCAATGCGGTGGACCTGCCCGGCCACCACGCCATCGCCCGCCGACCCGCCCGCGAAATCAAGGCCGACAGCGATCTTGGCGATCTGCCGGTCACGGTGGCGGTGGGGCCCCTCTCGAACGCCGACACCACTCAGGCGCTGGCCCGGGGCGCGCGTGCCGCGCAAACCTTCGCGGGTCGCGGCCTCATTGCCGGGGCGGCGCTTTTCCTGCACCCTGACCTGCGCCTTGTCGGCGCTATCGCACAGGAGGCTGCCCTTGCCTGACTTCGCCCTGCGCAAGACCCTGCTCGTGATCGAGGACATCTACCACGAACACGGGCCCGCACCGAAAACGCCCCGTCTGCGCGGCGCCATCGCCGCTGTGGTGGCCAACCCCTTTGCCGGGCGGTACGAGCCCAATCTGCAGCCCGCGATGGAAGCGCTGAAGCCTCTCGGCCTGATGCTGACCGACCGTCTGATCGCGGCTCTCGGCGGGCGCGAGGGGATCGACGGCTATGGCAAGGGCGCCATCGTGGGCGAGGGGGGCGAGGCCGAGCATGGCGCGCTCTGGCATGTGCCGGGCGGCTACGCGATGCGCGAACGGCTGGGGGAATCCCGCGCCATCGTGCCTTCGGCGATGAAGGTGGCGGGCATGGGGCAGGCGCTCGACGTGCCTTTGGGCCATATCAACGCGGCCTATGTGCGCAGCCATTTCGACGCGATGCCCGTCTCCATCCCCGATGCCCCGCGCGCGGGCGAGATCGTGCTGATCCTTGCCATGGCAAAGGGCCCACGCGTCCACAGCCGGATGGGCGGGCTCGAGGTCTGGCAAGTGAAGGGGGAGGATGGCTTGCGGTGAGGCTCTGTCCCGCCCTTTTCTGCCTTTTGCCCGGCACGGCCGCCGCCTGCGCCCTGCCGCCTTCGGTGATCCTGACCCTGCCGACCGGGCACTACATGGCAGGGGCCGCCGCCACCGTCGCCCTGACCGGCCTGATCCTCGCGCGCGCGGACCGCACCCCTGGCATCGCCCCCCGCATTCTGGCCGAACGCCGCGTCCTCTTGCCCGTGACGCTGACAAGCACGCTGTCCTTCCTCGCCCATGCGGCCCTGCTGGCAGTTGGCTGGCTGGGATCGTCCGACCCCATGCACAACCTGCTGACGCTCTGGGTCTGGACAGGCCTTTGGGTGGCCCTTCCCCTCGCCTCGCTGGTGTTCGGCAACCTCTGGCGGGCGATCAACCCCTTTACCGGCCCGGCCCGGCTGGTCCGCCTTGCGTTCGGGCTGAGGGGCGGCATCGGCCTTGCGCGCCTTGGCCATTGGCCCGCGGTAGCGGGGCTTTTCGCCTTCACATGGTTCACCCTTGTGTCGCTCTCACCCGAGGACCCGCGCACCCTTGCCACCGTATCAGCACTCTACGCGGCCGTCATCCTGGCGCTGGCGGTGGCAGAGGGGGAAAAATGGCTCGAACAAGGCGAATTCTTCACCGTCTATCTGGGTTGGCTCGCCCGCATCGCGCCCTTCTGGCTAGTGATCGCGGGGCGGCGGGCGCGGCTGATGGCGGGGTTTCCGGGATCGCAGATCCTGGCCTTGCCGCCCCTCTCGCCCTCTGCCGTGGCCTTTGTCACCCTCGCCCTCGCGGGCCTCACCTTCGATGGACTGCGCGACACGTTCTTCTGGCTTGGCCTGATCGGGGAAAACCCGCTGGAATTCACCGGCCGCTCGGCGGTGATGGGGGTCAACACGGCGGGCCTGATCGCCGTCTGGGCCGCCACCGCCACGACCATTCTTGCCGCCCTCGCACTCGGCCAGCGCATGGCCGGGCGCCCGGTTCCCGTTGGGCCGGTGATGCTGTCGTTCCTCGCCATCGCGGCGGGCTATCACAGCGCGCATTACCTTGTGACGCTGCTGACGACCGGCCAATACGCGCTTGCCGCCCTCAACGACCCGCTGTTCCGGGGTGACAGCCTTCTGGGCCTGCAACCCTTCTTCGTGGGCTTCGGGTTCCTTGCCGATCCCGCCGCGATGACCGCCGTCTGGAACACCCAGTTCGTGGCCATCCTCGGCGCGCATCTCCTTGCCACCCTCCTGGCCCTGCGGCTGGCCGGCCCCGGCCTGCCCGCCCGCGCCCATCTGCCCCTGACGGCGCTGATGGTGGGCTATACCGTGCTTGGCCTCTGGCTGCTTGCCCAACCGACCGGAGCCTAAGAATCGTGGACTTTTCATTGGTATACGCACAGTCTTGATCCCTAATGCGCAGCAAAACCCGGACCGGGGCCGCGCCTCGAACGCCCCGGCCAATCCAACAGCGGAGTATCAGACATGACCCTTGCCCTTCCCCGCCGCACCCTTCTGAAGGGGCTTGCCGCCTCGACCGCCGCCCTTGCCATGCCCGGCCATGTCTTCGGCCAGTCGGCGCCCATCAAGCTGGGTTTCCAGCTTCACCGCACCGGCATCGGTGCGGCCTACGGGCGCTGGTACGAGCGCACCACCCAAGCCGCGCTGAAAGTGCTGAACGAAGGCGGCGGCATCAACGGACGCCCCGTCGAGGTGGTGTTCGAGGACGATGGCACAGACCCCAAGCGCGGTGCCGAAGTGGTGGAAAAGCTGGCCAGCCAGGCCGGCTGCGACGCGATCTTCGGCCCCCTCTTCAGCCACGTCGTCATCGGCTCTGCCCCCCGGGCGGGCGAACTGAAGGTGCCCTACCTCGTCTGTTCCGAGGGCTTTCACGTGGCCAGCGGAAAGCTCAACCGCTGGACGATGCAGCCCGGCATCACGGATGTGCGCGCGCAGGTCTCTTCGATGGCGCCGTGGGTTCTGGCGAACCTTGGAAAGAAAGTCACCATGGTCTTCCCAGACTATGCCTTTGGCCACGATCACCGCGATTATTTCAGCGCGGCGGTGGCGGCAGGCGGGGGCGAGGTGATCAGGCAGATTGCGATCCCGCCGACCGAGACCAGCTTTACCCGCTACCTGCCGCAGATCCCCGCAGAGACGGAGGTGCTGTACCACGTGATGGTCGGCCCCGCCGTTCTGACCTTCGTCAAGGAGTTGGGCGAGTTTTACGGCACCGGTGCGCGGCCCGAAATCTTTGGCTTCATCGACAGTCTTGAGGCCGTGGATACCGCCACGCCGGGCCTTGAGTTTCTGGAAGGCACGCATTTCTGGGAAGGCCACAACCGGGTGAAGCAGGCCGATGCCAGCGCGCACGAAACCTTCTATCGCGCGGCGGTCGGGGTGGATGACAACGGCGCCTCGGTCAGCGATGGCAAGGATGTGGCCACCTACGCCCATATGTTCAGCTGCTGGGAGACGCTTTTCATCCTGAAGGCCGGGATGGAGGCTGCGGGCTACCAGAGCCCCGCCGACCGCCAGAAACTGGTCGAGGCGATCGAGGCGATGACCACCATTCCCGCCAGTCAGGCGCATCCGCAGGGCGACAAGACCTTCAACGGCAAGACGCATCAGGTGTTCGGGCACCAGTTCATCTCGAAAGTCGAGGGCGGCAAGCTGATGCGGGTGCACACCACCAGCCTTGAGGACGGGATGTACGAGGACGCGGTCGACTACACGTCGATGAGCTTCTGACGTCTTGCCGTTGGCAAGGGCAAAGATGGGGGGGCGCTGCCCCCGCGACGCTGGCGCGCCGCCCCCCCGGGATATTTTCGCAAAGAAGAAGCAGGGGTAGGGGGCATGGCATTCGGGCCCTTTCTGCTGCTGGCACTTCTGGAAGGCACCGTGATGGCCGCGGTGCTGGCGCTGACGGCGGTGGGGTTGAGCCTTGTCTTCGGCGTGATGCGGGTAGTGAACGTGGCGCATGGCGCTTTCTTCATGCTGGGTGCCGTTTCGGCATGGTTTGTGACGCATTGGATGCCCGGGCCGCCCTTCGTGGGGTTTCTGGCGGCGCTGATCCTGTGCCCGCTCTTCGTGGCCGCGCTGGCCGCGGTTGCCGACTGGACGGTGCTGAAGCGGCTGCATTACGAGCCCGAGGCGACCATCGTGGCGACCATCGGGCTTCTCTACATTCTGGAGCAGGCCGCGCTCAGCCTTTATGGGCCAGAGGCGCGTCCGGTGGCGGCCCCCTTCACCTGGCGCATTCAACTGCCGTGGTTCGGCTATTCAGGGTACAAGCTTTTCGTCGTTCTGGCGGCGGCTGCGGTTCTGGCGGCTGTCTGGCTGGTGATGACGCGCAGCCGCGCGGGCCTTGTCATGCGCGCCACGCAAATGGACCGCGACATGGCCCGCGCTTTCGGGATCGACACGGACCGTGTCTATGCGGGCGTTTTTGCGCTGGGGGCAGGGCTGGCAGCCGTGGCCGCGGTGCTGATCGTGCCGATCCAGCAGGCGCACTACCTGATGGGCGGCGATCCGCTTTTGCTGGCCTTCATCGTGGTGATCATCGGGGGCTTGGGCAGCTTGCGCGGCACGGTGGTGGCGGCGGTGTTGATCGGGCTCAGCGATGGCGTGATCTCGGTCTTTTTCTCACCCACACTGGCCAAGATCTTGGCCACGCTTCTGGTGGCGCTGGTGCTGGTCTTTCGCCCGCAGGGCCTTTTCGGGGCGCGGGCATGAAGGCGCTGGGGCTGCATCTGGCGGTGCTGGCCGCCCTTCTGGCCGCGTTCTGGCTTTTGCCGCCCTATCACGTCACCAACATGGCGCGGATCATGGTGCTGGCGGTCTTTGCCATCGGATACAACATCGCCTTTGGCCAGACCGGGCTTCTCAGCCTTGGCCACGCGCTTTTCTTTGCGGCGGGCATGTATGCCACCGGGTTGCTGATCGAACAGACGGGCCTTGCCACCGCGCCCGCCCTTCTGGCGGGCCTTGCCGCGGGCGCGGCAGTGGCAGCGGCGGTGGGGGTGCTGGCGCTGCGGACAGGCGGTGTCAGCTTCATGATCGTGACGCTGATGTTCGCGCAAGCCGGGTACCTGACCATCCTTTACTTCGGCGGGGTCACGCGCGGGGACGAGGGCTTTACCATCGCCCGCGCCGCCCGCGCCATCGGCCCCATCGACCTCTCGGCCGACATGCCCCGCTACATGGCCGCCTTCGCGCTCTTTACCGCAGGGCTTCTCGGCCACCTCGCCCTCACCCGCTCGCGCTTCGGGCGCGTCATGGTGGCGATGCGCGAGAATGAGGAACGCAGCCGCATGCTGGGCTACAACCCCTTCACCGTGAAGCTGGCAGCACTGACGATTTCGGGCCTTTATGCCGGGGCGGCGGGGGCGGCCTATGCCCTTCTCTTCGGCTATGTCGGCGCCAGTTTCGCCGCGATCCAGTATTCCATCCTGCCACTTCTTTACGTGCTTCTGGGAGGCGCGGGCACCGTTCTTGGCCCCTTCGTGGGCGCCCTCTTGATGTTCTACCTGATCGAGGTCGCCTCTGGCCTGACCACAGCCTACCTGATGGTGGTCGGCTTCGCCCTTCTGGCCCTTGTCCTCTTTGCGCCAAAGGGTGTGATGGGCACCCTGCGCGACAAGGCCCTGCCATGGCTTCCGTGATCCTCGAGGCTGCGGGCCTGACCCGCCATTTCGACGGGCTGAAAGCGGTGGACGGCGTCGATTTCAGTCTCGAACAAGGCGAGATTCACGCCCTCATCGGCCCCAATGGCGCGGGCAAGACCACGTTCGTCAGCCTGCTTTCGGGCCGCATCCCGGTGCAATCGGGCACGATCCGCCTTGGGGGCGAGGATATCACCGCGCTGCCCGCCCATGTGCGGGTGCGCAAGGGCATCGCCTACACGTTCCAGATCACCTCGATCTATCCCCGCCTGACCGTGGCCGCCAATGTGGCGCTTGCCGCGCGGCACGACGATCCCGCCGCCCTGGCCCGCGTGGGCCTTCAGGACCGCGCGGATCAGATCGCGGGCACGCTCAGCTATGGCCACCAGCGCCTGCTGGAAATCGCCATGGGCCTTGCCCTTTCCCCGCGTGTGCTGATCCTTGATGAACCGACCCAAGGCCTTGCGGCGGGCGAGATCGGCGCCTTCAAGGCGCTGGTGCAGGGCCTGATCCCTGCCACGACCGTCCTTCTGATCGAGCATAACATGGAGGTGGTGATGGACGTGGCAACCCGCATCACCGTGCTGAACTTCGGCCGCGTTCTGGCCACCGGCACGCCCGCCCGGATCCGCGCCAATCCGGATGTGCAGGCCGCCTACCTCGGGGGGCCCGATGCTGCGGCTTGAAAGGGTCTGTGCGGGCTATGGCCCCGTTGCCGTGCTGCACGGTGTCAGCCTGACGCTTGCGCCGGGCGAGGTGACCTGCCTGATGGGCCGCAACGGCGCAGGAAAAACCACGCTTTTGCGCACCATCATGGGCCAGACCCCGGCTACTGCCGGCACGATCATCCTGAACGGCACCGCAATCCAGACCCTGCCGCCGCACGAGGTGCCGCGCCATGGCATCGGCTATGTCCCGCAGGGGCGGCGCCTTTTCGGCGCGATGACGGTGTCCGAGAATATTGCCGTGGGCCTGATGACGCGCGCGAAAGGCCCCGAGACGCGGGAAAAGGTGCTGTCGCTCTTTCCCCGCCTTACCGAACGGCTGCACCAGCAAGCGCGCACGCTTTCGGGGGGCGAACAGCAGATGCTGGCCATCGCGCGCGCGCTTTGCATCGAACCTTCCGTCCTTTTGCTCGATGAACCGACCGAAGGGCTGCAACCTTCGATGATAGCGCTCATCCGCGATACCATCACCACGCTGCGGGAAACGGGCGTTGCCACGCTTCTGGTCGAACAGCGCGTCGATGCGGCATTGGCGCTGGCCGATCGCATCGCCTTTCTGTCCCATGGGCAGATCGCCGAGGAACATCCCGCCGCCGATCTTTCGCCGTCGTCGACAGCCTTCAGGAGCCATGTCGGTGTCTGATCCCTTCCTCGTTGCGGGCGTCGATGTCGGTGGTACGTTCACCGATCTTGTCGTGCTGAACCCGGCCACCGGCGCCGTGACGCTGGCCAAGGTCCCTACCACGCTCGACCCCGCCACCGGGGGGCAGGCGCCCGGTGTGCTGGCCGCCTTTGACGCGGCGCAGGCGCCGCTGGCCGCGATGGCGCTGATCGTCCACGGCACCACCACGACAACGAACGCCGTGCTGGAGCGCAAACTTGCCCGCACCGGCCTGATCACCACCCTGGGCTTTCGCGATGTGCTGGAACTTGGCCGCCGCACACGGCCCCACCCTTACGGCATGACCGGCAGCTTCACGCCGGTGATCCCGCGCGACCTGCGGCTGGAGGTGCCCGAACGGATGGATGCGCGCGGCCGCATCCTGACACCGCTGGACGAAGCCGCCCTGCGCGAGGCCCTCGCCACCCTGATTGCCAAGGGCTGCGAAAGCCTCGTGATCCATTTCCTGCACAGCTACGCCAACCCCGCGCACGAGGCGCGGGCCGAGGCGGTCGCGCGCGAGGTCTGGCCCACCCCCTACATCACCGCAGGCCACCGCCTGCTTTCGGAAAGCCGCGAATACGAACGCGGCGTGACCGCCGCCGTCAACGCCGCCGTCCAGCCTTTGCTGGAACGCTACGTCACCAACCTTGCGGATTCACTGGCCAGCCGCGGCTATGCCCGCGATCTGCTGGTGATGAACGGCAACGGCGGGATGGTTCCCGCCCGCAACGTGGCCGCCGAGGCGGTCAAGACCGTGATGTCCGGCCCCGCCTCTGGCGTCACCGCCGCCATCGCCACGGGGCGGCGGGCCGGATTTGCGAACCTCATCACCTATGACATGGGCGGCACCTCCACCGATGTGGCGCTGATCCGCAACCATACGGCCCCCGTCTCGAACGAGATCGAGGTGGAATATGCCATGCCCATCCATGTGCCGATGGTCGATGTGCGCACGGTGGGCGCGGGTGGCGGATCGCTGGCGCGGCTCGATGGCGGGGGTCTTCTGCGCGTCGGCCCCGAAAGCGCAGGCTCTTACCCCGGCCCGATCTGCTATGGTCGCGGCGGCACAAGGCCTACGATATCGGACGCGAACCTCCTGCTCGGGCGCCTCCCCGCTGCCCGCTTCGGCAGCGCCGATGTCCGGCCCGCCTTCGCCACCCTCGGCGCAAACCTTGGCCTGGCGCCCGAAGCCGCTGCCGCCGCCGTGCTGCGTATCGCCAACACCCATATGGCCGGCGCGATCCGCATGGTTTCCGTCTCGCTCGGCGCCGATCCGCGCGATTTCGCGCTTTTCGCCTTCGGCGGAGCAGGCCCCCTTCACGCCATGGACCTCGCGCGCGAACTGGCCATCCCCCGCGTCCTGATCCCCGCCCGCCCCGGCCTGACGAACGCCCTTGGCTGCGTCTGCGCCGACCTGCGGCAGGACTTCGTGCAAACCCTGAACCGCCCGCTTTTCAGTCTCGAACAAGGCGAAATCCATAGCATCTTCGCCGCACAGGAGGCCGAGGGCCGCGCCCGCATCGCCGCCGCCGGGATCACCCTCACCGACACAACCACCGCCTTCGCAGCCGACATGCAGTTCGTCGGCCAGACCCACCTTCTGCGCGTGCCCTTGCCGAACGCCACCCCCACCCTGCAAGATCTGCAAGCCCGTTTTGAGGTCGCCTACCACGCCCGCTTCCGCGTCTCACTGCCCGAGATCCGCGCCAACCTCGTGACCCTCGTCACCACCGTCACCGGTCACCGCCCCGAGATGGACCTTTCGCGCCTCATCGACCCCGCAGGCCGCGCGTCCACCCTTGCAGAGGCCCGGACCGGCACCCGCCCCGTGTGGTGGGACGACTGGCACGACACACCCGTCTACACCCGCGAACGCCTGCCCCTTGCCGCCACGCTTGCCGGTCCCGCCGTGCTGGAACAGATGGACACCACCATCCTGCTTTCCCCCGGCGATACCGCGCGGCAGGATGCGGATGGCAACCTGATCGTGGAGATCGGCACATGATCGACCCCATCACCCTTGCCGTCATCCAGGCGGGCCTGCAGCAGGTCTGCGACGAGATGGACCTGACCTTCTCGCGCGCCGCCTTCTCGCCTGTCATTGCCGAGGCCGACGACCGTTCCGACGGCCTCTACGACGCCACCGATGGTTCGCTCATCGCCCAGGGTGCGCGCGGCCTGCCCGTCTTTGTTGGCACGATGCAGTTCTCCACCCGCCATCTGATCGAACGCATCGCCAGCGGTGAAACCCTGCCGCCCGAGGAAGGCGACATCTACATCGTCAACGACCCTTACCTTGGCGGCACCCACCTGATGGACGTGCGCTTCGCCATGCCGTTCTGGCGCGGGGGCCGCATCTTCTGCTGGCTCTCCAACACCGGCCACTGGCCCGATACCGGCGGCGCGGTGCCCGGCGGGTTTTCCGCCAGCGCGCGCGAGGCGGAACAGGAAGGGCTGCGCCTGCCGCCGGTCAAGCTGTTCAAGAAGGGCAGGATCGACCCTGAAATCTGGTCGATCATCAGATCGAACATCCGCGTCTCGGATCAGCGCATCGGCGACGTGGAGGCGCAGCGTGCCGCCCTTCTGGTGGGGGCCGAGCGTCTGGCTGCGCTGATGGATCGCTACGGCGATGAAACCGTCGCGCAGGCCATCGCCGAAATGCGCACCCTCGCAGCGCGCCAGATGCGGGCGGAACTCGCCGCCATCCCCCAAGGCGCCTACAGCGCCAAGGCGTTTCTTGATAGCGACGGGGTGGTGAATGAACCCCTGACCATCGCGCTCACCATCACCCGTACCGAAGACGGCCTGATTGCCGATTTCTCCGGCTCGTCCCCACCCTGCCTTGGCCCGATGAACTCGGTCCGCGCTACCACCTTCTCCTCGGTCTACCTTGCCCTTCGCCACATCTTCCCCGATGTGCCCCTGTCGGCGGGCGCGTTCGAGCCCATCACCATCACCGGCATCGAAGGCACCTTCCTTGACGCCCACTACCCCCGTCCCGTCTCGGGCTGCGCCGCGGAAGTATCCCAGCGCATCGCGGAAGCCGTCTTCGCCGCCCTCGTCCAGGCCATCCCGACCCGCGTGACCGCCGCACCCGCGGGCACCTCGGGCAACTTCGGCCTTGGCGGCTGGGATCCGGAACGCCAGCGCGGCTATGTGATGTACCAGATATCGGGCGGCGGCTACGGTGGCAGCGCGCAAGGCGACGGGATCGCCAACGGTTGCTCAACCATCGGCATCTCCAAGGCCCCGCCGGTCGAGATCATGGAACAGCTCTACCCCGTGCTCTACCGTCGCTACGCTCTGCACGAAGGATCGGGTGGCGCGGGGCAGCATCGCGGCGGATTTGGCCTTGATTACGAGATCGAGCTTTTGCGCGGCGAGGCGCGGGCGAGCTTTGTGATGGATCATGGCCGCACTGGCCCGCAAGGTGCGCTCGGCGGTGGCGATGGCGCGGTGAACCGGGTCGAGGTCATACGCGGCGGCACCGTGATGGTGCCCGAGCATCTGTCGAAAGCGCAGGACATTGCCCTTGGCCCCGGTGATCGGGTGCGCGTGCGGACCCCCGGTGGCGGCGGCTACGGCGATCCGCTTGCCCGCGATCCCGCCCGTCTGGCAGAAGACGTGGCATTGGGCCGCTACAGCCCGGACAGGGCGGCGGCACTTTTTGGCGCGCCAGTGCCAGCGGCGAAACAGCCATAGACCGAATCACTGCGCGCACAACCCAGAGATATTCGGCCATCGGTTCGATACAATCCAGGGTAGTGCATCTTTGGATCGCGCCGCGCTGCAGAATGCCGGCGTCAATTCCGCCCCGGATCGGCGACAATCGGCTGCCTCGGCGCCCATTTGCCGTTATGTTAGGCACTTGATGACAAATCTCAGCGCCCTCTGATAGAACAGGCGGTGACTGTGTCGCGTTCCAAGGCATCCTGCAGGGGCCGAGAGAGGGTCGCGGACGAAAAGTAACCATTGCCATGCCGCATCGCGTCATGGGGAGCAGACGTGCGGAGAGCCAGATTGATGCAGGGATTGCCGGCGATCAGAAAGGCATTGTTCGCTTTCGTCAGCCATCTTTCGCGCAGCCAGAAACGGGGAATGCTGCTTTCCCTCGATGCGCTCAGCGCGCCGGTCGCACTTTTGATCGCGGCGCTGATCGTCCGGGCGTCGCTGCCGGGCGATGCGGCCCCGGCCAGTCTGATGCTTTATCTGCCGCTTGTGGCGGCCTTCGCGGCCGGGGCTTCAGCCCTGTGCGGGCTGCACCGGATCAAGCTCAACGCCTTTGAATCCCGCGCCATCATGCGGGCCCTCGTGGCGGCGGCGCTGGTAACGCTTGCCTTCGCTGCGGTCGCAATGCGCCCGGGGCTCGCCTGGCAGCACACCGGGGTGATCCTGTTCGGTCTGTTGTATTTCCTGCTCTCCGTCGGCGCACGGCTTGCCGTCCTGCCCTTGCTGATGTGGGTCCTGCGCTTTGGCCTGACGCGCAAGCGCGTGCTGATCTACGGCGCGGGCAACACCGGGCTGCAGCTTGCCGCAGCACTCGGCAACCACGAAAGCATCGCCCCCGTTGCCTTTGTGGATGACAACGTCGGCCTGCAGGGAATGTCGGTCGCGGGCCTGCGCATCTGGTCGTCCGATCGCATCGCGGACCTGACCCGCAGCCATGATGTGGATCGGGTGATCCTTGCCATGCCGTCCGTGCCGCTGCCCCAGCAGGTGCAGATCGCCCGACGGCTCGAGGCGATGGGGCTTGTCGTCATGTCGGTGCCGTCCTTCGCGCAACTGATCGGGGAAGAGGCGCTGATCGACACGATCACCCACGTGGCGCCCGGCCGCTTTCTGGGCCGCCGCCAGCTGGATGACAACGTGCTGCCGGGCGCCCGGGCCTACCGCGACCGCGTGGTTCTGGTCTCGGGTGCGGGCGGGTCGGTCGGTTCCGAGCTTTGCCGCCAGGTGCTGACCATGCGGCCCCGGCGCCTCGTGCTCTTCGAGGTCAGCGAGATCGCGCTTTATACCATCCACCGTGAACTGGAAGAACTGACCGCCGACCTCGCGATCGAGATTGTCGCGGTCTTGGGCTCCACCACGGATTCCCGGATGGCCCGCGCGGTGATGCGCGATTACGGGGTCGAGGTGGTGCTTCACGCAGCCGCCTACAAACACGTGCCGCTGGTCGAGGCCAATCCCATCGCGGGCCTCGCCAACAACGTGCTTGGCACCCGCACCATCGGCGACGCCGCGCATGAGGCGGGGGTGAAGCGCTTCGTGTTCGTCTCGACAGACAAGGCGGTGCGGCCGATCAACGTGATGGGGGCATCGAAGCGGCTGGCTGAACTGGTGATCCAGGATCTGGCGCGACGCTCGCACGGGACCGTCTTTTCGATGGTGCGGTTCGGCAATGTGCTGGGCTCATCCGGCTCGGTCATTCCACTTTTCAAGGAACAGATCGCGCGTGGCGGCCCGGTGACGCTGACGCATGAAGATGTCACGCGCTACTTCATGACCATCGCGGAAGCCGCGCGGCTGGTTCTGCTGGCGGGCTCTTTGCCCGAGCAGCCCTCGTCAGAAAGCCGGTCCTGTGGGGGGGATGTTTTCGTGCTGGACATGGGCACCCCGGTCCGCATCCGCGACCTTGCGGTGCAGATGATCGAAGCGGCGGGCTATTCGGTACGCGATGACGAGAACCCCGAGGGCGATATCGAAATCGTGGTGACGGGCCTGCGCCGCGGCGAAAAGCTGCACGAGGAATTGCTGATCGGCGAAGGAATGGTCACCACGCCGCATCCCAAGATCCTGCGCGCGCAGGAAAGCTGCCTGTCGGAACTGCAAATGGCGGCCTGCCTGCGGGCACTGCGGGCGGCCATCGCCTCGGGCGATGCCGATGCCGCGCGCGCCGTCATCTTCGATTATGTGGAAGGCTATCCCGAACAGCCTGTGGTTGCCGCGCAATAGCTGCGCACCAACTGCAGCGCGGGGCGCTTGTCGGTTGCCGCGCGCCCGGGCGCACCGTAAGACGGTGACCAAGAGGTACACCAAGATGCCAAAGCCAAAGCCAGTTTCACGCCGCACCCTGCGTCATGGGCTGGCCGCCGTCGGATTGGCGGGCATTGTTGCGACCGTCGCAACGGCACAAACCGGGCGCCCCACGCTGAATTTCTATGGCGCGACGGGCCTGATCGACATGCCCTCGGGCGAGGCGCAGGACGATGGCGCCCTGTCGATCAGCCTGTCCAGCTTTGGCGGGATCAGCCGCCAGACGCTGTCGTTCCAGATCACGCCCCGCCTGTCGGGCAGCTTCCGCTTTCTGGGTGTGAAAGACTGGAACCGGCTGTTCTGCCCGCCAGATTGCGGCGGCACGAACCAGTTCGACACCTACTATGACCGCAGCTTCGACCTGCGCTATCAGGTTTTCACCGAAGGCAAGCTGCGCCCCGCCGTCACCATCGGCCTGCAGGATTTCGCAGGCACAGGCGTGCTGTCGGGCGAATACATCGCCGCCACCAAGACGCTGGCCCCGGGCCTCAAAGCCACGGCGGGCTTGGGCTGGGGACGGCTGGGCAGCTACAAATCCATCGGATCCCCCTTCGGTGACCGCCCGGATATCGACGTGGGCTTTGGTGGCAACTTCAACACCGATACCTGGTTCCGTGGCCCCGCCGCGCCCTTCGGCGGCATCGAGTGGCAACCGAATGATCGCTGGGGCTTCAAGGCCGAATACTCCAGCGACGCCTACACCGAAGAGGCCGGCACCCGCGGCGTGTTCGACCGCAAGAGCCCGCTCAACTTCGGCGTCGAATACACCCCCGTCCCCGGCACCCGCATCGGCGCCTACTACCTTTACGGCACCGAGGTCGGCATCGCCGCCCATATCATCCTGAACCCAAAGGAACGCCCCTCGGGCGGCATCGCGGGCACCGCGCCCCTGCCCGTCGCCCCCCGCGCAACCGGGTGGAGCGCCGCGAACGTCAGCGATGAGGCGACCCGGTCGCAGGGCAGCCAGCTTGCCAAGCTTCTTGCGCCCGATGGCATCCGCGTCGAGGGGTTCACCTCGGACGGGCGCGTGGCAGAGCTTCGCATCCGCAACACCCGCATCGATGCCGGGCCGCAGGCCATCGGTCGCAGCGCACGCGCCATGACCCGCGTGCTGCCCCCGGCGGTGGAGACGTTCCGCATCGTATCGGTGGTCGAAGGCGTGCCCGCCTCGGCTGTCACCATCCGCCGGACCGATCTGGAAACGCTGGAATTTGCCGCCGATGCGTCGGGCGCCCTGCGGCCCCGCGTCGATATCAGCGCCGCCACCGCACGGATCGGTGCGGGCGCCTATCGTGACCCGGCGCTTTATCCGGCCCTCTCGTGGTCGCTCGGCCCCTACAACCGCCTGCGCGTGTTTGACCAGAACGATCCCTTCAAGATCGATGTCGGCGTGCGTGGCACCGTCCGCTATGATCTGGCCCCCGGCCTGTCGCTTGACGCGTCCGTGACGCAAAAGGTTGCCGGCAACCTTGATGACCGCCCGCCGATCCCGGTGCGAGGGCGCCTGCAGCCCGTGCGCTCGGCCGTCTATGTCTATGACCGCGACGGCACCACCGCGGTAGAGCGGTTGCAGCTAAGCTGGAAGGGCAAGCTGGGGCAGGATCTCTATGGCCGGGTGACGGTCGGCTATCTGGAACGGATGTTCGGCGGCGTCTCAACCGAGGTGCTGTGGAAACCCGTGGGCAGCCGCCTCGCCCTTGGGGCCGAGGTCAACTATGTGGCCCAGCGCAACCCCGATGGCGGTTTCGGCTTCGATCTGCCGCTGGATATCTACGAAGATGACGGCGCCCCGCGCAGCGGCCCCTCGTCCTACAAAGTCGCCACCGGCCATATCTCGGCCTATTACCAGATGGCACAGGGCTTCAACCTGCAGCTGGATGCGGGCCGCTATCTGGCGGGCGATGTGGGGGCCACGCTGACAGTCCAGCGCGAATTTGCCAACGGCTGGCGTGTCGGTGCCTTCGCCACCAAGACGAACGTGTCAGACGAGGATTTCGGATCGGGTTCGTTCGACAAGGGGATCACGCTGGAAGTGCCCTTCGCCTGGGTCCTGGGCAAGCCGACCCAGCGCACGACCTCGACCACCCTTCGCCCCTTCGGTCGCGATGGCGGCGCGCGGCTCGACGTCAGCGGTCGGCTGTACGAAGATCTGCGCGACTATCAGGAACCCCAGCTTGACCTGCGCTGGGGGAGGTTCTGGAAATGAGCGCCGCACGGTCCCTTGCCGCCCTCATCATGGCCGCGACGGCCCTTCTGTCGGGGTGCAGCAGCGAAGGGCGCAACGCCGAATCCGCGCCCGTGGTCGAACTCGCCTCTGCCGCGCGTGCGGCCCTGGGCCGTGCCCCGGCAGCGGGCAGCGCCCCCCTTCTGACCCGGGCAGAGATTGCCGCCTACCCCTTGCCGCTTGATCTGATCGTACTGGAACAAACCAACGCCAACGCGCTGGTATTCCAGATCGGGCAGAACGCAGGCGTGGAAACCTGGTCTTCGGCCGATGGCAAGACGGTCGCGTTGCGGCAGGGCGTGATCGTCGCCACCCGCGGCCTCGGCCCCGATCTGATGGGGGCGGTGGTGCCGGGGCTGGCGCGTCTGGCCGCCGGCGGTGGCGGCGCGCATGAACGGGTTTACGTGACCCTCGGCGGCGAGGATCAGGTGCTGCGCGACCGCTTTACCTGCACGCTGGCGCAGACGGGCACCGAGACGCTGACCATCGTCGAACGCGGATATTCCGCCCGTCACGTACAGGAAACCTGCACCGGCGCCAGCGGCAGCTTCACCAATGATTTCTGGTTCCAGGGCACGACCCTGCGCCAATCGCGGCAATGGGTTGGCCCGAAGCTTGGCCATATCACCGTCAAGCGCTTGCGGGGCTAGGTGCCCATGCCAACCGCCCGCCGCCCGCGCCACCCCTGCGACATCCCGGTTCGCCCCTGCCACGCGGCCCCGGGGCGTTGACCAGTCCGGGCGATCCGCAGGCGCCGCTTTGGCGGCGCATCCTCCGCATCTGGACGCGCCCGGATTCCCGCGATCTGGGGCTGGTGGCGGCGGGGGTCGCGTTCTTCGGCTTTCTGGCGCTCTTTCCCGCGATCACCGCGATCATCACGATCTGGGGCTACGCCGCCGATCCCGTGGTGATCCGCGAACAACTGGCGCCGGTTGAGCGGTTTCTGCCGCCCGATGCCTTTCTGCTGATCTCAAGTCAGGTCGAGGGGTTGCTGGCAACCGCCAACCGCAACCTTGGTTGGGCCAGCCTTCTGTCCACCGGGCTTGCCATCTGGTCGGCGCGGGCGGGTGTGGCTGCGCTGATCCAGGGGTTGAACGCGATCCACGGTCTGCCCCCGCGCAGCGGCTTGCGGCATGTTCTGCAGGCCTTTCTGTTGACGCTGGTTCTGGTGGTTCTGGCGCTTCTGGCGATGACGCTGATGGTCGTGGCACCGCTGGCCATCCGGTTTTTGCCCTTGGGCGAATTGCAGGCCTGGCTTTTGAGTTCGGCAAATCTGGTCCTTGGCCTCGCGCTCCTGGTGATGTCGATCGCCATCATCTACCGCATCGGCCCGCATCATCAGGCCCGCCCGAGCCGCTTCATGACGCCCGGTCTGGTTACAGCGGTGGTGCTTTGGGTCGCTGCCTCGCGGGGGTTCGTGTTTTATCTGGCCAATTTCGCGAATTACAACCAGATCTACGGCTCCATCGGGGCGGTTGCGGCGTTTCTGGTGTGGTTCTACCTGTCGGCCTATGCCGTGTTGCTGGGTGCAGCCGTCGATGCGGAACTCGGCCCGGGAACATGACGCGCGCCAGCCCTGTGCACCCGGTTGCAGCGTGCCATCCCATGAACAACCTGAGCGCGTTTTAGGCATTGCCGATGCTTCGGCCCTCTTGACCGGCGCAAACTTGCCGCAGTCCGGAACGAATGCCGCTCAATAGGCGCAATTGTCTCCACCAGACTTGACCCGACGAAAGCACGCGTACTAAGACGAATTAGAACGAGGTGTGTTCCCCCTATGGAAGGATAATGAAGATGAAGCAGAGCGTGATGTCGGCTTTCATCCTGTTGATGGCAACGTCCTTCGCCCACGCCGGCGGTCTTGGCGCCGTCGACGAGTGCGAAAATCCGCGGAACGCGGATGGAAGCTGCCCGACCGTTGGCGTCGTGATCCCCGTGGGCAGCGCGCGCAGCCTCGGTGGCCTTGGCGCCGGTGGTGCCGTTGCAGCCGGCGTCGCCGTGCTGGCTGCGGCGGCCCTGATTGCGTCCAGCAACGACAGCAATTCCGGCAGCCACTAAGCCTGAAAAGATTGCCGGGTTCGGTCAGTAGTTCCGTTCGAGGAACACACCGATCCCGGCGTTTCCGTCACTGTCGACGCTACCGCGCGCAGTGACACCCTTGCGCAAATCGAGATTGAGGTTCACGGCGCTCTTGCCGTCCTGCCCGATTTCGACCTGCGAATAAAGGTTCTTCGACAGATACTTGCCCGCCCGGACCGACGCGCCGCCGTTCTCGTCCGTCGCGATGTCCAGATCGTCCAACCCAAATCCCTTGCGCAGCCGCCCCACGATCCCGTCGCCGCCGCGCCCGGCCAACGTGGCCACCGCACTTGCCAGTTGCGCCGCCTGCAGGGCCGAGATGTTCTGGATGCCTTTGCCGAACAGAAGCCGCGCCAGCACTTCCTCTTGCGGGAACTGGGGCGAGGATGTGAAGCTGACCACCGGCGCATCCGCCCGCCCGGTGATCAGCACTGAACTGGTTACCCCGTCGCTTTCGGTCGAGGCTGCTACATCAAGATAGGGCACAAGATCGCCCTGAAGGTCGAGCGAGGCACGATCCAGCGTCAACCGCTTGCCCAGGATATCAAGCCGCCCACGGACCAGTTGTAACCCGCCCCGCGGAATCACGTTGGCCGTGGTGCCGCCGATGTAGACCTGCCCGCCCAGTTCGGCGTCAAGGCCGCGCCCCCGCACGAACACCTGATTGGGCGCGCGGATCGTGAGGTCAAGACCGAAGGGCCGCGCGGAGCTTGTCCGCCCCGCCTGCGCCGCCGCCTCCAACAGACCCGCGCGCACCCGTGTGGTGCGCACTGGCGCGGGTTCGTTCACATGCTTCAGCCCCGGCAGATCCCCGCCCCCGCCAAGCCCGGTCGAGGGGACGCGCAATTCCGTCGTGCCCAGCCGCACGGTGCCCGAAATCGTGGCCCCACCCGTGAGCGGCCCCGAAATCCCCAGATCGCCCCGCAGCGTGGCAGTATAAAGCTGCGGATCGCGCACCTCTACGTCGCGCAACTGCACCGCCAGATCGGCGGCATAAGGGGCTGCCAGCCCCACCCGACCCGTTACCCCGATGCTGCCCCCGGTCGATACATTGGCCCCCACATCAAGCGCGGCACTCGACCCGCCCAGCGTGGCGGTCGCGCGCAACCCCTCCAGCGAGAAGGGTAACGACGGGTCGCTGAACCGCCCGTCTGTCAGCCGCACCGGGCCGGAAAGCGAGGCCAGCGCAAGCGGGCCATTCAGCCCGAGGTCAAAACTGACAGGCCCCGAAACCGCCCGGCTGCCCAGAAACGCGTTGGCCAGCGCCGCCTGCGCCGACCCTGCGATCCGCAGCGCCCCGGTGCGGAAATTGCGCCCCAGCGTGCCCTTTGCCGTGGCGTCGATCTGCCCCGGGCCCGTGGCCTGCAGGTCCAGCGCATAATCGCCGCCCGTCTCGGCGATCGTGCCGCCAAGGGTTACCGCGCCCGGAAACTCGGGCAGGATCAGCGCGAGGTTCGCCAGCCGCGCCTCCAGCGCCACCCGCCGCTCGGCCTCGCTTACGCTGCCGGTCGCGCTGGCGGTGATCTGCGGGTTGACGATCCGCGCATCCTCGACCTGCAGTCTCCGGTCGCGCAGGTTCAGCCGCACCGTCACCGTGCTGTCACCGCGCAACAGCCGGTTCGCCTGTGGCTGGCCCAGCGTCAGATCGCGCGCCACACCGTCCAGCGCCAGACGCCCGGCCTCTGGCGTGCCCGTCAGCGCGGCGGACAGGCGCAATGCGCCGCCATAGCCCGCGCCCATCACGGCCAGCCGGGGCAGATCGGCAGTCAGCGCAAGGTCGCTGCCTGCCGGATCGTAGCTGCCCGTCACATTTGCCGAAAGCTGCCCGTTGCCGATCTCGGCCTGCTCGATCTGCACCCGCTGCCCAGCCAGCGCCAGCCGCACCGCCAGCACGCTGTCGCCCGCCAACAGCGCATCCGCCTGCGCCTGCCCGACAGCCAGATCGCGCCCCAGACCATCCATCACCAGCCTGCCATCGGCCTGCGTGCCCGTCAGCCGCGCGGTCGCGTTCAGCGCCCCGCGATAGGCACCGCCCAGCACGGCCAGTCGCGGCACATCCGCCTTGACCGTCAGATCGCTGCCTGCCGGGTCATACACCCCCTTGGCCTGCACCGCTGCCTGCGGGTTCGACAGGTTCGCCCGCGTCACCGTCACGCGCTCGCCCGCAAAGCCCGCGGCAATATCCAGTGCCGTCTCTCCCGCCAGCGCGCGGTCCGCCTGCGGCTGCCCCACCGCCAGATCGCGCCCCAGCCCGTTCAGCGTGATCGCCCCTGCCGCCGGCGTGCCGTCAAAGCTCGCATCCGCGGTAAGACGGCCGCGATAGCCACCGCCCAGCACGGCCAGATCGGGAAAGGCAAGCTTTGCCGTGATCGTGCTGCCCGCGCTTGCAAGCTGGCCATTCGCCTGCACCGTCGCCCCGCCCGCCACAACCTCCAGCGTGCGTAGCATC
>JBBSBE010000074.1:0-19573 GCA_038251625.1 Rhodobacterales bacterium
GCGCCCGGCACGCCGGGGAGGGTGCGAAGCGCCCGCCCCGGGGGGGCGTGACGGGCGCTGCCCGGGCGAAACGCCCGGGCGGTCCGGCGGAATTCGCTGCGGCCCCAATTCCTACCCAAAGGTTAAACCGCGCCTGTAACGCCTTGAAATCCCTCACCCCGATTTCTGTCCACACGTGCGACAGCCCTTGGACGCGCCCATGACCCGCGAAAGACTCTCCCTCTTCGACACCACCCTTCGCGATGGCCAGCAAACCCACGGCGTGCAGTTTTCCGCCGCCGAGAAGGTCCGCATCGCGGCGGCCCTCGATGCCCTCGGGGTCGATTACATCGAAGGCGGCTGGCCCGGCGCGAACCCCACCGACAGCGAGTTTTTCCGCGCAGCACCGACCACCCGCGCCACCATGACGGCCTTCGGGATGACCAAGCGGACGGGCCGCTCGGCGGGCAATGATGACGTTCTGGCCGCCGTTCTGGATGCCGCCACCCCCGCCGTCTGCCTCGTCGGGAAGACCCACCCCTTCCACGTCACCACCGCCCTCGGGGTCAGCCTCGCGGAAAACCTCGCCAACATCCGCGCCTCCTTCGCCCATGTGGTGGCAAAGGGCCGCGAGGCGCTGTTCGACGCCGAGCACTTCTTTGACGGCTACCGCGCCGATCCCGGCTACGCCCTGTCCTGCCTGCAGGCCGCCCTCGACGCAGGCGCCCGATGGATCGTTCTCTGTGACACCAACGGCGGCACGCTGCCCGCCGAAATCGGCCGCGTGACATCCGAGGTGATCGCGGCAGGCATCCCCGGCGCGCGGCTCGGCATCCATTGCCACGATGATACCGGCAACGCCGTCGCAGGCTCCCTCGCCGCCGTCGACGCGGGCGCCCGGCAGATCCAAGGCACGCTGAATGGCTTGGGCGAGCGCTGCGGGAACGCGAACCTGACGACGCTGATCCCGACGCTTCTGCTGAAGGAACCCTACGCCAGCCGGTTCGAGACGGGGGTGACGCCGGACGCGCTGGCGGGCCTTCTGCGCACCTCGCGGATGCTTGACGATATCCTGAACCGCGTGCCCCTTCGTGCGGCCCCCTACATCGGCGCCTCCGCCTTCGCTCACAAGGCCGGGCTGCACGCCAGCGCGATCCTGAAGGATCCCGCCACCTACGAACACATCGACCCTGCAACGGTCGGCAATGCCCGCGTTATCCCGATGAGCAATCAGGCGGGTCAGTCCAACCTCCGCGCCCGCCTTGCCGATGCCGGGATCGAGGTGGCGCCCGGGGATGCGCGGCTCGGGCGCATTCTGGAGGTCGTGAAGACGCGGGAAGAGCAGGGCTATGCCTATGACGGCGCGCAGGCCAGTTTCGAATTGATGGCGCGGGCCGAGCTTGGCCTGCTGCCCCGGTTCTTCGAGGTGAAGCGCTACCGGGTGACGGTGGAGCGGCGCAAGAACAAGTATGACCGCATGGTCAGCCTGTCCGAGGCCGTGGTCGTGGTAAAAATCGGCGCGCGGAAGATGCTGTCGGTCAGCGAGTCGATGGATGAGACGGGCACCGACCGTGGCCCGGTGAACGCGCTGGCAAAGGCGCTGGCCAAGGACCTTGGGCCCTATCAGGCCGCGATTGATGACGTGCGGCTGGTGGATTTCAAGGTCCGCATCACCCAAGGCGGCACTGAAGCTGTGACGCGCGTCATCATCGACAGCGAGGATAGCGCGGGGCGGCGCTGGTCGACCGTGGGGGTGTCGGCCAACATCGTGGACGCGTCCTTCGAGGCGCTGCTCGACGCCGTCACGTGGAAGCTGATCAGTGACGGCGCGATCCCTGAGGGGGACGCATGACCCTTGACGCCTGCGCGGCGCTGGTTGCGCGCGGCGATCCCGACAGGTTCGCTGCCGTGATGGCGGCCCCGCTTGCGGCACGGGCGCAGCTTCTGCCGCTCTATGCCTTCAATCTGGAGGTGGCGCGTGCGCCCTGGGCCTCTGCCGAGCCGCTGATCGCCGAGATGCGGCTGCAATTCTGGCGCGACGTGGTGACCGAACCGCATCGCCGCGCGCATGAAGTTGCGGGGCCTTTGCGCGATCTGATGGACGCGGCCGGACTGCCAGAGGCCACGTTCCTGCGCCTGATCGACGCGCGGGCGCTGGACCGCGAGGCCGTACCTTTTGCGGACAGCCCGTCGCTGGTGGCCTATCTTGAGGCGACGGGGGGCGGGTTGATGTGGCTGGCGGCGGAGGCCGTTGGCGCGCCACCGGAGGCCGAGGCACCCGCGCGGGATCTGGGTCGGGCGGCTGCATTGGCCGGCTATTTCCGCGCGGTGCCGGAGCTTGTGGCTCGGGGCAGGGTGCCCTTGCCTGCGGGTGATACAAGGGGGCTGGCGCGTGAGGGGCTCGGCTGGCTTGCCCGGGGCCGCGCGGGGCGGGGCGTTGTTGGCGCGGCTGCCTTGGCCGCTTGGACGGCGGGGCCGATCTTGCGTCAGGCGGTCGCCGATCCCCGGCGGATCGAAGAGGGCGCGCTCGGCCTGTCGGAATTCAGGCGGCGAAGCCTGCTTCTCTGGGCCGCCGCTACAGGCCGGGTGTAACCGGGTCACGTGCGGCTGGCCGCAGCCAAAGCCAGATAAGCGCGCCCCCGGCCAAGACAAGGAACGGCAGCATCGCGATATTCACCGCCTGCCAGCCCGCATGCACCGAACTGCCCGAGCAATTCATCAGCCCGCCCGAAGAGATGGACGCCATCGTCACCCCGGCAAAAACGATGAAATCGTTCATGCCCTGCATCCGGCCACGCTCTTCGGGCCGGTGCGCGCCTGCCAGCATCGTGGTGGCGCCGATGAAGCCGAAGTTCCAGCCGATGCCGAGCAGGATCAGCGCGCCAAAGAAATTCGGCAACTCGAACCCCGTCAGCGCAACGGCCCCCGCCGCGGCGAGGATGACAAGGCCGATGGCCACCACACGCTCGACCCCGATCCGGGCGATGACATGTCCGGTAAAGAAGGACGGCAGATACATCGCCACCACATGCGCCGATACGACGTCGGCTGCATCCGAGGTCTGGAAGCCGCAGCCCACGACGGCGAGGGGAGAAGAGGTCATCACAAGGTTCATAAGCGCGTAAGATACGGTCGCGCAGATCACGGCGACGGCGATGCGGGGGGTTCGGAGAAGTTCAAACCGCGAGCGTCCGCGCGCGTCGCCTGCCTGTGGCGGGCGCGGCTTCGGGATATCGAGCGCGGCAAAGAGGAACGCGCCGCAGAGGTTCAGCACGATCACCGCGATGTAGGTGCCAAGGAAGGGCACGGCCATGCCCATCGCGGTTACCTTAACAAGCTGCGGCCCCAGCACCGCCGACAAAAGGCCCCCGGCCATCACCCAGGAGATGGCCTTCGGCCGAAACGCCTCGGATGCGGTATCGGCGGCGGCAAAGCGGTAAAAGCCTTGCGCGCTCATGTATCCGCCGGTGAAGAAGGCGCCGAGCAGGAAGATCGGGAAGGAGTGCAGGGCAAGGCCGTAGGCGCCGATCGCGGCCCCGATGGCCCCCGACATCGCACCAAGCACAAAGCCCGCGCGGCGGCCCCAGCGCTGCATCACCGCTGACAGGGGATTCGCCGCCAGCATCGAGCCGATCACCGTCAACGAGATCGGCAGCGTTGCCCAGCAGGGGTTCGAGGCCAGCGTCTGCCCGGCAAGCCCTGCGATGGTAAAGATCATCGGCATCTGCGCGCCGAGGATCGCCTGCGCTGCCACAAGGACCCAGACGTTGCGGCGTGCGCGTGAATCGTCGGCAATGGGAAGGGTTGCATCGGTCATGGCGACAGGCTTAGGCCCGTGCCCGGGCACCCTCAAGACGAAAAATGCACGTGCGCTTTCATTCCAAAGGACATGGATCACGTGTCTGCAAGGGTCTTTCGGTATCCCGTGATTCCCGTTACCCCTGTTGCCCATGGTTGGACGGATCATCATGTCAGAGGCCTGCGTGTCCGAAGGGGCGGATTGGCTGTGCGCCAAAGAACCGCGCTTTGCCCATGCCTACGGGCTGACCGGCCCTCTGCCTTTGCGGCGGCGCGAGGATGGGTTCACCGCCCTTTTTGACGCCATTGTCAGCCAGCAGGTCAGCGTGGCGTCCGCTGATGCAATCTGGGCGCGGCTAGAGGCGGCAGGCTATACCGATCCGGCGCGCCTGGCCGGTGCTGCCGACGAAGAACTGCGCGCCTGCGGGCTTAGCCGCCAAAAGGCGCGTTACGGGCGGGCGCTGGCTGCGGCAGAAATTGATTTTGAGGCGTTGCGCAAGGCACCGACCGAGGAGGTGATCACCACGCTGGTCGCGGTGCCTGGCATCGGGCCCTGGACGGCAGAGATCTATTCCATGTTTTCGCTTGGCCGAGCCGACGTGTTCGCGCCCGGCGATCTGGCCCTGCAAGAGGCGATGCGGCGGCTCTTTGGGCTGGAGGAACGCCCCAAGGAAAAAGCCGCCCGCGCGATGGCCGAGGCCTGGTCGCCCTGGCGTGGCGTGGCGGCGCGGCTTCTCTGGGCCTATTACCACGTCTCGACCGAGCGGGAGGGGATCCGGTGACACTGACATTCGGGCATCGTGCGGCGGCAAGCGGGCAGGCGAAAAGCCTTGTCGTGTTCCTGCACGGGTACGGGGCGGACGGGGCCGATCTTCTGGGGCTCGCCGATCCGCTGGCGCCCCATCTGCCGCATACGGCTTTTCTGGCCCCGGATGCACCCGACCCCTGCAGCGGCAATCCGATCGGGCGGCAGTGGTTTCCCATTCCCTGGCTTGACGGATCGTCCGAGGCGGACGCTGCGGCCGGTCTTATCCGTGCTGCCGAAATGCTGAACGGGTTTCTGGATGCGCAACTGGCCGAGGCGGGGCTGGAGCCCGAAGCGCTGGCGCTGGTCGGATTTTCGCAAGGGGCGATGATCAGCCTGCATGTGGCGCCGCGCCGTGCGGCGCCGGTGGCGGCGGTCGTGGCCATCGCGGGGCGGCTTTTGGTGCCCGAACGGCTGACGGACGAGGCCCTGTCGCGGCCCCCCATCCTGCTGATCCACGGCGATCAGGACCCGGTCGTACCGTTCGAGGATATGGGCCGCGCGGGCAACGCGCTTGTGGCCGCCGATTTCGAAACGTACGGCCATGTGATGCGCGGTACCGGGCACGGGATCGCGCCCGATGGCCTGTCGGCAACACTGAGCTTTCTTGCCGAACGCCTGCCCGGGTGACTTTCACATCATCGTCACCTTGCCGCGTTAGCCCTACGCGCAACATCGTGGCAATATCACGGGGCTTGTCAGGCGGAAAACGCCATATATAGTTTCGTTAACGTGGGCCGGATGACCCGCGCAGGAACTCAACGGATGGCCCTCGCGCGAACGGAGCGAACAGGCAGATGGACGTCGAATTCAGAACCACCTTCGTGCGCGAACCCTCTGCGCTGAAGCACTACCCTGCGCTGGTGCTGAACGCCGATTATCGCCCGCTCAGCTACTATCCGCTGTCACTTTGGCCGTGGCAGGAGGCGATCAAGGCTGCTTTCCTTGACCGGGTGCAGATCGTGGCGGAGTACGACCAGACTGTCCGAAGCCAGAGGCAAGAGATACGCATCCCCTCGGTGGTGGTGCTGAAGGATTATGTGAAACCCCAGAAGCGCGTAGCCTTCACGCGCTTCAATCTTTTTCTGAGGGACGCATTCTGCTGCCAGTACTGCGGCGCCAAGGGCGATCTGACATTTGACCATGTTCTGCCAAGGTCGCGTGGCGGCCAGACGAGTTGGGAAAATGTGGTTGCTGCCTGCTCGCCGTGCAATCTGCGCAAGGGATCGCGTACGCTGCGGCAGGTGGGATTTCATCTGGCACAAAAGCCCCGCGCGCCGACAGCAGACGAAATGCAGGCGCATGGTCGGCGGTTTCCGCCCAACTATCTGCACGGCAGTTGGCTCGATTACCTTTACTGGGATGCCGAACTGGAGGCATGATGGCCCTCGCTCGCCTGCTGGACTTGCCGGCGCGCAAGCCCTAGAAAGCGCGAGGTTAGCGCTAACGGGGCGCCTGCCGGAAAGCGAGGAAAACCATGGTATCGCGCGTTATTCCGGTCGATCCCTTTGATCTGGTGATCTTCGGTGGCACCGGTGACCTTGCCCGCCGCAAGATTTTCCCCGGTCTCTATCGCCGTTTCTGGGCCGGGCAGATGCCCGAGGATGCCCGCATCGTCGGCGCTGCCCGCAGCGAGATGACGGAAGACGCCTTTCGCAACACCGTGGGCGAGGCGATCAAGGAATTCGTGTCGAAGGACAAACAGGACAAGGACAGGATCGCCGAGTTTCTGACCCGCATCACCTATGTGGCGATTGACGCCACCGGCGAGGGCGGATGGGATGCGCTGAAGGCGCTGATGCGCAAGGATGTGGTGCAGGCCTTCTACTTCTCGGTGGCGCCGTCACTGTTCGGGGCGTTGGCAGAGCGCCTGCATGACAAGCGAATCGCGGGCAGCAAGGCCCGCATCGTGGTCGAAAAACCCTTCGGGCGTGATCTGGCGTCTGCGCAGGCGTTGAACAACACCTTGGCCAAGCATTTCTCGGAAAGCCAGATTTACCGGATCGACCATTATCTGGGCAAGGAAACCGTGCAGAACCTGATGGCGGTACGCTTCGCCAACATCCTGTTCGAGCCGATCTGGAAGGCGCAGTACATTGATCACGTGCAGATCACCGTGGCCGAAACCGTGGGCGTCGAGGGGCGCGGAGCCTATTATGACAAGTCTGGCGCCATGCGTGACATGGTGCAGAACCACATGATGCAATTGCTGTGCCTGATTGCGATGGAGCCGCCGTATCACTTTGATCCCAATGCCGTGCGCGACGAAAAGCTTAAGGTGATCCGTGCGTTGGAGCCTGTGGCGCCGGGTAATATCGTGCGGGGGCAGTATCTGGCCAATGGCAAGAGCGGTGGCTATCTGGAACACGCGGAGAACCCGCAAAGCCGCACGGAAAGCTTCGTTGCGCTGAAGGTCAAGATTGCCAACTGGCGGTGGAGCGGGACGCCCTTTTATCTGCGCACCGGCAAGCGGTTGCGCGCGCGCGCGTCCGAGATTGCGATCACGTTCAAGGAGCCGCCGCATTCGATTTTTGACGATGCCAAGGGCTGGCGTGAAAACGTGCTGGTCATCCGGTTGCAGCCCAATGAGGGGATGAACCTGATGGTGATGATCAAGGAACCCGGCCCCGGTGGCATGCGCCTGACACAGGTGCCGCTGGACATGTCCTTTGCCATCGCGCTGGGGGAAGAGGGCACGGACATTCCCGACGCATACGAGCGGCTCATCATGGATGTGATCCGGGGCAACCAGACGCTGTTCATGCGGGGCGATGAGGTAGAGGCCGCCTGGGCCTGGGCCGATCCGATCATCGAAGGATGGGAGGCGCGCGGCGACCGACCGCAAGGCTACGACTCAGGGTCGTCCGGGCCGGACGACGCATTGATGCTGATGCACAAGGATGGGCGGCGCTGGCGGGACATTCGTGAATGAATATTCAGGAATACCCCGACCGCGATTTTCTGTTCCTCAGTCTGGCCAACACCATCGCCGGGCAATTGGCCGATTTCCTGCGCCGTGATGGCCACGCGAGCTTTTGTGTGCCGGGCGGCACGACGCCGGGGCCGATTTTCGATACGCTGTCTGGTGTCGATATCGACTGGCCCTCTGTCACGGTCTTCCTGAACGATGAACGATGGGTGCCCGAAGACAGCCCACGGTCCAACACGCGGCTTTTGCGAGAGCGGTTGCTGACAGGCAAGGCGGCGGCAGCAGGCTATGCGCCGCTTTATGCTGAGGGCACGCCAGAAGACGCGCTGGAAGCGCTGTCCGAAGGCCTGCACCCGCATCTGCCTATTTCCGTTCTTTTGCTGGGCATGGGGACGGATATGCACACCGCGTCACTGTTCCCGGGGGCGGATCGGCTGGCCGAAGCATTGGCATCGGATGCGCCGATCCTGATGGCGCTGCGGGCCGATGCGGCGGGCGAGCCGCGCATCACGTTGACGGCCCCGGTGTTGAAGGGCGCAATGCACACGCATATCCTGATTACAGGGGCTGAGAAGCGTGCCGCACTGGAACGCGCCGCCAGCCTGCCGGTTGCGGAAGCGCCGGTGCGCGCCGTGCTGGACGAGGCAACCATTCACTGGGCGGAGTAGACCATGCAGGATCATTGGGCAACGCTGCGGGCGCATCGCGCCGCGACGCAAGGGACAACGATCCTTGACCTTTTCAAGGATAGCGCGCGCGCCACGGCGTTTTCGGCCCGCGCTGACGAGATGCTGCTCGATTTTTCCAAAACTGCAATCGACACCCATGCCCGCGATCTGTTGATCGGCCTCGCAGAAGGCGCGGGCCTTGCTGCCAAGCGCGCCGCGATGTTCGAGGGTGCAAAGATCAACGAAACCGAAGGCCGTGCGGTGCTTCACACGGCGCTGCGTGCCGGGAATGATGCCGTGATCGTGGTTGACGGGCAGGACGTGATGCCTGCGGTGCGCGCGACGCGTGTGCGCATGGCCGATTTTGCTGCGGATGTGCGGCAGGGCCGTTTCCGGGGGCAGGGCGGGCCGATCACCGATGTGGTGAACATCGGGATCGGGGGGTCGGATCTTGGCCCTGCGATGGCCACGCTGGCGTTGGCACCTTATCATGATGGCCCGCGTGTGCACTATGTCTCGAACGTCGATGGCGCACATATCCACGACACGCTGAAGCGGCTGAACCCGGAAACGACGCTGGTAATTGTGGCCTCCAAGACCTTCACCACGATCGAGACGATGACCAACGCCGAGACGGCGAAGCGGTGGATGGGCATCAAGGTCGTCAATCCGGCAGCGCAATTTGCAGCCGTCTCGACCGCGGCGGAAAAGACGGCGGCATTTGGCATTGATCCTGAACGTGTGTTCGGTTTCGAGGATTGGGTGGGAGGCCGCTATTCCCTGTGGGGGCCGATTGGACTTGGCCTGATGCTGGCGGTCGGGCCAGAGCGGTTTGACGCGTTTCTGGCCGGCGGGCGCGCGATGGACGATCATTTCCGCGCGGCGCCGTTGTCGCAGAACCTGCCCGTTCTTCTGGCGCTGGTGGGCATCTGGCACAACCAAATCTGCGGCTATGCCACGCGGGCCGTTCTGCCCTATGATCAGCGCCTGTCACGCCTGCCCGCTTACCTACAGCAGCTTGAGATGGAATCGAATGGCAAGCGTGTGGCGATGGACGGCACAGACCTTGCCGTGAACTCTGGCCCTGTTGTCTGGGGCGAGCCGGGAACGAACGGGCAGCATGCGTTCTACCAGTTGATCCATCAGGGCACCCGCGTGATCCCGTGCGAATTTCTTGTCGCACGCGAAGGACACGAGCCGGATCTCGCGCATCAGCATCTTTTGCTGGTGGCGAACTGCCTTGCACAATCCGAGGCGCTGTTGCGCGGGCGCAGCCTTGAGGAGGCCACTGCGATCATGGCGAAGAAGGGCCTGACGGGGGCAGAGCTTGACCGTCAGGCGCGCCACCGTGTCTTTCCCGGCAACCGCCCCTCGATCACGCTGGCCTATCCAAAGCTGACACCCTTTGTCTTGGGCCAGATCATCGCCCTTTATGAACACCGGGTGTTCGTCGAAGGGGTGATTTTGCGGATAAATTCCTTCGATCAGTGGGGGGTGGAACTGGGCAAGGAACTGGCGGTAGCGCTGCAGCCGGTACTTGAGTGCAAGGTTGGCACAGAGGGAAAGGATGGATCAACCGCAGCGCTTGTCGCCTACCTGAAGGTGTAGATCGCCCCCCGTTCGCGGAACCCGGGGGGCTGAGCGCGGAGGCCCGCCTCAGGCCAGGGCCGCCGTCACGATCACCTCGACCAGATAGCCCGGTGCTGCAAGCTTGGCTTCGCCCGTTGCGCGGGCGGGGGTGTGGCCGGGTGCGACCCAGGCATCCCAGACGGCGTTCATTTCCTTGAAGTCCGCCATGTCCGCCAGCCAGATCTGCGCTGACAGGATGCGTGTCTTGTCGGTGCCCGCAGCGGCGAGGATACGGTCCACTTCCGCCAGACAGCCGCGCGTTTGTTCTGTGACGGATGCACCCTCTTTGCCAACCTGACCCGCGACCCAGACAATTCCGTTGTAGCAGACGGCCTCTGACATGCGCGGGCCGATCCCGTGGCGGATGATTTTGTCGGACATGAAAACTCCTGTTGATATCTATCACGGTGTTAGACGCTGAACGCGCGGACGGAAAGCCTGCTTCGCGGAGCGACCGCAGACTGCATTTTTCGTGATATCGATGCCGAACATTGCATTGGCACGGAAAAGCCTAAACCCCATTTTGAACGGGTTGCGGCATGTTTGAGGATGGCAAACGCCTCGACATGCTGGAGGTACAGCCGAAGGCCTTCCAGACCTCTGTCGCTGATCTGCCCGCCAAAATTGCGAAACTCAGGACGTTGCCGGAAACCCACATCAAGCCGGTCGAAGACGCCGACGACAGACGTGGCATCATCCGGAACAATCTGATCGAGGAAGTCGAAAAGAGCGCGCATACGACTGAAGCATCGCCGAAGAAGGCGCTTCAGCGCACCACCTGACTGTCACAGCAGGTCAAGAAGCTGTCCAAACAGGCCGATCTTAGCTGTGTGCTGGAGCGGGTGAAGGGAATCGAACCCTCGTCGTAAGCTTGGGAAGCTTCTGCTCTGCCATTGAGCTACACCCGCGTCGGCTTTCAGGTAAGCCAAGGCCTGCGCTGCGTCAAGCAGCGCCTCAGGGTACGGTCACCTCGCTGCGCTCGCCCGCCGTGACGGTGACCGGCGCCTCGGTCACCACATCGCCACGTGTGGCGCGCACGATGTAATCGCCGGGCGGCGTGGTGACCTGCAGGGTATCGCCATACTGGAACCGCATCGAGCGAAGGTTCCCCTGAATATCCTTCTTGGCCGCGAAAAGCTCGATCGCGCTTGCCTCTGCCGCCGTCGCAAACAGCACACCCGCATTGACCACGGCGGCGATTTCAACCCGCTCTCCGGCCTTCACGGCAAAGGGGACATCGGTTGCGGCAAGCCCCATCTCTACCCGTGCCACATAGTCGCCGGGGGGCAGGGTGTAGGCTTGCGCATCCCCGTATCCGCCCGTCACCGTTTCGCGGCCGCCGTCCAGCGATTGTTTACCCGCAAGGATGGTCACGGATTGGCCGATATCCTCCATCGACATCCCCTCAACATAGAAGGTGTTGATCACGGCCACGCCGCTTGCTGCGATCACGTCCTGCGTGATGCTGGCGCCAGCGGCGAGCGGGATGCTCAGCGTGGCAGTGGCCTGACCCACCTGCACCGTCACCCCGATATCGCCTGCAGGCAAAAGCCGCGTGGCTGCACCGTAGTCGCCCGTCTCGCGCCCGTCAGAAAAGCGCAGTGTCACCGACGCGCCATCCTCTACCGGACCGCCTTCGAAACCCAAGGGACGGACCGTCAGATAACCAGCATTCAAAACCAGTTCCGGCGTTGCCAGCACATCCGCGGTAACCGTCACGTCGCTCTCGGCGACCGCCTGATCCTTCGTCACGCGGACCAGATAGCGTCCGGGCTCGACGAGCAGGGGCACCACGTCGTACCGCTGAACGATGGCAGAACCGACGGTGCCTGAGGCATCAACGGGGAACACTTCATAGTAGGGGCCGGACGTCACATCAAACTTTGGTCCACCGGGGGCAAGCAGAACGCTTGGCGCGAGGTTCAGATCAAGGGCCGCGGGCTTTGGCGGCTCGGGTGGCGGGGCGGGCGCAGGCTCTGGCGCGGGGCCCACATTGCTGGCCACGGTGGTTTCAAGCGCTTCGGCCAGCGTGCCCGCATCCTTGGCCTCGATATAAAGGCCGCCTGTGTTCTCGGCGAGGCAGGCCACCTGCCGCCCCTCATCCGCCGTCAAGCCGAAGCCCACGACATGAGCGGTGAAATCCACGCCCGAGGCCTCCAGCTCGCGGCCCAATGCGCAGGGGTCGGCGTTGCAGGTCTCGATCCCGTCGGTAATCAGGATCACGGTTGCCTTTTCCTCGGTCGAGCGCAGTGCGGCGGCAGCTTCGCGCACGGCTTCCGTCAGCGGTGTCTTGCCAAGAAAGGACATCCCGTTGGCGGCCGCCGCGATTGCGGGGCCCGTGCCGGGACCGGGTGGCACCAGAAGCTCGATATCGGCGCAGCTTCCCTTCTCGCGGTGGCCATAGGCGATAAGGCCAAGTTCGGTATCGGGCGGCACGGTCGCCAGCACCGTGGCCAGCGCCTCGCGCGCAATCTCGAGCTTCGGGCGCCCGTCAATCTGGCCCCACATGGAGCCCGAGGCATCCAGAACGATGATGGATTTTCCCTCGGCCTGTGCAATCGGGGCGGACAGAAGGCATGCGAAGATGCAGATGAAAACGCGCTGAAGCATGATGAAAACCTTTGGCTATACGGCGAAAAAGGTAACCTTGCGCGCGCCGTTCGGGCAAGCGATTCCCCCCGGAAAGCGGGAAAGGGCCACCCCGAAAGGTGGCCCTTTGTCGCCGATGGCCCCGCGGGGGCGGTAAAACGCCACCGGCAACCCCGAAACGGGCGGGGGAGTGACACCCCGCCCGCCGCATCCGATCTGATCAGCCTGCGGGCAGGAGCACCCGGTCGATCACATGGATGACACCGTTGGATTGCTTCACGTCGGCGATGGTGACGGTGGCAACGCCGCCCTGGCCATCCTCGATCATGATCATTCCATCCTTGGCCATGGCGGTGAATTCGCAGCCGCCCACGGTCTTTACTGTGTGCTTGCCGCCATCATCGGCCACCATCTTGTTGATCGCCTCGGCCATCGCGTTGGCTGCGACCACGTGGCAGGTGAGGATTTTCACAAGCTGGTCCTTGTTCTCGGGCTTCAGCAGCGTTTCAACCGTGCCGGCGGGCAGGGCGGCAAACGCTTCGTTTGTTGGCGCGAAAACGGTGAAGGGGCCGGGTCCGGACAAGGTTTCGACAAGGCCCGCTGCCTGCACTGCGGCCACAAGCGTGGTGTGATCCTTGGAGTTTACGGCATTTTCGACAATGTTCTTGTCTTCGAACATCGGTGCGCCACCCACTTCGGGGTTGGCGGCAAAGGCCGAACCCGCCGAAAGGGTAGCGGACAGCGCGCATGCGGCAAGGGCGAAACGAAAGGTCATGGAGTGGTCTCCTGATTGGCAGCGGGCAGGGACGATCCCCACCCGATGGTTCAGGAACGGTGTGCGTTGCGGCGAAGTTTCACCGCGGATCTCACCATCACGAAGTCGTCAGGTTTCGCTCGTCACCACGCCCGTTACCAGAACCGGTCCGGTCGGGGCGCCGGTGGTCGATCCGCCAGCGGGTTCCAGACTGACAGCCAGAACCGCGCCTTCGGGAAGATCGGGCAGGGTGCGCGTCAGCGGGCCTGCGTCGATCAGGCCAAGGGGCACGGGGGCCGCCTGGCCCGCGATCAGCCACAGTTCGTGAACCTGCCCTGCCTCGGCGGGGGTGCCGCCGGTCCGTTCAACCGTCAGGGCACCTGTGTTGGCGTCGTATCGTGCAGCAAAGACGAGGGGGCTGCCCTCACCAGCCAGCGTGACTGTCAGCACGGGGCCGGTTGGCGCCGACGGTAGCTGCGGCGACGATACCAGGAACAGGGCCGCCACGGCCACAGCCGCAGCCAAACCCCCGCCGGCAATCAACTTCAGCCACCAAACCGCAGCACCCGCAGCGCCTTTGCTGCGGCGCGTTTCGGGAAGGCCGAAAAGACGCGCCTCGATCTGCGGCAAGAGGTTTGGCGCCGGTGCCTTTGCGAACGAAGGATCAAGGCCTGAAAACTGCGCTTCCCACTTCGTGACCCGAGCGGCAAAAACGGGATCGGACGCCATCCTGCGCTCAACTGCCGTGCGGTCCGCAAGGTCGAGTACGCCCAGCACATACTCGCCCGCCAACGCATCGTCCGCGTCACCGCCACCAAGATCGTCGATCAGGTCATCTGGCCCGGTCATGATTCCAGGCACTCCCGCAGGCGCATCAGGCTGCGTCGCAGCCATGTGCGCATCGTGTTGATCGGCACCTCGTACTTGTCGGCCAACTGCTGATAGCTGAGCCCACTCAGATAGGCGCCGCGCACCGCAGCGGCCCGGTCCGGTTCCAGTTGCGACAGGCAATCGACCACGCGCCTTGCCTCGCCCTGTGCGATCAGCCCGGCCTCTGCGCCCGGTCTGTCATCGGCCAGGGCTTCTGCCTCATCGCCTTCGTCGCCGGTCTGCGCCGTTCTGGGGCGGCTTCGCAGGCGGTCGATGGCCAGGTTCCGGGTGATCGCGATCAGCCAGCTCATCCCCCGACCAAGATCGGGGTCGTAGCGGCCTGCCCGCGTCCATACCCGTGTGTAAACCTCTTGCAACGTATCCTCCGCCTCTGCTCGATTGCCGAACATACGCAAGAGGACTCCCATGAGTTTCGGCGCGGTATCAGAATAGATCTGCCGAAACGCTGCGCGGTCGCCAGCGGCGATGCGTCTGAGAAGGGGCGCAATGGGATCATCTGTCACGTGGGTCGGCTCGTTCTTGGGCTGACGGCAATGTAGACGAAAAGGCCGTCCTGCATAGGGCAAGCAGGATTTTTCGTCATCTGCGCCGTCTGCGCCCTTCCGAGCCTGCGCCTGCCATGTTGAAGCTGACGACGGGCAGGGTGACGATGCTGGCAAGGGCGGTGAAAGGTGCCGTGGCGTGCGGGATCGCGTTTGCGGAAACAAAGTGTTCCTGGAAACGCGGCTCGATGGCGGTTTCCACCTTGTGAATCCGGCCCACGGTCGCCTCGATCCCCGCCCGCGCCGCCTTGTTCAGCAAAGCGATCCGCGCACCTGTTCCCGCCGCATTGCCCGCGCTTGTCACCTTGTTCAACGGCGCATCCGGGATCATGCCCAGCACCATCGCGTGTTTGGGGCTGATGTGGGCACCAAACGCGCCCGCCAGCACCACGCGGTCGACTTCATCAACGCCCATCTCGTCCATCAAGAGGCGCGCGCCTGCGTAAAGCGCCGATTTGGCAAGCTGAATGGCCCGAATATCCCCTTGCGTCACCATGATGCGCGGCCCGCCTTCGGCGCTGCCATCGTAAAGAAGGTAGGAATGCGTGCGCCCTTCAGGCACCAACCGGGCGGTCTGCACCTGCTCTGCCGATCCGATGAGGCCGGACGGATCGACGATCCCTGCCATCCGCATCTCGGCCACCGCCTCGATGATGCCCGATCCACAGATGCCGCTGACGCCAGAGGCGGCTGTCGCCTCGGCAAAGCCTGGATCGTCGGACCACAGATCCGACCCGATCACCCGGAAACGCGGCTCTTTGGTCTCGGGGTCGATCTCGACCCGCTCGATGGCACCGGGGGCGGCGCGCTGGCCCGAACTGATCTGAGCGCCTTCAAAGGCAGGGCCAGTGGGCGAGGAACAGGCCAGAACCCGGTCCGTATTGCCCAAAAGGATCTCGGCATTCGTGCCAACATCGACGATCAGCACCAGATCCTTTGAATTCTGCGGCTCTTCCGCCAGCGCAACAGCCGCGCAATCGGCCCCTACGTGGCCCGCAATGCAAGGCAGCACATAGACCCGCGCAGCCCGGTTCACCGCCAGCAGATCCAGATCGCGCGCGTCAAGCGACAGGCTGCCGCTTGTGGCCAGCGCGAACGGCGCCTGACCAAGCTCCACCGGGTCAATCCCCAACAGCAGGTGGTGCATGACGGGGTTCATCACAAAGACGATCTCATAGATCGAGGACGGGTCGACCCCGCCCTCGGTGGCGATCGACTGGATCAGCCCGTTGATCGCCGTGCGCACGGCGGCCGTCATTTCCACATCGCCGCCGGGATTCATCATCGCATAGCTGACCCGGCTCATCAGATCCTCGCCAAAGCGGATCTGCGGGTTCATCAGGCCCGAGGATGCCAGTACGCGGCCATCGCGCAGATCGCAAAGGTGCGCCGCAATGGTGGTGGACCCAAGGTCGATTGCCAGACCGTAAAGCCCGCCCTCGTGAAAGCCTGCAAAGATATCCAGCATCCGCGCAGGCCCATCGCGGTGATCCTTGTGCAGCGCCACGGTCACGGCCCAGTTGCCCTTGCGCAAGACCGGCTGCAGGCGGCGCAGGATGTGCAGGTCAGCCGTCACCTCGCCCACCTGCCACTGATCGCGCAGCGCAATCGCCAGCCGTTCGAAATCGCCTGTGGGTTCGTGCATGTCGGGCTCTGCCACCTCGACGTACAAAAGCCGCGTGGCGGGGTCCATCGCGATGACCCGCTCGGCAGCGGATTTGCGGATCACCTGCTTGTGCACCTGGCTTTCGGGCGGCACGTCGATCACCACGTCGCCCTGCACCTTTGCCTGGCATCCAAGGCGCCGCCCGTCGATCAGGCCCCGCACGCGCTTGTAGCGCTCTTCGACCGCGTTCCATTCACTCAGCGCATCTTCGCCAACGGTCACGCCGTGTTTTGGAAATTCGCCGTGGCCGGGCGTAATCTGGCAACGCGAACAGATGCCGCGCCCGCCGCAGACGCTGTCGAGATCCACGCCGAGCTGCCGCGCGGCAGTCAGAACGGGCGTGCCGAGCGCGAACCGCCCCCGCTTGCCCGAAGGCGTGAAAATCACCAGCGCGTCGTCCATATTCATCCTCGCAAGACCCTGCGCCTTGTTCTAGGCCGCACCCATGCCATCTGCCATAGCCGGAAGCGGCGCGGCAGGGTGCGCAGGCGTCATGCCGGCGCCTTTCGCCCCCATCACAGCCGCCGCACCTTCAGCCGGATCAGGCGGTTTTCGCGTTTGGAGGCCACTTCAAAACGAAAGCCGTGGAAGCTGAACGCCTGACCTTCGCTCGGGATGGTCTGCGCTTCGTGGATCACAAGCCCTGCAACGGTGTTGGCTTCGTCATCGGGCAGGCCCCAGTCCATCATGCGGTTGATATCGCGGATCGTCATCGCCCCATCTACAAGGTAATCGCCGTTGTCGGCGCGCTTGAGGGTGACTTCCTTTTCCTCCACGTCGAATTCGTCGGCGATCTCTCCCACGATTTCCTCGAGAATATCCTCCAGCGTGATCAGGCCCCGCAGCGCACCGTATTCATCCACCACCAGCGCGAAATGCGTGCGCCGCTTCAGGAACTGGCGCATCTGTTCGTCCAGCGGCGTGGTTTCTGGAACGAAATAGGGCTTCATCGCCACCTTCAGGATGTCGAGATCCGCGATCGAGGCTATGTTGCCGTCATCCCCGCGCACCAGTCGATCCACCTCGCGCAGAAGATCCTTGGCGTGGATGACACCAAGGATGTTTTCGTCGTTGCCGCGATAGACGGGCAGGCGGGTGTGGGGTGAGGCCAGCGCTTGGGTCAGGATCTCGCCCGGCGGCTTGTCGCCGTCGATCATCTCGATCCGGCTGCGGTGCCGCATCACCTCTTCCACGGTGCGGTCGCTGAGGTCGAGCGCACCCAGCAGACGGTCGCGGTCATCCTTTTCCACCGCGCCTTCGAAATGGCCAAGCTGGATCGCACCGGCAATCTCGTCCCGCAGGGCGAGGATATGGCTGTCTGGGTCGGTTCGCACGCCGAAGAGCCACAAGAGACCGCGCACCAAGCCGCGCACGACGGTGACGATGGGCGAAAAAACAAGGATCACCACCCGGATGATCGGTGCCACCATCGCGGCGGCAGGTTCGGGGTTCGTGATGGCATAGGTCTTGGGCAGGACCTCGGCAAAGACAAGCACAAGCATGGTCATGATCAGGGTGGCCAGGGCGACGCCATTTTCCCCAACCACCCGTGTCAAAAGCGCCGTCGCCAGCGAGGCCGACAAAATGTTGACCACGTTGTTGCCCAACAGCAGCGCGCCGATCAGCCGCTCGTTATCCTCTTTCACCGTCAGCGCCGCCTGCGCCCCCTTCGATCCGCGATCCGCGTGGCTTTTCAGCTTGGCGCGCGACGCGGCGGTCAGAGCCGTTTCGGACCCTGAAAAGAAGGCAGAAAGCACCAGAAGGCCAATGATGGCCCCGGATGTGAGCCAGAAAGCAGTGTCGAACGTGGAGGGATCCATGGTGGGCCTTTTTGGGGGTCGAACCAGTGCAGACGTCTATGGCGCAGGCAGAGTGGTGGGTTCAAGCCCGTCGTCCCGTGCCAGGGGATGGCGTGTCAGGACCAGAGCCTTCAGATGTTCGTCCAGCACATGGGTATAGATCTCGGTGGTTGAAAGATCGGCATGGCCCAGAAGCGTCTGGATCACCCGCAGATCGGCCCCGCCCGCCAGAAGATGGGTGGCGAACGCGTGGCGCAGCGTGTGCGGGGTCACCCGCGCGGGGTCGAGGCCTGCGCGCAGGGCCAGCGTCTTCACCAGCGAAAAAACCTGCTGTCGGGTAATGTGCCCGGCAGCCCCACGACCCGGAAAAAGATGGCGCGACGTGGCCACTCCATTCCCCCGCGCAGCCTCCTCGGTGACATCGCGGTGGGCCAGCCATGCGGCCAGCGCCGCGCGGGCAGGGGGGGACAGCGGTACAAGACGCTCTTTCCCGCCCTTGCCCTGCACAAGGATCATGCGTGGATTGCCCCGAACGGCGGCGACAGGCAGCCCGGCCAGCTCCGACACGCGCAGCCCCGCGGCATAGGCCAGTTCGATCAGGCAGCGTTGCTGCAGGCGTTCAACCTCGCCCTTGGCGCCATCCGTCGCGGCAATCAGCGCTTCGACCTCGGCTATCGTCAGCGTCTGTGGCAGGCTGGCCGCGCGGCCCGGCCCCTTCAGCCGCAGCGCCGGATTGTCGGTGCGCCAGCCTTCTTCGAACGCAAAGCGGTAAAGCTGCCGGATCGCAGACAGCCGCCGCGCGCGGGTGGATTTGGCCAGGCCCTGCGCCTCGCAATGGATGAGATACCCCTCCACCTCGGCCCGGTCCGCCGTCGCAAGGGTTTTGCCGCGCCCGACCAACCAGCCCGAGAAATCCAGAAGATCGCGGCCATAGGCAAGCTGCGTGTTCCTTGCTGCATCCTGTTCGGCCACGTGCGCATCGAGGAAGGCAGAGATCCAGCGGGTATCGGGGGCAGGGGGGGCAACGGTCATCCCCGACGCTCCAGCAGCATCAGTTGCAGCGCGGTGCGGCGGGCCACGTCTTCAAGCCCCACCTCGCGCAGAAGCGACAGGCCCTCGGTCACGCCGCGCAGATCGCCCTGCACGCCGCGCCCGATCCTGTCGACGGCCGTCAGGATTGCCTCACCCATCCGTTCGGCTGTGACAAGCGCAGAAAGATCGGTGCCGGGATCGGGCGCCACGAACGCAGGGGCAATGATCCGCGCCAGCGAGCTTGGGGCTGACACGCCGGAAAGATCGCCGCGCGCGATGCCGATCAGGAATGCCTCGCCAGCATCGGCGGGTGCCCGCGTCAGTGCCGCACCTTCGTAGGCTGGCCCCAGAAGCGACAGCCTGAACGAGATGGCCGCCGCTTCCCCCGACAGCCCCAGCCGGGCCACAGGCTCGGCGTAGAGGGTGGCAAAGGGCACTTCCAGTTCGGCTTGCGACATTGCGGCCCAGACGCGCGGCAATTGTGCCGCCACC
>JBBSBE010000075.1:0-19292 GCA_038251625.1 Rhodobacterales bacterium
GGGCCCGACCGGCTTTCAATGATGATGGGCCAGATCCTGCGCAAGCGGCTGACGATGCGCGGGTTCATCATCTTTCAGGATTTCGGCCACCTTTACCCGGAGTTTTCCAAGACGATGGGCGGATGGCTCAGGGCTGGGAAGATGCATTACCGCGAAGACATGATCGAGGGGCTGGAAGCGGCCCCGCAAGCCTTTATCGGGCTCTTGCGCGGCGAAAACTTCGGCAAGCGTGTGATCCACGTTGGTCCGGAAAAGATGATCGAAAACAAGGAGACGCACACATGAATGTTCTGATGGTCCTGACCTCGCATGACAAACTGGGTGATACCGGCAAGAAGACCGGCTTCTGGCTGGAGGAATTTGCGGCGCCCTACTATGTGCTGTCTGACGCGGGGGCAAAGATCACGCTCGCCTCGCCCAAGGGCGGGCAGCCGCCGCTGGACCCCAAAAGCGATGCGCCCGACGCGCAGACCGATGACACGCGCCGCTTCAAGGATGATGCGACGGCAAGCGCGGCCTTGGCATCGACGGTCAAGCTGGCTGATCTGGACATCGGCGACTTCGATGCCGTGTTCTATCCCGGCGGTCACGGCCCCTTGTGGGATCTGGCTGAAAACCCGACCAGCATCCATCTGATCGAGGATTTCGCGAGCGATGGCAGGCCGGTTGCCGCCGTTTGCCACGCCCCCGCAATCTTTCGCCACACCAAGGGGGCGGATGGAAAGCCGCTGGTTTTTGGCCGCCGCGTGACCGGGTTCACCGATACCGAAGAGGATGCGGCGGGGTTGACCGACGTGGTGCCGTTCCTTGTCGAGGATATGCTGGTGGCAAACGGCGGCGTCTATTCCAAGGGGGCCGACTGGGCATCGCATGTCGTCGTGGACGGAAAGCTGGTCACCGGGCAGAATCCGGCGTCATCGAAAGACGCGGCGAAGGCATTGCTGAAGATGCTTCAGTGACACGCGCGTGTTGACCCACCCCTGCGCCGCGACCGGGTAGCGGACAGGGGTGTTCGCGCAGACGCCTTCGCCACTTGATCGATATCGGGGATAGGCAGGTTCGGCGTGATCATGTTGGAACCCGACAAGCAGGAGATGCCGATGGCTGCGCTTCCCTTTGACAGTGCCGAGATCGAGGAACTTGTGTTGCGGCTCAATGCCGTCACCGCGAAAGAAGCAACCGATATCCCCGATCTTGGCGGCAACGCCTCGGACGACGAAGTGGCCGAGACGCTGCAAGAGACGGAAGGCGATCTGAGCCGTGACGAGATCACGCAAGAGATCGAAAGCATGAACGACGAGCAGAAGGACGCGCTGGTCGCCCTGTTCTGGATTGGCCGCGGCGATGCCGAGCCCGAAGAGTGGGAAGCGACGAAGGCCCTTGCCCGGCAACAGCACGAAGGCCTTGTGAGCCGGTATCTGCTCGGTCAACCGGAGGTCGGTGAGTTCCTGACAGAAGGTCTTGAAAAGATGCTGGAATACGGGGTGGACTGAGCGTCTGTCGCGGCGTCTTCGCGGGCTGCAATCAGGGTTCAGTGCGATCATCCCGTGTTGGGTTCGCCCCGCCGTTTCATCAACCTTGGTCGGGGGTTGAGGCTGCCTTTTTCGTCCAGAAATCCACCAGCAGCATCGTCATGGTCGCGGCCAGCGGGCCGAGGATGAAGCCCGGCGCGCCGAAGAGCACCAGGCCACCCACAATCGCGATGAACGCGGGAATGGTATGCAGCCGCAGCCGGTTGCCGACGAATGTTGGCCGCAGGATGTTGTCGATGCTGCCAACCACGATCCCGCCCCAACTCGCCAGAATGATCGCGCGTGCCCAACTTCCATCGAGGAAGAGCAGGATCGATGCAGGGATCCAGACGACGAAAGCGCCGAGCACCGGCACGATCGACAAAAGGCCCATCATCAATCCCCAAAGAAGCGGGGTTGGAAGGCCCAGCACCCAGAACATCAGGCCACCGAGCGTGCCCTGAACCGCCGCGACTGCAAGCGTGCCGTAAACCGTGGCATGAACCGTTTCGGATACCCGCCGGAGCAGTTGATCGGTTTCGGCCGGTGTCAGCGGGAGCCACGCCTTGATCATGGTCTTGGCGGCCTGCCTGTCGCGCATGAAGTAGAACAGAAGGTAGAAGGTGATGAAGACCTCAACCACCTGAAGCAATGACCCTTTGACGAAGGTCGCCCCGATATTGCTGAGCCATGTCGCAATTGCGGCCATCATCGAGGGCAAATCGAACTGTCGGTCGATCCAGTCACCGATTGGGGCAAGGGTGGGATAGCTGTCGAGCAAGGCCTGAAGTTCACCGCTTTCGACGCGCGATTGAAGCGAGACGATCCCGGATGCGGCCTCGGCAATCAGGCGCTCGACCACGAACACGGTGGGAACAACGACGACGACAACGACGATGGCGGTGGAAAGAAGGGCTGCGATGTTGCGATGCCTGACCAGCCTTTCGATTTTCACATGAAGCGGCAGGAACAGGATCGCGAGGGTAAGTGCCCAGGTGATCGCCCCCAGAAAGGGCCATGCGATCAGAAAACAGAGCACGACGCCGATCAGGCTGGCGACTGCCAGTGCGGACCGTCCGAGGTGGCTGTTGTGGGGCGGTCCGGGGTTCTGGTCCATCTGGTCAGCGCATAAGGATATCAAGCAGGAAGAGGCCTGCATGTGGGCCGATGGCATCAACAGCCGGGCCATTGACGGCGCGCCCTTCAGCCAGCGACGTTTGACACACGGGGCGCGTGTCCGGCCTCAGGCTGCCCATCGCTGTCGCCGCTCTGCAGCGGGGACGGACGCGAAAGGCGGTGTTGCGTGTTGCATCCATGGCGGCCCGCATCACCCGGTCTGCCTAACCGGGCGTCAGCATCCGCATCAGAAGGCCGTCCTTGAGCCAGAACTGATGATAGATAGAGGCGGCGGCATGAAGTGCGATCAGGCCGATGAACACCGGCTTGGCAAAGGTGTGAATCTCGCCGAAGGGATCACCGTAGTAGTAGCCAAGGAGCCCCGTCACCGGCACCGCGACCAAAAGCGCGTAAAACAGCCAGTGGGAAATCCTGCCCGCAAGTTCGATCACGCCACCGACATCGGGAGGTGGGGGTGCCCCGTTCTTCCGGCGCAAGGCAAGGCGGACCGCAACCAGTGCCAGGATGGCTATGCCGAAATAATAGTGCAATCCTGCGCTGGTGGCATCGAGCGCCGAGACGGGCTGACCCTCTTCGGTCGCGTCCACAAACGCGGTCATGCTTTCGCCGAAGACCAGTTGCACGAAAACAAGCACAGCAATCACCCAATGCAGGCCGATCTGATAGGACGTGTAGCCCCGGGCGCCGACTGTCCGTTCTCTTGTCATGGTCATTTCGTTTTCCTTTCGACCAGTCCAGACGTCGCACGGCGCGGTGCGGAGGGAGTTGATCGACATCAGTCCTGACCACGGTCAGCGCGACTGTCGTTGCGAAAGTGGCTGACCCGGGATCACGCCGCGACGCCAAAGATCATCCCCACGGCGGCTGTCGCGGCCATGGCAAGCGCGCCCCAGAATGTGACGCGGACGGCGCCACGGACAATACCTGCACCACCCGCTGACGCGCCAAGGCCGCCGAGCGCCATAAGGCCGACCAGGGTGGTTCCTGCGACGACCGCCGATATCTGCGCTGCGGGTGCCACCGATGCCACGATCAACGGGATGACGGCCCCGGCTGCAAAGGTTATCGCCGAGACGAGTGCCGCCTGTATCGGCCGTGCGGTCACCGTCTCCGAGATCCCAAGCTCGTCGCGCGCATGGGCCCCGAGCGCGTCCTTCTGCGTCAGCTGGACCGCGACCTGCCGGGCCAGACCGGCATCCAGCCCGCGGGCGACGTAAATGCCGGTCAGCTCGTCCAGTTCGGCCTCGGGCGTCGCGGCCAATTCCTTGGTTTCGCGTGCAAGATCGGCCTGTTCCGCGTCGGTCTGCGAACTGACCGAGACATATTCGCCCGCCGCCATCGACATGGCACCGGCTACCAGACCGGCAAGACCCGCGATCAGGATCTCGGGCCGGCCGGACCCGGCGGCGGCCACGCCGACAACCAGACTGGCGGTCGAGACAAGGCCATCATTGGCGCCCAGCACCGCAGCGCGCAGCCAGCCGATGCGGTGGACCATGTGGATTTCGGAATGGGACAATCTGCTCATCTGTGGGGTCTTTCGGGGTTATGGGGCGACGGCGTTTGCGTTGGGCAGCGGGCCTTCATGCGCGGTGATGCCTTCGGCCACAGCCTGCCCGGTGTATCGCGGCGTGATCCTGAGCGCCCGTAGCGCGTTCAGGATGACCGCCACGTCGATCACTTCCTGTGCAAGCGCGCCCTGAACGGGTGTGAGGTATCCAAACGCCGCGGCGATCATGCCGAGGATAGACAGGCCGATCCCGGCGGCGACGCTTTCAAGGGCGATGCGGCGTGACCGTTGTGCGATCTCGATTCCCGGCAGCAAGCGGTCAAGGTGATCGACCAGCAAGACGACATCCGCAGCCTCTGCCGAAGCCGCAGCCCCACGCGCGCCCATCGCAACCCCGATATCGGCGGCGGCCAGGGCGGGGGCGTCGTTCACCCCATCGCCCACCATCATGACAGGGCCGTTCTTGCGTTCGGTCAGAACCAGCAGCACCTTCTGGTCGGGCGTCAGTTCGGCGCGTACAGCGTCAAGGCCCAGCCCTTCTGTCACGGCTTCGGCCACCGCCCAGCGGTCGCCGGTGGCCAACAGGATGCGGGCGACCCCGAGGCGGCGGAGCCCTGCAAGCAAGTCTGCCGTGCCTGACCGCAACGCATCGGCCATGACGATATCGCCCATCAGCCGACCGTCCACCGCCAGGGACACGACGACAGACCCTGCCGCGATCACCGTGCTGTCGGGTTTGGAGGCACCGGCCTGCGCCGCAACGAAAGCGGCCCCACCTACCACGACCTTGCGGCCATCGATGGTTCCCGTCACGCCCTCCCCGGGTGTTTCGATCACGTTCTGCGGGATCGGAAGCGCGGCTCCAGCGGCACGGGCCGCCGCAACGATTGCTTGCGCGATGGGGTGCTTGGACGCCTGATCAAGCGATGCGGCGAAATGCAGGACATCCTCCCTGGACAGATTGCCATGCGTCTTGATGGATACGATCTGCGGGCGTCCATCGGTCAGTGTGCCGGTCTTGTCGAGGATCAGTGTCTTGATCCGCGCAAGCGCCTCCAACGGTTTTGCGCCCTTGATAAGTACCCCGAAATGGGCTGCCCGCGACAGACCGGCCACCAATGCCACCGGAACGGCGAGGATCAGCGGGCAAGGCGTGGCGACAACCAGAACCGCCACCGCGCGGATCGGATCGCCGGTGAACCACCACGCGGCACCCGCCAGCGCAACCGTGACCGCCAGAAACAGCAAGGAATAGCGGTCGGCCAGCCGCGCCATCGGCGCCTTGGAAGCCTGTGCCGCCTCGACCAGCCGCACGATCCCCGCATAGGTACTGTCGGCAGCCGCCCGCGTGACCCGCAGATCGAAGGCCTCGCCCGCGTTGGTTGAGCCGCTCATGACGTCCTGCCCACGGTTCAGCCGGACGGGCATCGACTCGCCGGTCAGCGCAGACTGGTCCAGCATGGCGCTGTCACCCTCGATGGTGCCATCCACGGGGGCCACATCGCCCTGACGGAGCAGGAGCACCTCTTGGGGTGCGATGTCTTCCAGCGGCACCTCTTCCAGTGCGCCGTCTTTGCGGCGGGTCGCGGTACGGGGCACACGGGACAACAGATCGCTCATCTCGCGCCGGGCGCGGCCTTGGGCGAAGCTTTCAAGGAACGTGCCGCCCGAATACATCAGCGCGACCACGGCTGATGCCAGCGCCTCACCAAACAGGAGGGCCGCCGACATGGACAGCGCCGCCACGATGTCGAGCCCGACCTCGCCCTTCATCAGACTGCGCAGAATTTCGACGACAAGCGCCAGCAAGACCGGCACCACCCCAGCCGCCCAGGCGATGGTGGCAAGATCCGCGCGCCCCGTCAGCAAGAGCGCAACCCCTGCGACGAGGCCAAGCAGGGCCACGGCCAGAAGTGCGACGTTCAGGCGATTGTGCAGTGTTGGGGTCATCTGGTGTCCTTTCGCAGCGTCATGGCGCGCGCGCCGGTCTGTCTATGAGGTCACCCCTGACCAGAAACCGTCCCTCAAGACGCATGGCAACAGGGGCAGCCGCGAAGGGCGCGCCCGTCTTGCCGGGCATCTGGGCGTGGATGTGCAGATGCGGCTCGCTGGTTTCGCCGGAATTTCCGACCTCGGCGATCTGCTGACCAGCGGCGAGGCGTTCCCCGGCCGCGACCCGCAATGATCCCTGCCGGAAATGGGCCAGAAGGACGTCGATGCCATCGCATCGCAAAAGCACATGGTTGCCCGCCGGATTGGCTTCGTCCATTTCCGGGACCTGCATGTCGGGTTGGCCCGCTGCGGCCAGAATGACCTGACCTGCGCAGGGCGCGAGAACCGGCGTTCCAAAGATCAGATAGCGCCCGGGATCCCTGGGCATCATGCTGCTGGCGCGCAAGCCCCAGCGGTTTACCGCGATCAGATCGACGCCGTAGCCCGACCCGCCGAAGCCCGCGTGCAGCGCGTGCGATGGATCGAGAAGGGCCGCATGGGCATTGATAGCCGCCGATGCCCCGCCATTGGCCACCAGATAGATCCCGGGGCCAAGCGGCCAGGCAAGGCTTACGGAGGGCCCCTCAGGGATGACGGCTGCGGCCAAAGCTTCCCGTACCTCCATCATGCCAAATCCGGCGATCCCGGCGCAGGCGACGAGGGTCAGCCAGCCAGAGGCGCCATTGGGCAAGAACGGCCTGCGTGCCGGAAGGATCAGACGCCAGACGATTGCACATACCAGCAAGAGTGCCATGAGATACGGCACCCACCAGGGCGGAAACACCCATATCCCCAGCTTCGCCACCGCAAGGGTCATCGCGGTTGCGGCGACGACCAGCATCCAGAAACCCAGCATATTGCGGGGCGGCAGGAAGGCGAGCCAGAGGATCAGGATCGACGGCAGCACCGTTTGCAGGATGAAGACTGTCATCATGGCTGGTCAGCGCCGAAAGCCGGCAACGGGCCGGGCTTCAGGATCGTGGCGAGGGCTGCAAGGATCAGAAGGCTCACGACGATCACGTAGGACCGGATCACCGCACCGACAGGCATCACCGGCAGCACCATGGACGACCAGTTGATCGCGCCGTGCAGCAGGATCGCGGGCAGCACGCTGAAGCCCGTGTCGACCGACACCCGCGCAAAGACCACCGACAGTGCAACGCTGCTCGCGAGGAAAAGCCCCATGGGCAGATCGGCCTGCGCCGTGCCGGGCATCCAGAAGACGGGCAGATGCCACAGGCCCCAGACCACACCGATCCCGAGGGCAGACAAGCGCCAACCGATCCGCGCGGTCAGGGCGGGCAGGGCGTAGCCGCGCCAGCCGAACTCCTCTCCCACGGGGCCGCCGAGTAGCGTGATGGGGACAAACAGCCAAAGCGCGCGCAGGTATTGGCCCTGCGCTGCCGAAGCCGGAACTGTGCCGCCAAGCCCCGCGTGGAGGCCAAGGGCCGCGAGAATGAGCCCGGCGGGGGCGAAAAACGCCAGTGCGTACCAGCGCCAGTCAAGCCGCCAGAACAGGCTCCGCCGCATCCAGCGCCCGAACCCCGCCGTTCCTTCGAACACGAGCACCGTGACGACGGCGGCGAGTGAGGGACCGAAAGCAGAGGCCAGAAAGAGCGCCGCGCCCATGCTGGCCGATTGCAGCGTGACAGCCGAAATTATCCACCATAACCCCCATGTCCACACAAAGCTGAAACCAAAGAAGCATAGAATTGCCGTTTTGGTGGGGGCTGCGGCGGCGCTCATGACAAGCCTTTGGCCCGAGGCGAATGATTGCCCGCGCGGCCACGCCCATGCCGGAGGATCGCGATCCCAAGGGCACCAAACAAGACGAGACCCGCCACCGGCAAACCCAGATCCTCGGCGATCCCGAGTTGAACCGCCGCCGCCATTCCGACCAGAGACCACAGCAGAGGCACAACCGACAGGGGGATCACCCAAGCCCCCCGCATCAGCAGAAGCATCCCAAGCGTGAAGATCGTCGTGGGGCAAGGCGTGACACCGAACATAGGGCCTGCCATCAAACCGTGCCCGGCAAACAGCCCAAGGACTGGATAGATCGCCAGCGCATAAAAGATGGTGACAAGACCGGCGCCCGTGCGGACATCTCGACCAAGCTGGAACCGCAGGTCACCGGGCCCGACCGCGCAGGCCAGAAACAGAAGGGCCTGTACAATAAAGAAGCCGGCAAAGACCGGGGCCACCGGATTGATGCGAGAAAAGAAAACCAGATGATAGCCAATCCCGGTGAACGCCCACAGAACCCCAAGGGCCGCGACTGCGAACCGTCGGGCGTTGGCGTGACCGACGAACACCGCGACCAGTGACACCATGCCAAGCGCCAGGGCGATGATCTGCGCGGGCCATATCACGGTGTTGTAGTCCGCGAAAAGCTGGAGAAACGCCTCAATCCTGAAGGGCAATGTCATCTCAGGCTGTCTTTCATTGCGCAAGGTGCGCGGGGCGCGCCGAAAAAGCTTTTGCGCGAGGCCTGGCGCATCATGGCTCTTGCGCCCCGTCGGTCGACACCGACAGGTCAAGGGTCGCCGCCATGACCACGTCCTTGTGCCCGGCCCATGGTTGGTCATGGGTGTCAAAGCGCGCTTGCGTCACACCATGACCGCCTCGACCGGTCGGCGGGCCGAGAACGGCAGTGCCGGGCCGCGCCCGAAGCGCATCACGATGTCGGGCCTGCGCCCCGGCAACCCGACAAGGGTGGCAAGACCAGCGCGCAGGTCAGGCTCTTCGACCGGCTGGTTCAGGAAGGCGTGCTTCAAACCAAGGGCTGTCGCCTGCAGGGCAAAGCGCTGACAGGCTCGCCCGGCAAGCACCCAATGCTCAGGATCGGCCGAGGCCGCGACAAACACCGCGATCCCGGATGACGAGGCGATCTGGCTGGCGTATTTGGCGTTCTCCGCCTTGGCGGTGAAGACCATGTCAATCATCAACGGGCCAAGCCAATCGGGCAGCACCGGATTGCCGGTGCAGGCACTGAAGAGCCCGTCGCCGGTGGTAAGGGCCGTATGCGGGTTGAACCGAAGCCACGCTTTCAACTCTGCGATGAAGGCAGGATCGGCCATTTGCGCCGAATTTCCGGCAAGGACCATGTCGCGCAAAAGATCGATCTGCGCCCGTTCGGTGACCAGAACCAGATCAACCCCCGGCACCGCAGCGGCCTGTGCCAAAAGCCGCAGATCATCCGCGCCGACCGGGGTTCCGTCATAATCGGCGCGGGTTGACTGGCGGGTTGGTATGGCTGCGAAAAGATCGGAATTGGTTCCTTCGCCCGTGCCATACGTAAAACGCACGGTTCCCTCGCCTGCCGGATCAAAGCTGATTTCGCCGGTTTGGCCTGCGGCACCTGCGGCAAGGCACAAATTTTCAGCGGCGCAGCCCAGACTTGCGAAGAGGTGGTGATCGTCGGGGTCCACGATGGGGGTGCGGCGCGCGCGATCGGGCAGGATGTCGATGCCGTTGGTTCCGATCCGAAAGCGCCACGCCTGGGTATTGTGGCTGTTCGCCGCAAGCGTTGCATAGCGGATCAGATCGCGCGCCTCTGGGGTTGGGGCAAGCGGGCTGCGCCGCGTTGCCATGTCCGCCGCGTAGTCGGACATCGAGCCCAGGCCCCGGACCTGCGACCATGCCACGCCGCCAAGTCCGATCAGTGCCGCACCGCCGCCAAGCAGCAGGTTTCGACGGGTTGTCATGTGGTTCTCCCTGGTCTTTGGCGGCGGGGCGCAAAGCGGAATGCCGTGGTTCTAGTCATCACCACCGTCTCCGCCTTCGTGATCCTCGCCGCCCTCGCCACCCTCGGCGTGGGCATCGCGGTGGCAGGCCACGCAATTGTCGATGTTGCGGATGCCCTCTTCGAGGTGCTTGCGGATCAGATCGGCTTCCTGATGCTCGTGGCAGCTATAGCAAGTGAACTGGCTGAAATCGTTCGCTATCGTATGGCATGTGGTGCAAGCAACATCATGCGGCCCGGTCAGCGCGAAGAACCGGCTATGGTCGATGGTCGCGCCAGCCCAATTCGTTTGGGTATGACATGTGCTGCATTGCGCGGTGACGCCTGCATGAACGGCGCTGGCGGGGGCCGTGTGACAGCCCGAACACGCCGCACCCGCCGTGGGCGTCAGCATGGCGTGGGCAAAGGTGTGGCTGTGCGGGGGTGTCAGGCTGGCCAGCGGGTGATCTGTGTGGCAGCCCATGCAGTTGGTGTTTGCCAGGCCTTGATGAAACGGGGTGATCGGTGTGTTTTGCAAAACGGGCGTACCCGCGACAGTGCGAAGGCCGATGTCAGCCACGGCATGGCAGGTCGTGCAGCGTTCAGCGACGGCGCCCTGCATGGGCGCGTGGCAGGCAAAGCAGTTGGTGGCAAGGTTGGCGTGCGCAGGGATCAGCGCCCCCGGTGCCAGCATCGGATCGGGGTAGATGAAGGCCAGCGCAACGATACCCACGAGGTTGGCGGCGATGAACGCCAGGAACCAGCGTTTCATGACCACCCCCAGAAGATGAGTGCACTGACGATATGCGCGGTGCCCAGAACGGCGAAAGCGAGGGTGATCGGATAGTGCAGCACCCGCCATTCTTTGACCGTGTCATAGGTCAGGCTGTCCCAATAGAGCCGGTCCTGCAGCACATCTGCCGTCAACCCTTCGCTCTGCAGCCGCTGCGTCGTCGCGGCCAGTCGCGCCCCGGCCCGGCGCAGCAGGAACTTGCCTGTCAGCCCACTGGCCACGTTCAGGAGCATCGCACCGACCGCAAGCCACGCCAGCACCGCGTTGAAATGAATGCCCGCATGGACAAGGATCAAGAGCGACCCCGCCCATGCCATGCGTTCATGCAGGCGCAAGAGGGTGGCTGGGTGCCCTTGGCGGATGAGTTTGCGTTTGCGCAGCGAATACCCGAACGAGCCGCAGATCAGAAGGACGCCCGGAATACCCAGCCACTTGCCGACCCAGACGAGGTCCAGCAGATGCAGCGCCGCATCCACCGCCAGCGTCGCCGCCAGAAGCGCCAGCAATGACAGGTAGAATGGCGCCACCTCGCGGCTCAGCAGACTGCCGCTCAGCGTCATGCGTCCAACTCCAGTGCTGTGGCGGGGGTGCCGACGCAGAGCAGGCAATGGCCGGGTGCAATGTCGAAATCCGGTTTGGCTGCATAGAGCACGCGCCCCGAGATCAGCAGCGTTTCGCAGGTGCCGCAGATGCCGCTGCGGCAGCCCGCGTCGACGGCGATGGAATGGCGGTCCGCAAAATCGAGCAGGCTCGCGTCGCGCCCCGCCCAATCAAGCGTGCGGCCGGAGCGGCGAAAACCGATCGCAAGCACGGGACCGACGGCCGGGGGCGCCAGCGGTCTTGGCACACCGGATTGCGGCCCGAAAGATTCCCGGTGAATGTCGGTCTCATCGACGCCCCAGCTTGAAAGTGCCGGAATCAGGGCCGTCATCATCGGGTCCGGGCCGCAGATGTAGAAGGCGTGGCGGCCATGCGGCAGGGTCTGCTTCAGCAGATCAAGGCTGACAAATCCGGGCAGATCATAGTCCTGTCCCCGAACATCCGCCAATGCCGGGTCGGCGTAAAGAATATGCAGCGCGAGGCCCGGGTGGTCCTTGGAAAGCTGGTTCAAGACAGCTTTGAACGCGTGATCCTGTCCGTTGCGCACACCATAGAAAAGATGCGCCACGCGGTCTGGCTGATCCGAAAGGGCCGCCTTCAGCATCGACAGGACCGGCGTGATGCCGATACCGCCCGCGATGAACACCGGGGGGGCATCGGCATCTGGTGCGAAAACGAACTGCCCCGAAGGTGCCCTTAGCTGCAGGCGCGTTCCAATCTGCGCCTGATCGTGCAACCAGCCCGAGGCTATGCCTGCCGGTGTGTCCGGTGTGCCGGGCGCTGGCACGGCCCGTTTCACGGTGATCCGATACCGGGCGGGATCGGGCGTATCGGAGATCGAATAGCATCGGACGATCCGTGCCGGTGCATCCGGACCATCGACGGCAAAGGAGAACGTCAGAAACTGCCCTGGCTTGAACGGCGGCAGAGCCACGCCGTCCACGGGGGACAGCGTGAAAGAACATTGCGTATGTGCCGGATCCTCATAGGTTCTTGCGGTTACAAGAAAATCACGCGAACCCTGCCAAGCGAGGTCAGAGTTCCGCAGGATGGGTGCCGGCCCCATGGAGGCGGGCGTCTGGGGGGCACGGCGCCAGATCAGGAGCGCGACGGCCAAAAGGGCCTGTAGCCCTATGGCCGCGGCAATGTAGCCAAGAAGCTGCAGGGCGGTCATGGGGGGCACCGGTCAGGCGCACCATGCGCGGACAGGCCGGGCCAGCCCTTGCGCGACGTCGCGCGGGCCGCCTTGGGGCCGGAATGGTATGCGCCCGTCTTATCCCGTAACCATGCCATCGAAATGCTCCGACGACGCCAGAGCCATCGCCTTCGTCTTTTGTTCAAGCTGATCAAGGTGATTGGGTGGCCCGTAGATCGTATAGACCTTCATCGGCTTGTCGCCCGTGTTGGTGAGGTTGTGCAGCGCCCCTGCGGGCACGACAATGGCCATGCCGGATCTGACCTTTTGGCTTACCCCGTCGATCTGGATTTCTCCCTTCCCCTTTTCGACGCGAAAGAACTGGTCATGCGTGGCATGCGTTTCCGCCCCGATGTCTTGCCCGGGTTTCAGCGACATGAGCACGAGTTGCAGGTTCTGACCGGTGTAGAGGACGTGGCGGAAATCCTTGTTCGCTTCGGTCAGATCCTCAATATCGGCGACGTAGCCCTTCATCGTTCTTCTCCTGTTGCGGAATCTGCCAGATCGGCCACGGGTGCAGGCCCCTGAACGGGGCCGCACCAACACTGCCAGCTTGCGCCAGAATCTCGGGCCAGGACTTGATCTGGATCAGCCGGTTTCATCGGTGCCGGGTCCATTGGCGCACCGGTTCACCCCTTGGCGATACCTGCCAGATACGCTTCAAACGCGGTCAGGGTGTGTTCGGATACGTGATGTTCGATCCCTTCGGCATCCAGTTCGGCAACATCCTCGGGCACACCGACCGCAACAAGGAAACTGACAACGGTGCGGTGTCTCGCACGGACCCGATCTGCAAGGGCCGTCCCGGCTTCGGTCAGGAACACGCCGCGATAGGGCCGGGACGTGGCCAGCCCCGCTCGCTTCAGGCGAGAGATGGCCTTGGTGGCTGTTGGTTGCGCAATGCCCATCCGGGCCGCGATATCGGCGACGCGCGCTTCGCCCAGTTCGGCATGCAGGTCGCCGATCATCTCGACGTAGTCTTCCAGCAGCGCGACAGAATGGGCCTCGCGCGCGCGGGCAAAACGATCGGCCTGAGCTTGGGAACTGGTTCGAGCCGTTGACATGCGTGTGTTGTCCGAAAAGGTGTTCTTGCACGATGTTATAGCCAAGGCTTGGGCAAGTCACCACGAAGGGCAAAATGAAAGCCATGGCTAATACAGCTTTAGCCTTGCAGTTTGTATAGCACTGGCTATGTAAAATCTGCCGTGCTCTGGATGAATCCATGCAAACGCTGACAGACAAGACCCGCAGCGGCATCGCTGCGGTGCTGAGTGGAGAGCGCCGAGGGTTGCGCGGCAAGCTGCTGTTCGCCGGGCCTGCGATCATCGCGTCCGTCGCCTATATGGACCCGGGCAACTACGCGACGAACATTCAGGCAGGTGCGGGCTATGGTTACAGGCTGCTGTGGGTCGTCCTGCTGGCCAACCTCATCGCCATGCTGTTTCAGGCCTTGTCTGCGCGTTTGGGGATCGTCACGGGCCGGAACCTTGCAGAACTGTCGCGGGATACGTTTCCGATGCCGGTGGTCTGGATCATGTGGTCGATCAGCGAAGTGGCTGCGATGGCCACGGACCTTGCAGAGTTTCTGGGCGGTGCCATCGGCCTGTCGTTGCTGTTCGGCCTGCCGCTTTTCGCCGGCATGGTGATCACCGCAATCGTGACCTACGCCATCCTGATCCTTGCCGGGCAGGGCTTCCGCCCGATGGAGTTGATCATCGGGGCCATGGTGGCTGTGATCGGCCTTTGCTACCTTGCCGAGTTGCTGATTGCGCCGGTCGATTGGGCGTCGGCGGGGCTTGGGCTGATGCAGCCGGTGCTGCCTGATACGGCGGCCCTGACGATCGCCGTCGGCATTGTCGGGGCGACGGTGATGCCCCATGCGATCTATCTGCATTCCGGCCTGATGCAATCGCGTGCCGAGGTTCGCAACAACGCCGAACGTCGCAAGGTGCTGCGCTATTCCAATATCGAGGTCGTTCTGGCGCTGGCCGTGGCGGGCATGGTCAACATAGCCATGGTCATCATGGCGGCCAGCGCCTTTCATCAGGGCCATTCGGACGTCGCCGAGATCGAAACCGCGTATCACACGCTGACGCCACTTCTGGGGGCTGCGGCGGCTGGAATGTTTCTGGCTTCGCTGATCGCGTCGGGCATCTCAAGCTCTGTCGTGGGTACGATGGCCGGACAGCTGATCATGCAGGGATTCCTGAAGGTTCAGGTTCCGATCTGGCTTCGCCGTCTTGTCACGATGGCGCCCGCCTTCGTGATCGTTGGCATGGGCGTGAACGCCACGCAGGCCCTCATCATGAGCCAGGTTGTCCTGTCGATCGCGCTGCCGGTTCCGATGATTGCGCTTATCATCTTTTCGTCGCGGCGCGATATCATGGGCGCGTTTACCGTCAGCCCGGGTTTGCGAATTCTGGCGGTGCTGGGCGCCGTCACGGTCCTTGGGCTGAATTTCGTGCTGCTTGCGGGCGCCTTCGGGCTGCCGATCACCTTCTTCACCTCCTGAGTTTCCGCGCCTGCCGATACCGCCAGCCCGTTCTTGCGTTTCGTGATGTCAGCCAGACCGCAGCACACCCCCCACCCACACAGCCTGAACCGCCCTGTCATCCCCCATCATGATCGTGGGAAAGAGCGACTGCCAGATGTCCTCTGCCCGGCCCGTGGCTTGCGCGATGGCGGGGGTGCTGACGAGGTTCAGGATGGTCAGGTCAGCCTCCATCCCGGGGGCGATGTTGCCGATCCGGGTTTCGGCATGTAGCGCGCGGGCACTGCCTGCGGTGGCGAGCCACCATAGCTGCGCGGGGTGGAGGGCCTGACCGCGAAGCTGGGCCACCTCATAGGCGGCGGCCATGGTGCGCAGCATGGAGAAGGAGGAGCCGCCGCCTGTGTCGGTGGCGAGGCCGACGGGAAGGGCGTGGGCAAGGGTCATGTCGAAGAGGCCAGAGCCGATGAAGGTGTTGGAGGTGGGGCAGTGGATGAGGCTTGCCCGCGCCTCCGTCAGGCGGGCCCGTTCGCGGGGTTCAAGGTGGATGGCGTGACCGAAGAGGGCGCCCGGGCGCAAAAGGCCGTGGGATTCGTAGGTATCGAGGTAGTCGCGCGCTTCGGGGTGGAGGCTGCGGACCCATGCGATTTCGTCGAGTTGTTCGGACAGGTGGGTCTGCATCAGCACCTGCGGCCGCTCGGACCACAAGCTGCCCAAGGCGGCAAGCTGGTCAGGGGTGGAGGTAGGGGTAAAGCGCGGGGTGATGACATAGGACAGGCGATCCACCCCGTGCCAGCGGTCAAGAAGGGCCTTGCTGTCGTCATAGGCCGATTGCGCGGTATCGCGCAGGCCTTCCGGCGCGTTGCGATCCATGCAGGTCTTGCCTGCGTAAAGGCGCATGCCGCGCGATTGGGCCGCGGTGAAGATCGCGTCGACGCTTGCGGGATGGATGGTGGCGTAAGAGCAGACGGTGGTTGTGCCGTGCGAAAGGATGAGGTCGAGGTAGCGCTGCGCGATGGCGCCCGCATAGGCCGGGTCGGCAAAGCGCATCTCTTCGGGAAAGGTGTAGAGGTTCAGCCAGTCGATCAGCCGCTTGCCCCATGAGGCGATGATCGCGGTCTGCGGATAATGGGCGTGCGCGTCAATGAAGCCCGCCGAAATGAGCGCCGATCCATAGTCGGTGACGCGCGCACTCGGATGCGCCGCGCGCAAGGTTGTGGCGTCGCCCACGGCGGCGATAAGGCCCTGATCGACCAGTACGGCGCTGTCGATCCGCGCGGCCGTGGGGCCCTCAACGAAAGGATCGGCGGTGAAGCGAACGACGCGGCCGAGAAGGAGGTCGGACATGGGAGGCTCCTGATTTGCGCACAGCCTAGGGTCTTTTGCTCCTTGGGTAAATTTGCCCCTGCGCCTGTTTTCCTGAAACAGTTTTCGTTAGGGTCGGGGCAATCGACAAACGGGGGCAGCCATGGCGGACGCAAGCGAGCGGATCGAGGACGAGTTGGACCCCGAGCGCCGGGCGGCGATCCTTGAGGCCGTCGAGGCGGGGGATGCAGGCGCTGTCACGGCGCTGATAGAGCCTTTGCACGCAGCCGACATCGCCGACCTTCTGGAACAGATCGGCGCGGGTGAACGGCGGGCGCTTCTGAAGCTCTGGTCGGGCGAGATCGACGGCGAAATCCTGTCGGAAATTGACGAAAGCATCCGCGAAGAGGTGCTGGATTCGCTGCCGCGCGACGTGCTGACGGAAGCCGTGCGCGAGCTTGATACCGACGATGTGGTGGACATCCTTGAAAACCTGGAGGCGCCGCAACAGGCGATCATCCTGTCCGCGCTGGAAAGTGCCGACCGCGTGGCGGTGGAACGGGCGCTGGGCTACCCGGAGTATTCCGCCGGCCGACTGATGCAGCGCGAGGTGGTGGTGGCGCCCGAGCACTGGACAGTGGGCGAGATGATCGACCATCTGCGGGGTGCCGATGCGCTGCCCGACCAGTTCTATCACGTGATCCGGGTGGACCCCCGGATGGTGCCGGTGGGCTATGTGACGCTGGGGCGGATGTTGTCTTCGCGGCGGGATGTGAAGCTGGCCGAGATCGAGGAGGAAAGCTTTCGCACGGTGGAGGCGACCGAAAGCGAGACGGAGGTGGCCTACATCTTCAACCAGTATCACCTGATCTCCTGCCCTGTGGTGGATGAGGGCGGGCGGTTGGTGGGCGTGATCACAATCGACGACGCGATGAACGTGCTGGACGAAGAGCACGAGGAAGACATGCTGCGGATGGCGGGCGTGGGGGACGAGGCCAGCCTGTCAGACACGGTCTGGGAAGCAACGAAGGGCCGGGCGGTTTGGCTGTTTGTGAACCTTTTCACGGCGATCCTGGCCTCGGGCGTGATCGACCTTTTTGCCGACAGCATCAACGCGATGGTCGCTTTGGCGGTGCTGATGCCCATCGTGGCCTCGATGGGCGGGAATGCGGGCACGCAGTCGATGACAGTGGCGGTGCGGGCACTGGCCACGCGGGACCTGACTTCGCAGAACGCGTGGCGGGTGATCCGGCGCGAGGTGGCGGTGGGGGCGATCAATGGCCTGGCGTTCGGGATACTGATGGCGGGGGTGACGGCGCTATGGTTCGGGGTGCCGATGCTGGCGGCGGTGATCGGCGTCGCCATGGTGCTGACGCTGATCGCGGCGGCGCTGGGCGGTATCCTGATCCCGATGGGGCTGGAGCGGATGGGCGTGGACCCGGCGCTGGCCTCGGGGCCGTTCGTGACGACGGTGACGGATGTGGTGGGGTTCTTCGCCTTCCTCGGCCTTGCCGCGGCAGTGCTGCTGTGACCGCTGCCGAGATCAAGGCAGAGGCCCGGCGTGCGGCCTTTGCCCGGCGGAAAGAGGCATTCGCGGCAGGGCAGGGGCAAGCGGCCGCACATTTGGCCGCAGCACTGGCCCCCCATGCAGGCAAGGTACTTTCCGGCTACATGCCGATGCGGACCGAGATTGACCCGCTGCCCGCCATGGCGGCACATCTGGGCCCGGTATGCGTGCCGGTCATCCAGGGCAAGGGGATGCCGCTGCGGTTCCGGGCATGGACACCCCTGACGGAAATGATCGCCGGGGAGTTCGGCGCCCTGATCCCGGCGACGGGTGGCTGGTGGGAGCCTGAGGTGCTGATCGTCCCGCTTCTGGCGTGGGATGGGCGCGGTTATCGGCTTGGCTACGGTGGAGGGTTTTACGACCGCACGCTGGAGGCGCTGCGGGAACGGCGCCCGACGATTGCCATCGGTTTCGCCTTTGCGGCGCAGAAGGTGCCCGAGGTGCCCATCGACGCGACCGACCAGCGGCTTGACCATCTGGTGACAGAGCAGGGGCAGATATTTTGATCGTGCCGCCCGTGGGCCCCGATCCGCATCCACGCCCCACCAAGGGGGAGGAGAGGCGCCGGGTCGGATGGTGGCGCGCCCGGCGAGGCGGGCGGTATCAGCGCGCGATTTCCTCGTCGCGCACGAACATGTTGCCCCAGGCGCGGTCGATCAGGTCTGGCGTCATCTGGTAGGGAATATTCTCGAACTCGCAGACGGCGATCATCTGGTCGATCAGGAACACCGGCATGTAGTTGGCATAGTTGTTCTCGATCGTCGGGAATCTGACCTTCATCAGGTGCAAAAGCGCCGCCTCGTTCAGCGGCATCTTCTTCTTGCGCGCGACCATCGCAAAGATCTTGAGGAAGTTTTCCTGGTTCGGCCCGTCAATCTTGATCTTGAAAAAGATCCGGCGAAGCGCCGCGCCATCGAAGATGACGTTGGGGTGGAAGTTGGTGGAGAAGATCACCAGCGTATCGAACGGCACGGTGAATTTCTCGCCCGATTGCAGGGCGAGGATATCACGGCCCTCTTCCAGCGGCACGATCCAGCGGTTCACCAGTTTCTGCGGCGGTTCGGCCTGTCGGCCAAGGTCGTCGACGATGAAGATGCCGCCCGAGGATTTGAGCTGCAGCGGCGCCTGATAGGTGCGCGCCGTGGGGTTGTACTTGAGGTCGAGCATGTCGAGCGACAATTCGCCCCCGGTAATCACTGTCGGACGTTCGCAATAGACATAGCGGTTGTCGAACCGGTTAGAGGTGCGGCGCAGCGAATTCGGGTCGTCGACGGCAGCTTCCGCGGACCGGTGCACGATGGGGTCGTATACCGTGATCACCTGTCCCGAGTACTCGATCGCGCGCGGGATATAGATCTTGTCGCCCATCGCATCGCGGATGCCGTTGGAGATCGACGATTTGCCGTTGCCGGGCGGGCCATACATCAGGATGGACCGGCCCGATGTGATGGCGGGCCCGAGGTTGGACAA
>JBBSBE010000076.1:0-18777 GCA_038251625.1 Rhodobacterales bacterium
CGCCCCCACGCGTCAACACGCGCGCGTCAGTCGGCCACCGGCAGGGCCAGGGCGGGGGCGGCATCGTTTGCCTGCGCTTCGGCGGCAATGATGCGGGCAATCACCGCCACATCCTGTGGCGTGAAAGTCAGCGGCAGGCGCAGGTCGATCAGTCCCGCAAGAATGCGGTCGGTCTGTGGCAGCGGCGTGGGGTTGGCATACCGCCAGTGCGCGTAGCGCGAGGTGAATCCCATCGGCGCATCCGCCCCGAACCACTTCAACTCCACCCCCCGTGCCGCACAGCGCGCCACGAACCCGGCCACACGCGAAGACTCCCACCCCGGCAACAGGAACTGGAAAGACGAGCCCGCAAAATCCTCGTCCGGCGGACGATCGGTCAGCCGCAGCCCCGGCACGCCCGCCAGCCCCCCCGCCAGCCCGTCGTAAAGTGCGCGCCATCGCCGCACCCGATCCCCGAGCAGCGGCAGCTGCGGGCGCAGGATCGCGGCGCGCAGGTTGTCCATCCTGCCAGAAATGTTCGGCGTATCCAGCGTCAGCCCTTCATAGGCCTCCGGCCCCGGCGCCGCCCTGTGACGCGCGTAAAGCATGTAGCTCCCCGACAGCAGCACCGCCTTCGCCATCAGTCGCGGATCGTCCGAGGTCAGAAAACCGCCCTCGCCGCCATTGATGTGCTTGTAGGTCTGCATCGAATAGGCGGCCATCGCCCCGTGCCGCCCCGAAGGCAGGCCGCGAAACCGCGCGCCCATCGTATGCGCGCAATCCTCGATCACGGCCACGCCCGCCGCATCACAGATCGCCATCAGCGCATCCATATCGCAGACATGCCCGCGCATGTGGCTCAGCAGCAGCACACGCGCGCCCGTCTCGGCGATGCGCACTTCCAGATGCCTCAAATCAATCGTCAGATCCTCTGTCACCTCCACCAGCACAGGCGTTGCCCCCACCGCCGCAATCGCGCCGGGTACGGGCGCCAGCGTGAACGCGTTGGACAGGACAAGATCGCCATGCCCCACCCCCAGCGCACGCAAGGCCGTGGCCATGGCGTACCCGCCAGAGGCGACGGCAAGGCAGTAACGCGCGCCGGTCAACGCGGCAAACTCTTCCTCCAGAAGGGCCGCCTCGGCCACCTCGCCGGGTGCCGTGTTGTAGCGGTGCAACCGCCCATGGCGCAGCACGGCCACTGCCGCTTCGATCCCCGCTTCGGGGATCGGTTCCTGCTGCGTGAAGCTGCCGGTAAAGCGTTCGGGCTGAGCGGTATCTGCATTGGGCATGGCCGGACGATGCGCCGGAAGGAAATGTCCGTCAAGATGGGCACAATCACTTCCCGGAGGGCAGCATCCAACGCAAACTGGTGTGGTCGAATCAACCGAGGGGATGCCGCCATCATGTTCAAGCGGCTTGCATTTACTGCGGCTCTCCTCGCCTCTTTGATCACCACCGCCGCGCGCGCCGACCTTGTGATCGAAGGCCGCGCATCACAGGCCCTGCATTGTGCGGCCCTCCTTCTGATCGCAGCCAGCGTCGCCGAAGCGGGCGATCCGGCCTTTGCCCGCAAGGCAGCACTTGTAAAATATACTGCGGTCCAGATGTTGGCGGAAGTGCCCGGCACCGACGCGCAAAAGGGAATTGCGCTGCAGCAGCGGATCGAACGCATCCTGAAAACGCGCGATGCAGGTCAGTTTGTCGCCGAGGCCAGGCGGACCCAGAAATGGTGCCTGCGCAATTTCCTGTGACGGACTAGCCGATCAGCCGTTTTACCACCGCAGGCAGATCATCGAAGTGATCAAGCAGCGCCTCCGGCGCCAGTCGCGCGATGCCCTTGCCCTCCGGCCCGAAGGTCACAAGCACCGATGCCACCCCGGCCGCGCGCGCCGTCTTTCGGTCGGTATCGGTGTCGCCGATCAGGATCGACCGCGCGACCTGCCCCCCCGCAGCCTCTACCGCCAGCCGATAGGGCGCGGGGTCCGGCTTGCGGGTGGGCAGCGTATCCGCCCCGACCATCGCGCCGAAAAGCGGCCGGATCCCAAGGCGCCGCAACAGGATGTCGGCCAGACCCTCGGGCTTGTTGGTGCAGACGGCGCAAAGATACCCTTGGCTCCGCAACGCCTCGACCGCCGCCACAGCGCCGGGATAGAGCCGCGTGTGGGTGTCGATGGCGTCGCGGTAGGCCGCCAGCAGAACCGGATACTGCGCGTCCACCTCGGTCTCGCTGCCTGCACCGGTGCGCTGAAACCCCAAGCGCAGCATCGCCCGCCCGCCATGGAACGCGGTCAGCGCATCGGCCACGGGGTCCAGCACATCCCCATGCCCAAGCCCTTGAAAACACGCGTTTGCTGCCGCGATCAGATCACCGCTCGTGTCGGCCAGCGTGCCGTCGAGATCGAACACTACGGTACGCATGAAGCCCCCTGAAACAGCGCGTGAGGGGGGCGGCGCTTGCGGCCCCCGCCAGCCTCTATAAAAGAGGCGCGGACCCCAAGGAAAGGCCTCGCATGCCGCCCACCCTGATCGTTCTGGCAGCCGGCCAAGGCACGCGGATGAATTCCGACCGCCCGAAGGTGCTGCATCCCTTGGGCGGTGTGCCGCTTCTGTGGCACGCCCTCAGCGCGGGCCGCGCGCTGGAACCTGCGCGCATCGTGGTGGTCGTGGGCAATGGCGCGGCAGAGGTGTCAAAGGCCGCGCTTGCCTTTGACGAAGGCGTGGACGTGGTCGAACAGACCGAACGCCTTGGCACCGCCCATGCCGTGCGGCAGGCGGCACCCTTCCTCGATACCGACGGTCCTGCCATCGTGCTTTACGGCGATACGCCCTTCGTGCGCCCCGAAACGCTCGAGGCGATGCTGTCGGCGCTTACCCGACACGCCGTCGTGGTGCTGGGCTTCACCGCCGCTGATCCGCTGCGCTACGGGCGCCTGATCGCGGACGGCGAGACGCTGCAGCGTATCGTAGAATGGAAAGACGCGACCGAGGCCGAGCGCGCAATCACCTTGTGCAATTCCGGCGTGATGGCCTGCGACGCGCGGCTTCTGAAGTCGCTCGTGGCCGAGGTGGGCAATGCCAACAAGGCGGGGGAGTACTACCTGACGGACATTCCGGCGCTGGCCCGCGCGCGCGGCCTTTCCGCAGGCGTCGTCACCTGCGACGAGGCGGAAACCCTTGGGATCGACAGCCGCCCCCAGCTTGCCGCCGCCGAGGCGCAGTTTCAGGCCCGCGCGCGCGACGAGGCGCTGGAAAACGGTGTCACCCTGACCGCGCCAGAGACGGTCTATTTCGCGCTCGACACGCATATCGGCCGCGACGCCACCATCGGCCCTGCCGTCATCTTCGGCCCCGGTGTCACGATCGAATCTGGCGCCGAGGTGAAAGGGTTCTGCCACCTCGAAGGCTGCCACATCAGCCGGGGCGCCATCGTCGGCCCCTTCGCACGGCTTCGCCCCGGCGCGGAACTGGCAGAGGATGTGCATGTGGGCAACTTCGTCGAGATCAAAAACGCCATCCTCGATGAAGGCGTGAAGGTCGGCCACCTCACCTACCTTGGCGATGCGCATGTGGGCGAGCACACCAACATCGGCGCGGGCACCGTCACCTGCAACTACGACGGGGTCATGAAGCACCGCACCATCATCGGCAAACGGGCCTTCATCGGGTCGGATACGATGCTGGTGGCGCCCGTCACCGTGGGCGACGGTGCGATGACCGCCTCGGGGTCCGTTATCACCACCGACGTCCCCGCCGATGCCCTTGCCGTGTCGCGTGCGCGGCAAGAGATGAAACCCGGCTTCGTTCCCCGCTTCCTTGCCAAACTGCGCGCCGCAAAGGCCGCCAAGAAAGAGCAGTAAACCATGTGCGGAATTGTCGGTGTGCTGGGCTCGCACGAAGTGGCGCCCCTGATCTTGGAGGCGCTGAAGCGGCTTGAATACCGGGGCTACGACAGCGCCGGGATCGCCACCGTGAACAACGGCCGCCTCGACCGCCGCCGCGCGGTGGGAAAGCTCGTGAACCTCTCGGACCTGCTGGTCCACGATCCGTTGCCCGGCAAATCCGGCATCGGCCACACCCGCTGGGCCACCCATGGCGCGGCCACCGTGACGAACGCGCATCCCCACCGCGCAGGGCCCGTGGCGGTCGTGCACAACGGGATCATCGAAAACTTCCGCGACCTGCGCGAAACGCTTGCCGCCGCAGGCTATGCTCCGGAATCAGAGACGGACACCGAAACCGTCGCCATGCTTCTTCGCATGCACATGGACCGGGGCCTGTCCCCCGTCGATGCCGCCCGCGAAACCATCACGGCGCTCCACGGCGCTTTTGCGCTGCTCTTTCTCTTCGATGGCGAGGACGACCTGATGATCGCCGCCCGCAAAGGCTCGCCCCTCGCCATCGGGCACGGGGTGGGCGAGATGTTCGTGGGCTCGGACGCCATCGCCCTCGCCCCCATGACCGACACGATCACCTATCTGGAAGAGGGTGACTGGGCCGTGGTCACACGCGCGGGAGCCCAGATTTTCGACGCCGCAGGCCGGCGCGCCAACCGCCCGGCCACCCGCATCCAGATCGAAGCCACGCGGATCGAAAAGGCCGGCTACAAGCATTTCATGGCCAAGGAAATCGCCGAACAGCCGGTGGTGATCGCAGATGCCCTGTCCCACGCCATCGACCGTGGCACCCTGAACCTTCCGGCGGAGGTTGATTTCACCGGTGTGGACCGCCTGACCCTTATCGCCTGCGGCACCGCGCATTACGCCTGCGCCGTGGCGAAGTACTGGTTCGAGGGGCTGGCGGGCCTGCCATGCGACGTCGATATCGCTTCGGAATTCCGCTACCGCGATCCGGTCCTGTCGCCCGCGTCCTGGGCGCTCTTCGTCAGCCAGTCGGGCGAGACGGCGGATACCCTGGCCGCGCTGCGCCACGCGGCCGACAAGGTGGCCAAGACCGTGGCCGTGATCAATGTCCCCACCTCCTCGATCGCGCGCGAGGCCACGCTTGCCCTGCCGATCCGCGCGGGTGTCGAGGTTGGCGTGGCCTCCACCAAGGCCTTCACCGCACAACTCGTCACCCTCGCCCTTCTTGCGCTCAAAGCCGCGAAAGACCGGGGCCGGATGGACGATGCAGCCCTCGCCACGCACCTTGCCGCCCTCTCGGCCCTGCCGGGCCTGATGAACCACGCGCTCAGCCTTGCGACCGACATCGCGCACATCGCCGAAGAACTGGCCACCGCGCAGGATATCCTGTTTCTCGGGCGCGGCGCGATGTTCCCCCTTGCCCTCGAAGGCGCACTGAAACTCAAGGAAATCAGCTATATCCACGCTGAAGGTTATGCGTCAGGTGAACTGAAGCACGGCCCCATCGCGCTGATTGATGCCGCCGTCCCGGTGATCGTCCTTGCCCCCCGCGACGCGCTTTTCGACAAGACCGTGTCGAACATGCAAGAGGTGATGGCCCGCCACGGCAAGGTGCTGCTGATCTCGGACGCGCAAGGCATCCGCGAGGCCGGGATGGACTGTTGGCGCACCCTCACCCTGCCCGAGGTTTCGCCGCTTCTGGCGCCGATCCTCTATGCCATCCCGGCGCAGCTTCTGGCTTACCACACCGCCATCGCCAAGGGGACAGACGTGGACCAGCCCCGCAACCTCGCCAAATCGGTGACGGTGGAATAGCGCCGGAACGCCCGGCGCCCTTCCCTTGCGCGACTTCCCCAACCTGCGCGCTACCTTTTCCCGGCCCATAACCCGGAGCACCAGATGCAATTCACCCGCCGCACCTTCCTCGTCGCCGCGCCGCTGGCCCTTGCGGCCTGCGCCACCAACCCGCCCTCGCCCGTCACGCCCAGCCTGCCCGTCACGCTGGCCGATGCCTTCACGGGCCGCGCAACCGGGCGGGGCGTCTTCCTGCTGACGCTCGACGGCAGCGAACGGCGCTTCACAGCCACGCTAAACGGGCGACTGACGGGCAACACGCTGACCGTGGCGGAAACGTTTCTCTACGACGATGGGCAGACCGACGCGCTGACGTGGGTCTTTACCCGAACCGCCGCAGGTTGGACGGGCAAGCGCGAAGATACCGTGGGCGTGGCAACGGTTCAGGAGTTGGGGCGCGAAGTGCGCCTTGCCTATACGGCCGATTTCAAATCCCCGCGTGGCGTCACCCGGCTTGGGTTTTCCGACGTGATCTACCGCCGCCCCGATGGCCTGATCGTCAACGATGGCATCGTCACCCGTCTTGGCATCCCGATCGGGAAGGTCCGCTTCGAGATACGGCCGAGATGACTGCGGACGATGCCATTGCGCAGATCGCGGCGGCGGCCCTTCCGGGCAAGGCCACCGACATGCAGGCCTATCACAAGGCGTCGCGCCCCTATCTTGGCACGCCCAACCCGGTACTGAACGATCTTGCGCGCGACTGGCGCGCTGCGCTGTCGCTTGAAGACAGGGTATCGCTGGCCCGATCCCTTTGGGCCAGCAACATCCACGAAGCGCGCGTGACGGCGGCCAAGCTTCTGTCGCAGGCGCGCATCCGCCCCGATGATGCGGTCTGGGCGCTGATCCAGTCATGGGTGCCCGATTTCGATGGCTGGGCCATTGCCGACCATGTCTGCGATGCGGGCAAGCGCCGCCTTGTCGCCGATCCATCCCGCCTTGATACGGTCGAGGGATGGATCACCGCGCCCGCGATGTGGACCCGCCGCGCCGCACTGGTGATGACCCTGCCCTGGACCCGGCAGAACCATCCGACGCCGCAGGACCTGGCGATCCGTGACAGGGTGCTGGGCTGGTGCGCCACGCTTGCCGATGACAGGGACTGGTTCATCCAGAAGGCCATCGCCTGGTGGCTGCGCGATCTTGCCCGCCACGATGCGCCGCGCACGCGCGCGTTTCTGGATACTCACGGCACCCGGCTCAAGGCCTTCGCCCGGAAAGAGGCCGCGCGCGGCTTGCCCCCCGCCTGACCCGGCTTCAGCCCTGACGGTGCAGCACCATGCGCCGCATGAAGATCGCGCGATTGGCCCGAAACGCATCGGGCGACCAGCCGCCTTCGACCACCAGCCCACGCCATGCCCGATGGTCCAGCGCCGACCAGGCAAGATCGGCAGCCTCGCCCGGCGCCAACCCATCGCGCAGGCCCCATTCACCGCCCACCTGCGCCAGAAGCACCGCGAAATAGCCACGCCCCCGCGCGGCAAATCTCCGCGTCGCGAGCGCCGCATCCGGATCGCTCAACGCCACTGCATCCAGAAGTGCCGCCACCGGATAGACTTCGGCCAGATGGTCGATCCATGCCTCAGCCACCGTCAGCAGCCGCTTCGGCGTCAACTGGGGTTCGCGCGTCAGCGCCTCAAGCCGCGCGATTGCCGGGCTCTGCGCCGCCGCCCGCTCCAGCAGCGCCGCCAGCAGACCCGCCCGCCCCCCAAACCCAAGGTACACCGACTGCCGCGACACGCCCGCCGCCACCGCGATTTCGGACAACGAAAGGTCACTGCGCCCCCCGGGGCCCACCAGCCGCGTGGTGGCGTCAAGGATCGCGGCCGTGGTGGCATCCGTCAGGGGCTTGGTTTTCATGGCGATTCCTTCCCGTCCCGCGACAAACGTCTAAGGTATCAGGACCCGACCGCACAACCCTCAGGCATCGCGCAGATCGCGGCGGATTACCTTTCCGGTAGCTGTCATCGGCAAGACAGCCTCGCGGATCACGCTGCGCGGCGCCACATGCGGGCTGACCCTCTCTCGCACGCGATCAATCAGGCGCGCCTCAGCCCCTTCCCACACAGCACCGTCGCGCAGCACCACATGCGCGCGCACCACCTGACCGCGCAGGGGATCGGGCACACCCACCACGGCAGCCAGCACCACGTCGGGGTCGCCCATCAGGCAGTTCTCGATCTCGGACGGCCCGATCCGGTAACCGGCGGACGAGATCAGATCGTCATCCCGCGCCACATAGGTGAAATAACCGCCCGCGCAGGTGCCCAGATCGCCGGTCCGCATCCAATCGCCGACGAATTTGTCGGCCGTTTTGGCGGGCTGGTTCCAATAGCCCAGAAACATGCTGGCCGCCCCCCGCCGCACCGCGATCTCGCCCAACGTGCCCTCCGCCACCGGTGTGCCATCGGGCCCGATCACTGCCACGTCGAACCCCGGCAGCGCCTGCCCCATCGTGCCGGGCCGGACCGGCATGAAACCCTCGGCCTGCGTGACGCACAGGTTGCATTCCGTCTGCCCGTAAAGCTCGTTGATCGGGCAGCCCAGGGCCGCCCGCCCCCAGTCCAGCATCGCCTCGCCCAAACTCTCCCCACCCGACGAAACCGACCGCAGGCGCACGTCAACCGGCACCGGCGCGCCGCGCATCATCTTCAGCGCCGTCGGCGGCAGAAAGGCGTTGCGCACGCCATGGGCTGCCATCAACGCATAAGCCTCGCCCGGATCGAAGCGCCGCATCCGCCGCGCGATCAATGGCACACCGTAGTAAAGGCAGGGCAGCGCCAGATCCATCAGCCCCCCGATCCACGCCCAGTCCGCGGGCGTCCAGCCGCAATCGCCAGCCTGCGGAAACCCCTCATGCGTCACCTCCATCGACGGCAGATGCCCGATCAGGAACCGGTGCGCGTGCAGCACTCCCTTGGGCGGCCCCGTGGTGCCCGAGGTGTAGATCATCACCGCCGGATCCTCGGCACCCGTCTCTCCCGCCATGAACCCATCGCCAGCCGCCGCAATCTCGGCCCAAAGGTCGCGCACAGGCGCCCGCGCGCCCGCAGTCGCGTACACCTCTGCCAGATCCGGCAGGTCGGGCCAGAGGGCCATCACCTTCTCAAGGTTCTCGCCATCCGTCACCACCACCTTCGCGCCCGAATCCGCCAGCCGGTACGCCAGCGCCTCCGGCCCGAACAGCGTGAACAGCGGCAGCGCCACGGCCCCCAGCTTCATCGCAGCAAACTGCACCACCGGCACCGCCGCCCCTTGCGGCAGCAAAACGGCCACCCGGTCGCCCCGCCCTACCCCGCGCGCCGCGAAGGCACGGGCCAGCCGGTCCGATGTCGTCTTCAGCCGCCCATAGGTCCAGCGATCCTCGCCCGATGTCAGGTCGATCAGCGCCACCCTGCCCGGCGCCACCGCCGCCCAGTCATCGCAACAGGCGCGGGCCATGTTGAACGCCGCCGGGATCGTCCAGCGGAACCCGGCCCGCAACATGGCCCAGTCGCGCGGGGCATCTGCCGGGAAAAGCCGCCGCCCCGGTTCAGCCGCCATAAACCGTGACCTGCGGCAAGGCGGTCAGCGGCAGACCCAGCGCCCGGAACGCAGGCAGCGAAAGCTGCGCAGCCCCCGTTCCCGGGATCAGGTCCACGGCAACCGACGCCCCACCCGCCACCTCCACCCGCCCCTTGCCGGGCGCGCTGACAAGGCCAGACCGCAGCCAGAACCCCGGCTCCGTCACATTCCCAAGGCTGACCGCGACCGTCCCCACCGCCCGCGCCCCGGCAGGCGCAGGGGCCGCCAGCGCCGCCGCCTTCTGCGCGGCCGAGGTGGTGTCGAGCGCGGCCGCCGTGCGCGCGCCAGCGGGGGGCGGTGCCGCCATGGGGCGCGACAGGGGCCGCGTCAGCGCCGCATCGCCCGCGGGCTTTGCCGCCTTGCCGAACGGCAGGCCCGTGCAGCCACCAAGCAAACAGACGCACAAGAACAGGATCACCCTCATACCGCGCACCCTACCCACGCCCTCCGCCGCGCGCAACGCCGCCGATCCCGCTTGCGCGGCCCCCCGCGCGCGCCTACCTTCGCCCCATGAACGCGCCGCTCATCGACCCCTTCGCCCGCGCCATCCGCTACCTGCGCGTCTCGGTCACCGACCGCTGCGATTTCCGCTGCACCTACTGCATGGCGGAACACATGACCTTCCTGCCCAAGGCCGAGCTTCTGACGCTGGAAGAGCTTGACCGCCTTTCCTCCGCCTTCATCCGCCTCGGGGTGGAAAAGCTGCGCATCACCGGCGGCGAGCCGCTTGTCCGCAAGGGCATCCTCACGTTCTTCGCGGCCATGTCCCGCCACCTCGAAACCGGCGCGCTGAAGGAGCTGACCCTCACCACCAACGGCTCGCAACTGCGCAAACATGCGCAGGCGCTGGCCGATTGCGGGGTGCGCCGCATCAACGTCTCGCTCGACACGCTCGACGACAAGAAATTCGCGGCCATCACCCGCTGGGGCCGCCTTGCCCAGGTGCAGGACGGCATCGCCGCCGCGCAAGAGGCGGGCCTGCGCATCAAGATCAACGCCGTGGCGCTGAAGGGCTTCAACGAAGATGAACAATTCACCCTCACCGACTGGTGCGCCCGGGAGGGCCATGACCTCACGTGGATCGAGGTCATGCCGATGGGTGATCTTGGCAACGAGGACCGGCTCGACCAGTACTGGTCGCTGAAAGACCTGCGCGCGGCTTACGCCGACCGCTTCACCCTCACCGACCTGACCGAGCGCACCGGCGGCCCCGCCCGCTACGTGCGGCTTGAGGAGACGGGCCAGAAGATCGGCTTCATCACGCCCCTCACGCACAACTTCTGCGAAAGCTGCAACCGCGTGCGGCTGACCTGCACGGGCGAGCTTTACATGTGCCTCGGCCAGGAAGACATGGCCGACCTCCGCGCCCCCCTGCGCGCCAGCGCCGGGGATGCCCCGCTGGACGCCGCCATCCGCGCCGCCATCGCCCGCAAACCCAAAGGCCACGACTTCGACTATTCCCGCCAGAAGGTCAGCGGCCAGGTGACGCGGCATATGTCGCATACGGGCGGCTAAGGAAAAGTGGCGCCGTCTGGCGCCGCTTGACCGTTTCGGATACCTGTTTCCTTTCCAAATGCCCAAGCACGGCCGATGAAAAGCTCGCACCCGTGGCGCGGGCGAAAGCGGCCTCATGATCGGCTTTCAGCGACGACCGATCTTAGCCTAGGGTTGACTACTGGCCGCCAGCTTTGCAGTACGAACGGCCACGTTGCCGACCCGCGATCAACAACGCGCCTAACCCCGACAGGATCAACGGCAAGGTTGCGGGCACCGGAACCGCAGACATGCCGTCGGGTGGCGCATTGTCAAAACTTGTTGCAGAAGGATCCCACGCGAAAGACGTTCTGCCAAAGTCCCAAGTCGCCGCATCGCTGAAGGAATCGCTGTCCCAGTTTCCGCTAGGCTCGATGATCAAACCGCGCAGGTTCAAAATCACCATCGGACCATCGACAAATGACGTGGTGCTCGACAATGCGAAGCCAAGGCTTGACCCGGCCACCATGTCACCCGTGACGGGACGGAAAATCCCCGCACCCGATGGACCGGCGCTGAATGTGTACGTCAAGGTATCAAAAAGCTGTTGTGTCAGAGGCGGGTTTTCAAAGGCAGGATTCTGCTCGATGAAGCCCAGATTCTCGATGCGTGTCCATTCGACGAATGCCAGGTCGGCTGACGTGAAAAGAGGCCCGGCACTCGCGTCCGCAAGCGTTGCGTAATCCGTTGAATTGGCGAATCCGAGGGTCACGATCGGCGACGCCAGGACGGTGCTGCCAGTAGGCCCGTAGGCGAATGACCGACTGTCCTCGAATGTAACTTGAAGCGTTCCGGCTGAAAGCGGGGATACAAGAGTTGAAGCTGATGCCACCGCAACAACCAGAGCTAGAATTTTCATTACGTCATACTTTCCATAGAAGTTTCGATTTTGGAAACGATCATGCACAAGCGTCATGACAGAAACCGAACCTGTTGATATGAAGCTCTTTATCCAAAATCAAGTTTCAATTTCTATGAATCTGCCCGTCTGCTGTATCGCTTTCTCGGTATAGCCATAATGGCTGTGCCAAGCAGACTGGCCTTTACCATCAATACACGGCGCCATTGGTTTCGTGCGGTTGGCAGCGTCAGTGTGGCGCACGGCCGCAGATTGCGGGATGGCCATGCCAACGCAGCCTAGTGCGAATCAAGACGATGCAACGCAAAATCAATATTTCATTCGCTTACATAAAAGGCGTGGGGTCGTCAATCAGGCCGCCACCAACCTCAACACCGACCTGTATTCTCAGGCGGCATGTCATCAAACGACGTGAGCAGGGCGATATGCGTCCTTGGGTATGTAAACCACGTCGCCCAACCCGGCACGTCACACCGCCCAACTCTTAACAACCCCTGAATCACCCCCACCTAACCCCTTGAATTCCCTCACCCCACCCCCTGTCGCACGTGTGGACACGGGGCCCCTTAACCCCGGCCCCCCGATCCGCTACACTTCCGCCAAACAATCAACAAACGGGCAGGCAGGGCGATGCGGATCACACGGCGGGCAGTCACGGCATCCTTGGGGGCGGCGCTCCTTTCGGCCTGCGTTCCGACCCGCCTTACCACCGGATCGGCCCGCGCCCCGGACGTGGCCTTTCTGCCCCGGCCCGATGCAGGCTACGACGCCTGGGTGCAGGCTTTCCGGCCCCGGGCGCTGGCCAGGGGTATCACCCCCAGCACCTACGACACCGCCTTCCGCCGCGCGGGGTTCCTGCCCGACGTGATCGAGCGCGACCGCAACCAGACCGAGTTCACCCGCACCCTGCAGGACTACCTCGCCATCGCCACCTCCGACGAGCGCCTTTCCAAGGGGCGGGCGGCCCTTGCGGCGCAGTCCCGCACCCTCGCCGCCATCGAGGCGCGCTACGGGGTGGAGCCCGAAATCGTCACCGCAATCTGGGGGCTGGAAAGCTTCTACGGTGAGCGGCGGGGCAGCGTGCCGGTCGTCTCGGCCCTGTCCACGCTGGCCTACGAGGGGCGTCGCGGGCCGTTCTTCGAAAGCCAGCTTACCGCCGCGCTGAAGATCCTGCAAAACGGCGACACGACACCGGACAGGATGACCGGAAGCTGGGCGGGCGCGATGGGCCACACCCAGTTCATCCCGACCTCCTACCTTCTGTACGCCGTCGATTTCACCGGCGACGGGCGGCGCGATATCTGGGCCGAAGATCCGACCGACGCCCTCGCCTCCGCTGCGGCCTATTATGCCAAATCCGGCTGGCGGAAGGGGCAGCCGTGGGGGGTCGAGGTGCGCCGCCCGCCTGCTCTTGCCGCCCCCGGACGGGGCTCTGCCCGGGCCACTGCCGACTGGAACGCGGCCGGTGTCCGGACGATGGCGGGCACGCCGGTGCCCGATCACGGCCCCGCATCGCTGGTGGCGCCGTCCGGGCCGAACGGCCCATCGTTCCTGCTTTTCAGAAACTTCAACACCATCCTGCGCTACAACAATGCCGAAAACTACGCCTTCGGGATCGGCCATCTGGCCGACAGGCTGCGCGGTGGGGGGCCGATCCAGGCGTCCTTCCCGCCAGATGCCGCCGGGATGACGCTGGAGGATCGCAAGGAGATGCAGCAACGTCTGACAGCGCAAGGCTTCGATACCGAAGGCAGCGACGGCGTGATCGGCACCAAGACGCGAGCGGCAATCAGCGCCTACGAGGCCCGCGAGAGGCTATCTGTCACCGGCGAGCCGTCAATGGACCTGCTGCGCCGCCTGCGCGGGTGATCTTCATGGCCTGCGCGCATATCGGGACGGAAAATCCTGATAGCAAGCAGCGCATTTGATACCATCGCTGCGCACGCGTCCGCCCGCCACGCCCTTTCCGTCCCGCTGAAAGCCGCCCGTCAGACGCATCACCCATCCGCCCCGTGACCGCTGGTCGCATCGGTCTTTCCTGAATCACCCCAGCGGCCTATGTGTCGCAGTACGCACCCGGAAAGGCCATCTCATGGACACGCTCCTTCTTTCGCGCATCCAGTTCGCCGCGAATATCTCGTTCCACATCCTGTTCCCCACGATCACCATCGCGCTGGGGTGGGTGCTGCTGTTCTTCCGTCTGCGATTTTCCGCAACAAGGCAGCGCAAGTGGATGGATCTTTACATGGTCTGGGTGAAGGTCTTTGCCCTGTCCTTTGCGCTTGGCGTTGTGTCCGGCATCACCATGTCGTTTCAGTTCGGCACCAACTGGCCGGGCTTCATGCAGAAGGTCGGCAACGTCGCCGGGCCGCTTCTGGCCTATGAGGTGCTGACAGCCTTCTTTCTGGAAGCCGTGTTCCTTGGCATCATGCTGTTCGGGGCGAGCCGCGTGAAGGCATGGGTGCATATCACAGCCACCTTTCTGGTCGCGTTCGGCACCACGATGTCGGCCTTCTGGATCATCGTGCTGAATTCCTGGATGCAAACGCCACAAGGGTTTGAGCTGCGTGACGGGATTGTCCATGCAACCGACTGGTGGGCGATCATCTTCAACCCCTCGATGCCCTACCGGTTGACGCACATGCTGTTGGCTTCGGGCCTGACGGTTGCGTTTCTTGTCGCGGGCCTTTCGGCATGGCGCATTGTGACGGGGGACCGCACGCCCTCGGCGCGCACGGGCCTGCGCTTCGGGCTGATCCTTGCGGCGCTGCTTGCCCCGCTCCAGATCGTTGCCGGCGACATGCACGGTCTGAACACGCTGGAGCATCAGCCGCAGAAGGTTGCGGCGATGGAGGCGAACTGGAACACCGGGCCGAACACACCGCTGGTGCTGTTCGCCCTGCCGGACGAAGCCGCCCGCGAAAACCGCTACGAGATCGCCATTCCGTCCGGCGCATCGATCATCCTGAAGCACAGTGCCTCGGGCGTGGTGCCGGGCCTCAACGATTTCGTGGCCGAGGACGGCACCCCCCTGCACCCGCCGGTGACGCCGCTGTTCTTCAGCTTCCGCATCATGGTGGGGCTGGGGTTTCTGATGCTGGCCATGGCGTTCGGCGGCGTGTTCCTGATGTGGCGCCGGGGTGGACCGGAGCATTTGCCGCGCCCCTTCCTTTGGGGTCTGACCGGGATGACCTTTGCGGGATGGGTCGCCACGCTGGCCGGCTGGTATACCACCGAGATCGGGCGCCAGCCCTGGCTCGTGTCCGGCGTTCTGAGCACCAAGGAGGCCGTGGGCGATGTGGCCGCAGGCATGGTCGCATCCACGCTGATCGCCTATCTCGCGATCTATGCCTTCCTTCTGATCGCCTATATCGGCGCGGTCTTCCACCTTGCCCGCAAGGCCGGCACGATGCCGACCGTCCCGGGCCTGCGCCGGCCCGCCATGGTGCCGGGGGAATGACATGAACGCCATCCTGGCAGACCCCGCGCTCTGGCTGCCGTTCACGTTTGCGGCCCTCATGGGCCTGTCGATCCTGATCTATGTCTGCCTCGACGGTTTCGATCTGGGTGTGGGGGTCCTGTTCCCCTTTGCCACTCCAGAGGAACGCGACCGCATGGTCGCCTCCATCGGCCCCTTCTGGGATGCGAACGAGACGTGGCTGGTGCTGGCCATCGGCATCTTGCTGGTGGCTTTTCCGGCAGCACATGGCGCGATCCTGACAGCACTTTACCTGCCCGTTGCAGTGATGCTGCTGGGCCTTATCCTGCGCGGCGTCGCGTTCGAGTTTCGGGTCAAGGCGCCCGATGCCTACAAGGCACTCTGGGATCGGGGCTTCTGGATCGGCAGCCTGATCACGGCGCTGGCACAGGGGTTCATGCTGGGTCTCTACATCATGGGGCTGGAATGGACCTGGCCGCATGTGGCCTTCGCCTGCATGACCGCCGTCGCGCTGGCCGTCGCCTATAGCTTCATCGGTGCCGCATGGGTGATTTTCAAGACTGACGGGCTGCTGCAACTGAAAGCCATCGACTGGGCAAGGGGCGGCATCTGGGGCCTTGTTCTGGGGATGGGGGCGATTTCGCTGGCCACACCGCTTGTCTCTGCGCGCATCTTCGACAAGTGGTTCGCATGGCCCGAGATTGCGCTTTTGTCCCCGCTGCCACTGGCGTCGGCGGCGCTGATCTTTGCGCTCTGGGCGTCGTTGCGCACGCTGCCCCGGCCCGGTGACGCCCACGCCTGGGTGCCCTTTGCCACTGCCACGGCGCTTTTCACGCTGGGCTTCGGCGGCATGGCCTACAGCTTTTATCCCTACGTGGTGCCCGAAAAGCTGACGATCTATGAGGCGGCAAGCGCGCCGGAAAGCCTGCAGATCATTCTTTATGGCACGTTGATCGTGCTGCCCACGATCATCGGCTATTCGATCTTTGCCTACACGGTCTTTCGCGGCAAGGCGCAGGCCCTGAGCTACGACTGGCAGGACATGAGCTATGTCGAGGGTGGCGTGGCACCCGATGCACCAAAGAACCGTGACGCGGATTACTGATCGACCGTGCTTGCCCTCAAGGCAAGGGCCGGAAGGTCCACTTCTGGCTCGACCAGACATCGCAGGGCTTCATCCTGATCGTGTCGTTCGCGGCACCGTCGTTGATCACCTCAAGACAGCGCTGAGGCCCGGTAAACGCGTTGGTCAGCCACACCGCCCCCTGCCCCTCTGACGCAGGCTTCAGGATCCAGAACTGGCTGCCGTAATTCCCGCAAGGCCCCATCCAGAGCCGGTCATTCGGGCCGTCGGCGATGACGTCAAGGCAAAGGTCGGTGTTATCTGCTGTCTGCAGCCGGTCCCACGGTGTGCCGCTCTCGCGCCGGAGGACCCAGGCTTGCGTCGGCGCCTTGCTGCAATCGGCCATGCGCGGGACGGGCAACCCCCGCTCTTGCGCGATATCGACACAGCGCGACGTGCCGGTGAAGCGCGATAAAAGCTCGGCCCGCGCCTCTTGCGCAGACGCGGTGCCCGCAATGGCGCAAAGTGCCAGCGCCGCGATTGCCGCTGCCTTCATCACGTCCGCCCCCTCCGCGCGATCGCCTCACGCCGCCTTGAGGCGTGCCTCGACCATCCCGGCGTACCAGCTTGCCCCGAACGGGATCGCGTCATCGTCGAAGTTGTAAGCCGGGTGATGCACCATCGCCGTGTCCCCATTGCCAAGGAATATATAGGCCCCGGGGCGTTCGTTCAGCATGAAGCTGAAATCCTCGGCCCCCATAAGGGGCGGCGTGTCGGGGTTCACCTGCCCAGACACCGCACGCGCCACTTCCACCGCATACTCGGTGTTTTCCGGCGCGTTGACGGTGACGGGGTAGCCGCGCTGATAGTTCACCTCGGCCTCGGCCCCCAGCGCCGTCGCGGTGCCGCCCGCAATCTCGGCAATCCGGCGTTCCACGTAATCCTGCACCGCCGGATCCATCGTCCGCACCGTCCCCTTCATCTTCACGACCTGCGGGATCACGTTGTGCGCCGTGCTGTCGGTGGCCACCGTGCAGACCGAAACGACCACCTGCTTCATCGGGTCCACCCCGCGCGAGGCAATGGTCTGCAAGGCCACGATGATATGCGCGGCAACCACGGTGGTATCGATGCAGTCGTGCGGCTTTGCCGCATGGCCGCCCTTGCCGGTGACGATCACCTCGAACTGATCAGCCGCCGCCATGATCGCACCCGGGCGGATCGCGAAGGTGCCCACCGGGATGCCGGGCATGTTGTGCATCCCGTAGACCTCGTCGATGCCCCACCGGTCCATCATCCCGTCGCTCACCATCTCGCGCCCGCCGCCGCCGCCCTCTTCGGCGGGTTGGAAGATCACCACGCAGGTGCCGTCAAAGGTGCGCGTTTCGGCAAGGTATTTGGCGGCGCCTAGCAGCATCGTGGTGTGCCCGTCATGCCCACAGGCGTGCATTTTGCCCGGCGTCTTGGAGGCATAGTCCACCCCCGTCGCCTCGTGGATGGGCAGCGCGTCCATGTCGGCCCGCAGACCCACAACGCGGCCCGAGCTATCCGTCCGCCCCTTGATCACGCCCACCACGCCGGTGCGCCCGATCCCCTCGACCACCTCGTCGCAACCGAAAGACCGCAAAAGCTCTGCCACGCGGCCGGCTGTGCGTTGCACATCGAACAAAAGCTCGGGGTGTTCGTGGAAATCGCGGCGAATCGCAGTCAGTTCGGGCAGCATCTCGGCAAAGCGGTTCTTGACGGGCATGATCGGGCTCCTTTTCCCGCAGATTGCGGCAAGGGCGTGTTTGGTGCAAGGGCTGTGGGGTTTCGTCGGCGGGGTCGCCCGCCACACATTCAGGCGATGCCCTCGACGGAATGCCGCATCCGGGGTGGCCGAACAGATCTGCGCAAACGCTCCGCGTAAAGGCATCCGCGTAAAGCACGGCCCCGGCGAGATCCTCCTGCGCAGCGCTGGCACCCCAGAAAAGATCAAGATCGGGTGCAATCGACCGGCGCATCTTGCAGTAAACCCTGCCTTGCACAGGCGCACCGGACCGGCACACCGCCGTCACGCGACCAAACGCCGGATCATCAGCGGCAACAAGGCGCTGGTCGCCCTGCAGTGCATCGCCATCACCCGTGGGGGCATCCGGAATACCGAAATCGCCCAACCGGATCCCGTTCGGATCGAAGAGGATGACCTTGCCCACAGAACCAATCTCAGGACGAGCCACATCGTCCTTGCAGAACGTCTTTTCCCAGTCGGCAAGATCCGGTGCGCCGCAGCGTGCCATGTCCCTTCGGTGCGACGAAAGCGCGATGGCCCGGATGGCCAGCCGTTCTGCCCCGTTCGCGGTTTTCCGGCAGATCCACCGGCGGTGCGCCGGGCTGAAAAGGTATCGCGCGTCTTGACGGGTATCTTGGCCAAGATAAAGGCTGATGACGCCATTCCAGGGCGCGGACCCGTCAACCCCGGCCAGCGTCAGCGGGATCGGCCGCGCCAGGCACGCTGCCGCAGGGGGGCGTCTGTTCCAGTGCTCAAGGAAAGTGAACCCGGCAAACCATGCGGGCAAGGCCAGAAGTCCCGCAAGATTCAACACGATCAGCAACCACCCACGCAGCCCGAACGACCGCGCCG
>JBBSBE010000077.1:0-18752 GCA_038251625.1 Rhodobacterales bacterium
CAGCACCTGTGCGGGGCCAAGCAGGGCTGCAAGGTCATCGGTCAGGGACATGGGCGCCTCCGGGTCTGGCGGCAATCTGGCGGGAATGCGCGGCAATGGCCAGAGGCGGATTGACAGCGTGGATGGAGCAGGCAAAACACTAAGCCTGTCGGCTAACCTATCGGAGGATGCGATGCGGGCTGCGGCAATTCTGGCGTTGACGGCCTGGTGTGCGACCGGCGCGCTGGCCGAGGGTCCGGGCGATCCGCCTGCGGGCGCCTATCACCTCGATCTGACCCATGGGCGACTGACCGCCGTGGTCGATCATCTGGGCTTTTCGCACTACGCGCTTTATTTCCGCGATTTCGATGCGGAACTGGCCTTCGACCCCTCAGATCCCGCCGCAATGTCGGTCATCGCGACGGTGCGGACAGCATCGGTCGAGACGCTCTTTCCCGGCCAAGGCTATGATTTCAACGCCGCGTTGCAGGCGCCGGAGTTCCTTGACGCCGCTGCCTACCCCGAGGCGCGGTTCGTCAGCCGGACGGTGCGCACAACGGGGGACCGGACGGCAGAGGTTGGAGGTGATTTTACGTTTCGTGGCGTGACACGGCCGCTGACGCTGAGCGTGACGTACAATGGCGGGTACGGCGGCCATCCGATGGATCCGGGCGGCGCCCGGATCGGATTTTCCGCGACGGGCAGCCTTTTGCGGTCGGACTACGGAATGACGTATGGCATACCCGCCCCCGGCACGACGCTGGGCGTGGGCGACCGGGTGGCCATTGCCATCGAGGCCGAGTTCCTGAACCCCGATGCGCCAAAGCCCTGACAGCGCCTCATTTCACCTTTTCCAACAGCGCCATCACCTGCGGCCCGAAGTAATCGACGATCACCTGCACGCCCTTTGCGCTGGGGTGGATGCCATCGGATTGCATCAGGTCCGGCGACAGGAGGCGGGAATTCTGGTCGATCAGGGGGAAGAAAAAATTCGCGGTCAGCGCGTCGCCGTGCTTGGCCGCAAGGTCGGGGTAGATCGCATCGAAGGCGGCCTTGTAGTCGGGGCCGTAATTGCCGGGCGCACGCAGGGCGACCAGCAGGGTGGGCAATCCCTTCGCCCCTGCCGCTGACAGGATCGCATCAAGATTGTCGCGCGTGGCCTTGGGGTCGAGCCCGCGCAGAAGGTCATTCCCGCCAAGGTTCACGATCAGGGCATCGACGTCGTCTGTCAGCGTCCAGTCGATACGTGATCGCCCGCCTGCCGTAGTATCGCCCGACACGCCTGCATTCACCACCGTCACATCGGTGCCCTTGGCGCGCAGCCATGCCTGAAGCTGCGGCACGAAGCCCTGATCGGGGGGCAGGCCGTAGCCTTGGGTCAGGCTGTCGCCCAGTGCCACGAGTGTGATCGGCTCGGCCATGGCGCCACCTGCGACAGTCAGGCACAAACTGAACGCACCGGTGCAGTTGAGGATCGAGCGCCGCACCCCATATCGGGGGGAACAGGGAGCAAGGATGCGGGCAATGGCAGACACGGTTCTGGCGCTCAAGGACGCGCGGTTGACGCTGGCGGGCAATGCGGGCCCGGTGGATATCCTGCGCGGCATCACGCTGGACGTCATGGCGGGCGAGACGCTGGGGCTGGTGGGGCCGTCGGGATCGGGCAAATCGTCGCTCCTGATGTTGATGGGCGGGCTCGAACGCGCCACGGGTGGATCGGTGCGGGCGCTGGGGCAGGACCTGACCGCGATGGGCGAGGATGCGCTGGCCCGCTTCCGCAGGGGGAACATGGGGGTGGTGTTTCAGTCATTCCACCTGATCCCCACAATGACCGCCATCGAAAACGTGGCCGTTCCCCTGGAATTGATGGGGGCGAAGGATGCCTTTGCCCGGGCCGAGGCGGAATTGCGCGCGGTGGGCTTGGGTGCGCGGATGGATCACTACCCCAGCCAGATGTCGGGCGGCGAGCAGCAGCGCGTGGCCCTGGCCCGCGCGGCGGCGCCCCGGCCCGCGATCCTTTTGGCGGATGAACCGACGGGGAACCTTGATGGTGCGAACGGGCAGGCGATCATGGATCTGCTGTTCGGCCTGCGCGACCGGCATGGCGCCACGCTGGTGCTGGTGACGCACGCGCCAGAGCTTGCCGCGCGCTGCGACCGGGTGGTGCGGCTGGCGGACGGGCGCATCGAGGGCGAAGAGCGGCGCGCACTGAAGGGTGCTGCGGAATGAGCCTGGCCACCGACTGGGCCTTTGCGCGGCGCGAATTGCGCGGCGGTTTGCGCGGGTTTCGGGTGTTTCTGGCGTGTCTGGCCCTTGGCGTGGCTGCGATTGCCGCCGTGGGCCTGGTGCGCGCGGCCATCGAGGCGGGCTTGTCCGAGCAGGGCGCCGTTATCCTGGGTGGCGACGCGCAGGTGGAATACACCTACCGTTTTGCCAGCGATGAAGAGCGGGCCTACCTGAACGATGTCGCCTCCAAAGTGTCCGAGATCGTGGATTTCCGCTCCATGACGGTCGTGGGGGAGGAGCGGGGGCTGACGCAAGTCAAGGCGGTGGATGGGTCCTATCCGCTGGTGGGTGCGGTGGAACTGGAACCTGCGATCCCGCTGGCCGAGGCTTTGGCCGACAGGGATGGCCTGCCGGGCGGGGTGATGGACCGGGTACTGGTTGATCGGTTGGGTCTGGCCGTCGGCGATCGTTTCAAACTGGGTACGCAGGACTTTCGGCTGACCGCCGTATTGACGCGTGAGCCGGACAGCGCCGGGGGCGGATTTTCCTTTGGCCCCCGCACGCTGGTGCGGACGGAGGCGCTGGCCCGGTCAGGCCTGCTGGAGCCCGGAACGCTGTATGAGACGAAGTACCGCCTGACCCTGCCCCCCGGGACGGATCCAGATGCCGCGAAAGCGGCGTTGGTGGCGCGCTTTCCGCAAGGTGGCGCGCGCTGGCAGGACAGCCGCGCCGCAGCACCGGGGATCGAGCAGTTCGTGCAGCGGATCGGAAGTTTCCTTGTTCTGGTGGGTCTTGCAGGCCTTGCGGTGGGGGGTGTGGGCGTGTCGGCGGCCGTGCGCGCCTATCTGGACGGCAAGATCGCGACGATTGCCACGCTGAAGACCCTGGGCGCCGAGGGAGGCGCCATTTTCCGCATCTATCTGATGCAGGTGGGCGTGCTGACTGCGGTTGGCGTGGGGATCGGGCTGATCCTCGGGGCGGTTGCGCCGCTGGCGTTGGCCCCGCTTCTGGAGGCGCGATTGCCCCTGCCCGCCGCGTTTCGCCTCTACCCGGAACCGCTGCTGGAAGCGGCGTTCTATGGTGTGGTGACGGCCCTTCTTTTCACGCTGCTGCCGCTTGCGCGGACCGAAGGGGTGCGGGCTGCGGCGCTTTACCGGGGCGGCGACGGACAGCGCGCGTGGCCGCGCACGCGGTATCTGGTGGCGCTGGCCGGGCTGCTGGCGCTTCTGGTCGGGGGCGCCACGGTCTTTTCCGGCGTGGTACCGCTTGCGCTTTGGACGGCAGCGGGGATCGCGGGGGCGCTTTTGTTGCTCTATCTCGCCGCGCTTGGCCTGCGCCGCGGGGCACGGGCGGTTGCGCGCAGCCGTCTGCCACGGGGCAGGGTCGGGTTGCGGCTGGCGCTGGCGGCGATCGGGGGGCCGCGCGATGAGGCGGCTTCGGTGATCCTGTCGCTTGGCCTTGGCATGTCCGTGCTTGCGTCCGTGGGCCAGATCGACGCCAACCTGCGCGCCGCCATCGACCGCGACCTGCCCGCGCGGGCGCCTGCCTATTTCTTCGTGGACATCCAGCCCGATCAGATCGACGGGTTTCGTGCGCGCCTTGCCAACGATCCCGGTGTCAGCCAGGTGGATAGCGCCCCGATGTTGCGCGGGATCATCACCAAGATCAACGGACGGCCCGCTGCCGAAGTCGGGGGCGACCATTGGGTGCTGCGCGGCGACCGGGGGGTAACCTACGCCGCAACGCCGGGCAAATCCACGGTGACCGAGGGCACATGGTGGCCCGAAGATTACACCGGCCCGCCGCAGGTCAGCTTTGCCGCCGAAGAGGGCGCCGAGATCGGCCTGAAGCTGGGCGATACCATCACCGTCAACATCCTTGGCCGTGATATCGACGCAGAGGTGACCAGCTTTCGCGTCGTGAAGTTCGAAACCGCCGGAATCGGCTTTGTGATGACGATGGACCCCGGCGCGCTGCAGGGCGCGCCGCACACCTTCATCTCGACCGTCTATGCCACACCAGAGGCGGAAGCGCCGATCCTGCGGGATCTGGCGACGGCCTATCCCAACATCACCGCGATCCGCGTGCGCGATGCCATCGACCGCGTGACCGAGGCGCTGACGGCCATTGCCAATGCCACGGCCTGGGCTGCGGGGGCCACGTTGCTGACGGGGTTTGTCGTGCTGATCGGTGCGGCGGCAGCGGGTGAGCGGGGCCGCGTGTACGAGGCGGCGGTGCTGAAGACGCTGGGGGCCACCCGGGGGCGTATGCTGGCCAGCTTCGCGCTCCGCGCCGCGATGACAGGTGCTGCAGCGGGGATCGTGGCGATTCTTGCAGGGGCGCTGGCGGGCTGGGCGGTGATGACCTTCGTGATGGAGGCCAGTTACCGCTTCGAATGGGTTTCGGCGTTGGGCATCGTGCTGGGCGGTATCGCCGCGACGCTGGGTGCAGGCTTTGCCTTTGCCCTGCGCCCGTTGGCGGCGCGGCCCGCGCAGGTGCTGCGCAGCGCCGATTAGCCCCCTATCCGTAGTGCGCGACGGGCGTGCCGGCCAGCGCGGCCATGTTGAACAGCCCCCGCGCGGTGATCGAGGGTGTCACGATATGCGCCTTGTTGCCCATGCCCATCAGGATCGGCCCCACCTCCAACGCGCCCGCGCGCATTTTAAGCACGTTGCGCACGCCCGAGGCTGCGTCGATATTGGCAAACACCAGCACATTGGCAGCCCCCTGAAAGCGCGCGCCCGGGAAGATGCGTTCGCGGATGCCCTGATCCAGCGCCGAATCGATGTGCATCTCGCCCTCATAGGCGAAGTCGGGGTCGCGTTGGTCCAGCAGTTCCAGCGCCCGCCGCATCTTGCGCCCGGATTCGCAATCGAGGTTGCCGAACTGGCTGGAGGAGCAGAGCGCAACCTTGGGCACAAGGCCGAACCGCTTCACATGCCGGGCGGCACCGATCACGCTTTCCATGATCTGTTCGGGCGAGGGGTCGGGGTGGACATGCGTATCGGTGATGAAAAGCGGCCCATCCTCAAGGATCATCAGGCTTAGCGCGCCAACGGCGTGCCGGCCGTCGCGCGCCAGCACCTCGCGCACGTAGCGCAGATGCCAGAGATACTGCCCGAACGTGCCGCAGATCAGGCTGTCAGCCTCGCCCTGATGCACCATCACCGCGCCGATGGCGGTGGTGTTGGTGCGCATGACGGCGCGGGCAATATCGGGCGTCACGCCCTGACGACCCATCACGCCGAGGTAGGTTTCCCAGTAATCACGATAGCGAGGGTCGTTTTCGGGGTTCACAAGCTCGAAATCGCGGCCCGGGCGGATCGGCAGGCCTGCGCGTTCGCAGCGCGCTTCTACCACCTCGGGGCGGCCGATCAGGATCGGCTTGTCGGTGGTTTCCTCCATCATCGCGTTGGCCGCGCGCAGCACGCGTTCATCCTCGCCTTCGGCAAAGACGATCCGGCGGTCGGCGCTGCGGGCCGCTTCGAACACAGGCCGCATGATGAGAGCGGAGCGGAAAACCGAACCATCCAGCCGGGCCTTGTAGGCCACGAGGTCGTCGATGGGGCGGGTGGCGACGCCGGTTTCCATCGCGGCCTTTGCCACGGCAGAGGCCACAACGCCCATCAGGCGCGGATCAAAGGGTTTGGGGATGAGGTAATCGGCGCCGAAGGTCAGCTGTTCCCCCTGATAGGCGGCCGCAGCCTCGGCGCTGGTCGTCGCGCGGGCGAGCGCTGCGATGCCGTCGATGCAGGCCAGTTCCATCGCGTCGTTGATCTCGGTGGCGCCGACGTCGAGCGCGCCGCGAAAGATGAACGGGAAGCACAGGACGTTGTTCACCTGATTGGGAAAATCCGACCGCCCGGTGGCGATCATCGCGCCCGGGGCCGCAAGGCGGGCCTCATCGGGCATGATTTCGGGGTAGGGGTTGGCGAGCGCGAATATGATCGGCTTTGGCGCCATCCGCCCCACCATTTCCGTCGTCAACACGCCCTTGGCCGAGAGGCCGAGGAAAAGATCGGCGCCGTCGATCACGTCTGATAGGGTGCGGGCGTCGGTCTTTTGGGCGAAGGCGGCCTTCTGGGGGTTCATATCCTCGGCGCGGCCCTCGAAGACCAGCCCATGCACATCGCAAAGCCATACGTTCTCGCGCTTCACGCCCAGTTTCAGCAGCATGTTGAGGCAGGCGATCCCCGCCGCGCCGCCACCGGTGGACACGATCTTGATGTCTTCCCAGCGCTTGCCCGCCACGTGAAGCGCATTCGTGGCGGCCGCGCCCACCACGATGGCAGTGCCGTGCTGATCGTCGTGGAAGACGGGAATGTTCATCTTCTCGCGGCAAAGCGCCTCGACGATGAAACAGTCGGGGGCCTTGATATCCTCAAGATTGACGGCGCCGAAGGAAGGTTCGAGCGCGATCACGATTTCCGCCAGCTTCACCGGATCGGATTCGTTCACCTCGATGTCGAAGCAGTCGATATTGGCGAATTTCTTGAAGAGGACGGCCTTGCCCTCCATCACCGGTTTGGAGGCCAGCGCGCCGATATTGCCGAGGCCAAGAACGGCGCTGCCGTTCGAGATCACGGCCACAAGGTTCGCACGCGAGGTATAGCGGGCGGCGTCGGCGGGGTCAGCCTTGATGGCGAGGCAAGCCTCGGCCACGCCGGGGGAATAGGCGAGCGACAGATCGCGGCCGTTGGCCAGCGGCTTCGTCGCGCGGACCTCCAGTTTGCCGGGTTTGGGGAATTCGTGATAGTCGAGCGCCGGATGCCGGGCACCGTCTGCCTTTGTGGTTTCCATCGGTTCCTCCAAACCAGTTCAAGGCTGAACCATTCCGTGCGGGGTGCGGCCGTTCGCCCCGGCGTATCGGCTTTCGCGGATTCTTGCAAATCCGGCGCGACGGGGGCAGGGTCTGCGCCAATCGGGGAGGGTTAGAGATGCAGAACATCCGGGCAGAGGTGCATTTGCCGACGCGAGCGCTGGCCGAGGACATTCCCTTTTTCACCAAGGTGCTTGGCATGCGGATGGAGCGGATTTTCCCCGCCGACAACCCACGCGTTGCGGTCTTTGCGGGCCATGGGCTGCGCGTGCGGCTGGAAGCGGGGGACGGCGCGCCGGGGACAATCGGCATCCTTGCCGACGATCCGGTGCTGATTGCCGGTGGGGCCGGCGAAATCGTGTCGCCGGGCGGCACGCGGGTTGCCATCGGCGCGCTTGATCCGCCGCTGGTGATGCCGGTCGTCACGCACGATTTTGTGGTGCGCCGTCTGGCCGATCAGGCGCCTTGGGTGATTGGACGTGCGGGCATGCACTACCGCGATCTGGTGCCGAGCCGCCTTGGCGGCGCGATCATCGCCAGCCACATCCGCATTCCCGATGGCGGGCCGGTGCCCGACATGGTGCACTACCACAAGGTCGGCTTTCAGCTGATCTTCTGCATCAAGGGCTGGGTGGATGTGGTTTACGAGGATCAGGGCGCACCGATCCGGCTGCATGCGGGCGATTGCTTCATCCAGCCGCCCGAGATCCGGCACCGGGTGCTTTACGCCTCGGACGGGATCGAGGTGATCGAGATCGGCGTGCCGGCCGAGCATGTGACGGAGATCGAGCACGAGATGGCCCTGCCAACCCCGCACCTGCGCCCGGATCGTGAATGGGACGGGCAGCGGTTTGTCCATAACGTCGGGGCGACGGGGGTGTTCACACCTCACCGTCTGCCGGGGTTCAGCGCGCGGGATACCACCATCGCGGCAAATACGCGGGGTGTTGCGGGTGTCGTGGTTGCGCGCGCCGATGGTGCCGCGACCTGGACGCGGCATCGGGGCGATATCCTGTTTACCTTCGTGATGGCGGGCGGGATGGTGCTGGAAGGCGAAGGGCGCACGCCGGTCACGCTGTCGCCCGGTGATGCCTTCGTGATCCCGCCGGGAATGGCCACGCGCTACGCCGATGCCACGCCCGATCTGGAACTTCTGGAAGTGGCCTTGCCGGGCACCGTGCCGACGGAGGTGCTTGCCGGGGCAGAGGTGGCGCAGCGGGCCTGAACCGCAGGCCGGGCGCCACACGCGCCGGAACGGCGCTTATGCCGGATCATCGCCGACGCCGCCCGCTGCGATGGCATCCGGCCAGGCGCGCATGGCGACGTCGATCACATCCTCCAGCGCGGCAAGATCGGCGCCGCCGCGATGGCTGGCCCCAAGGCCGCGCGCGACGGCGGCGTAAAACCGCGCGAGGGCCACGGGATCGGTGGCGGGCGCGATCTGGCAGGTGGATGCGGCGCGCTGGACATGCGCCTCCAACACCTCTTGCAGCCTGGCCAGATGCTGGGCAACCCGCGCCTTTACGGCGGGCTCTCCCGGGGTGCCAAGGCAGGTGTTGGTCAAAAGGCATCCGCGCGGACGCCCGGGCTTGTTCATCTGCTGCGCCATCGCCCGCAGCATGGCTTCAAGGCCCGCGCGGGCATCGGGTTGGGAGAGGTGGACCAGCGGGGCCGCGCCTTCGGTGGCGGCATAACGGTCCAGCACCGACAGAAAGAGCGCGGCCTTGTCGCCGAAAGCATTGTAAAGGCTGCCGCGCCCCAGCCCTGTTTCAGCCTCCAGCGCCTGGATCGACGCGCCGTCATAGCCATCACGCCAAAAGACGCGGGCGGCCTTGTCCAATATGTCGTCGCAGTCGAAACGTCTGATCCCTGCCATGCGGAAAGCCTAGCACGGTTTTCATCCGGGCAATATCCTTGACCGATCATTACAAAATGGACACAGTGCGACGTTATCCCGTGTGGGGGCAAAGCCGCCCTTGCCGCAACCGGAGGATGCCATGCTGAAACTCTACTATCACCCCTCGCCCAATCCCGCCAAAGTAGCGCTTTTGCTGGAAGAATTGGGCGCTGCTTACGAGGTGGTGCCGGTCGATACCCGCAAGGGCGAGCAGCACGAGCCGGCCTTTCTGGCGATCAATCCCAACGGGAAGACCCCGGCGCTGACCGATGGCGAAGCCAAGGTTTTCGACAGTGCGGCAATCCTGATGTATCTGGCGCAGAAGTACGAAAAGTTCCTGCCCGCGAACACGCCCGAGGCGCAGGCGCAGTTCCTGTCCTGGATGGCGTTTGTGTCCAGCGGCATCGGCCCCTATTCGGGCCAGGCGGTGCATTTCAAGCATTTTGCGCCAGAGCCCAAGGACTATGCCGTCAACCGCTATGACTATGAGGCCGAGCGGCACTGGAAGCTGATCGATGCCCAACTGGCCAAGGGCCCCTACATGATGGGCGATACCTACACGATCCTCGATATGGCCGTCTGGGGCTGGGCGCGGGCCGTGCCGTTCATTCTGGGGCCGGATGCCTGGGCCATGCTGCCGAACGTCAAGCGCCTGCTGGACGAGATCAACGCCCGCCCCGCCGCACAGGCGGCCGAGGCGCTGGCTGGCAAGCATGCGTTCAAGAAAGACATGGACGACGAAGCGAAGGCCGCGATGTTCCCGCAGAACAAGCGCCTCGCGACTGCCTGAAGCGCTGGCCCGGGCTGCCGACGGTCGGCCCGGGCCCCCCTATCTGCGCGCGGGCACGATCTGTTGCACGACGCCCGCCCCGATGAGGTAAAGCGACGTCAGGGCAAGGCCCAGATGCGCCCAACTGCCGGGGCTGAAATTCACCCAAGCCGCCCAGCCCGCAAAGGCAACCCACAGGATCGCCACGGGCAGCGACAGCGCGCGCCAGCGGTCTGTCCGGACAGGGTGGACGAATTTGAGGTTTGTGAACATAGCGACCGTCAGCGCGATGACGATGAAAAGCGTGGTCCATTCGCCGGGCGACAGGGCAAACAGGACCAGCACGACCATGTTCCAGCAGGCTGGAAAGCCCGCGAATGAATTATCGCGCGTTTTCATGCGCGTATCGGCAAAATAGATGACCGAGCCATAGACGATCACGATGATCGCGATCCACCCCGTCCACCCCGTCAGCAGGCCCGATTTGAAAAGGGCGAAAGCGGGAATGAAGACGTAGGTCAGATAGTCGATGATCAGGTCCAGAAGCACCCCGTCATAGGTGGGCCAGTTCAGCTTCACGTCATAGCGCCGGGCCAGTGGCCCATCGATCCCGTCCACCACCAGCGCCACCACGAGCCAGAGGAACATCATGCTCCACCGTTCTTCGACAGCCGCCAGCATCGCCAGCATCGAAAGGACCGCGCCGGTGGCGGTCAGCAGGTGGACGGAAAGGGCCTTCAGGCGGGGGCTCAAGCGTGGCCTTTCTGGTCAGGCGCGGGGGTGGGCGCGGTCGTAGACTTCCATCAGCCGGGCGGCATCCACGGCCGTGTAGCCTTGCGTGGTGGACAGTGAAGCATGGCCAAGCAGTTCCTGTATCGCGCGCAGGTCCCCCCCCGCAACCAGAAGATGGGTGGCAAAGGAATGGCGCAGCGCGTGCGGCGTGGCCGTTGCGGGAAGGCCAAGGCGCAGGCGCGTCCGCTCCATCGCCGATTGCACGATACGGGGATTGAGCCGTCCGCCACGGGCGCCAAGGAAAAGGGGGCCGGCTCTGGTGATCTCGAGCGGGCAGAGACGCACATATTCAGTCACCGCCTTTCGTGCGGCAGGCAGGGCAGGCACGAGGCGGGTCTTGCCGCCTTTGCCGGTGATGCGCAGCACATCTGGCAGCGGGTGGTCGGCGCCGGTCATGGCAAGCGCCTCGGAGATGCGCAGACCAAGGCCATAGAGGAGCGTCACCACCGCCGTATCCCGCGCGGCAATCCAGGGTTCGCGGGCATCGTCGCCCACGGTCTGCATCACCGCAAGGGCAGCCGGTTCATCGAGCGGACGGGGAAGCTTGCGGCGGTATTTCGGCGCGCGGGCTTGCAGCGTTGCAGTCGCGTCCACGCCTTCGCGGTCGGCCAGCCAGCCGGTAAAGCCCTTCACCGCCGAAAGCGTGCGCGCCATTGACCGCGCCGAAAGGCCCCGCGTCCGTTCGGCTGCCAGAAAGGCACGAAGGTCCGTCTGCGGGATCGACGCCAGCGCGGCCGTGCCCTCGGCCCCACCCCGGTGGCGTGCCAGAAAATCGAGCCACCGCGTCACATCGGCGGCATAGGCTGTCAGGGTGTTGGCCGCACGTCCGTCCAGCGCGCGCAGGTGGCTCAACCAATCGGCCAGAGCGGCGCGGGCACCATCGCTGATGGCGAGGGTCACGACAGCCAGCGGCGCATCGTGCGCTCGAAGACACCTGCGAAAAAGGCAAGCAAGTCCGTGCCTTGCGTCGGCTTGAAATGATGCGGGTCTTCTGTGCCCAGTACCAGAAGGCCGGGCAGCCGCCCCGGCCCGAAATCGAGCCGCAGCAGGGCCTCCGACCGGATCCAGCTGGACCGTTCGCCGTAAAGGTTGGCATTTGCGGGCACGATCTGACGCAGTGTGACGGGGCGCAAAGGGGCGGTCTTGCCCCCCGCCACGTAGTCCGAGATGAAGCCGGGTTCGGCCACGTAAAGCACATCGCCAAGCTTTCGAAGGGCCGGGTCTTCGCCATTCTGCAGGCTTTCAAGCACCAGACGGATGCAATCGACCCGCAGGGTTTGCGCCACATCGCCATCCAGCGATTTCAGGAAGTCCTCAAAACTCAGGGGATCGAGCATCTGCAGGATCGCGCGATGCACCTGGTTGGTGCCGGCGAGGTTTTCATAGGCCGCAGCGATGACAGTGCGGTGTGTATCCTCCAGCCGGTCTAGGCGATTTTCCAATCTTTCCATGGCGATACCGCGCAGATCGACGATGTTGGACCCCATCGCGCGCTCGTTCGCGGCGACAAGGGCGCGCATCACATCCTGATCCTCGAGGATGGTTTCGGGGGCCGCGATGATGCGGTCGCGCATGTCCTGTTCGATCATGTCACTCGCTGGCATTTTACAAAGGATTCCACGCAACTATAGACCGAAGTTCACGCCGATGGCGACGTATTCCACAGCCGCGCCGCCGGGGCTGTGCGATCCTTACCACAGGGCGGGCGCGGGCGGCCACCGCCCGCCGGGGAAACCCTTGGCAACAGGGCGAAAACCGGCGTCTTTCCCCGGTCTTTCCCTGATCTTCCCCCCGTCTCCACGCGCGCCCGCCTTGCCGATCCTTAACCATTCGGCGCGACGGTCAGGGCCGCAAAGGAGCCCGCCCATGCCCGACCTGAAGACACAGACCCCGAAACAGCGCGCCAACATGACCTACATGATGGACGTGATGCGGCGCCTTGAATGGGACCTGCACAACACCATCGAAGCCACCGGCCGCATCCCCGAGGAATGGCACGAGATCGCCACGGCCACCCCCCGCAGCGCCCGGATGAAGGTGAACCTGAGCCTTGAGGCGGATGTGGTGCGGTTCTTCAAGTCGATGGGTGCAGGCTATGGCCCGCGGATCAACGACGTCTTGCGCAGCTACATGCACGCGCGCCTTGCGGGCGTGATCCGGGGGGCGGAGACGACGGCGCATTTCCGGCACCGGGCCGAGGCGCATGACGGGCCAAAACCGGCCTTCGGCGATCTGGCGCGGGAGATGGGGGAGGCGTGGGAGGACGAAGGGCCGGGGGTGGAGCAGGCGTCACGCGCCCGGTTGCAGGAGGCGTTGCAGCGGAGGCAGGCGGAGGAAGGGGGCGGGGAGGGGGCGGTGCCTTTGGTGCGGTGAGGGGGGGTGTGGTCACGGACGGGTTTCGGTGCTATCAAAGGACTGTCATACGGACGATGCGGACTTTGTTATCTGTCGACCTTTGTACTGCCCGTGATACATCAAAACGCCTTTCGTGATCGAGCCAATGTCATTGGGATTTGACCATCTTCGAATAGCATGAAGGTCGGGCGCCACTGCACACTTGGGCATTCTCCTTTGCCGCGAGCACGGCGTCCGTCTGCCACTTTGCCAGTAGTTTGCCGTCCGCAGATCGCCGAATTTCGATATCGGAAAGGCGAATTCCGGAGGTTTCGGAAAAGGCTTGGAAGTACATGCCTCCCTCTATCGGTGGAAGTTCAACGGTTTCACCGCTGGTTCTGCTCAGCACTGAAAAATAGAGCGTTGTCGGATTGGGGTGAACACTGATCGTTGTTGCCGCTTGCAGCACGTAGTCCTTGTATGGCTTAGCCCGAACAAGGAACCTGAGATCGCCGCCATAGGCTCGGACAGCTTGGTCGGCAGCATCGATCAGATCCTTCGCATCGGGGCACAACGCCTTGAGCGCTGCGACTGTTCCACGCATTGCGACTTCGCGTGATCCAGCCGCATCCGGGAATGATTTCGGAACGCCGACATAAACGTAACGCTGCCACCAGTCGCTTCCTTGTTCAGTCGTGCTGATCGAATCGGGTTCGAGGGTGGTCGAGAAACAGAGATACAGCGAGTGAAATGATCCAAGGCTGAGCCCTTCTCCATTCAGGTACCACGCAATTCTTCGACCATAGGCAGTGATCCAGTCATCCCTCCAATAGTTGCTCTTGGTGTTCAGAAAGTATCGAACGTCAAAAAGGAGTGAAGGGCGGCCATTCTTCATTGTGTGAAACTCTGCGTCGTTGTGGGCGCGAAACCAAGTTCGTTCGAAAAGTTGGTAACTGCTTTCAGGATTTCTCGGGATGCTAGCTCCGCACTAGGTCGATGCACAAGCCGTGAATTATGGGGCGCTGTGAAGGTCTCAGAAGGGCTCGAAACTGACACAAAAGCAAAACATGGTGTTTTGAAGCGCAACCTACGGGCATTGGTCGATGCGCCCCTCCTTTGGCCCGGAATCAAGGCGCTTGCGCCGCCGGGCCGCGCCCTCCCTCCCCCCGGGAGGGCGCTTTGCACCGGTGCCAGCAGAACTGCGGGGGGAGGGGTGGCGCCATCAAGTGCCTAAAACGGGCGTTGGCGCGCCCGCCCGAGGGAGGGCGCGGCCCTCGTGTGGGGTATTGGGGTGGTGTCTGACTTGCAGGGCGGTGAACGGCCCCCCACCCCTAGCCCCTCCCCACGACGGGGGAGGGGAGGCGCCTGTGCTTGGGGGCGGGGGGCTCAGAGGATCTTCTGCCCGGTCTTGGCCCAGTCCTTCAAAAACTGCTCCAGCCCCTTGTCGGTCAGCACATGGCTGGCCAGCGCCTTGATGACGGCGGGGGGGGCGGTCATCACGTCGGCGCCGATCAGGGCGCAGTCTTTCACGTGGTTGGCGGTGCGGATCGAGGCCGCGAGGATCTGGGTCTTGAAGTCGTAGTTGTCATAGACGGTGCGGATATCGCCGATCAGCTCCAACCCGTCGATGTTGATGTCGTCGAGCCGCCCGATGAAGGGCGAGATGAAGGTGGCCCCCGCCTTGGCCGCGATCAGCGCCTGGTTGACGGAGAAGCAGAGGGTCACGTTGACCATGTGCCCTTCGCCCGACAGCACCTTGCAGGTTTTCAGGCCATCCCACGTCAGCGGCACCTTGACGGCGATGTTGGGCGCGATGGCGGCAAGCTTGCGGCCCTCGGCGATCATGTCGTCAAACCCGGTCGCCACCACTTCGGCCGACACCGGCCCCTTGACGATGGCGCAGATCTCGCGGGTCACCTCAACGATATCGCGGCCCGATTTCAGGATCAGCGAGGGGTTCGTCGTCACCCCGTCGACCATGCCCAGATCGTGCAGTTCGGCGATGGCATCCACATCGGCGGTATCGACGAAAAACTTCATGGCGGTCTCCTTGGGGGGATTGGCGGGGGTTGTGGCGGGTTCGGGCGGGGTTTACCCCAAAGGACTGGCGCAGGAAAGGTGGGACGGGTGGCCGAGCGGGTGTTCGAGCGGGTGTTCGCGGCGGGCGAGACGGTTGGCGTGCTGACGACCGAGCCGCTGGGGCGCCTGCTTGACTATCGCGCGCCGGAGGGCGGCTGTGGCACCGGGGATTTCGTCGAGGTGCCGCTGGGGCCGCGCCGGGTGCTGGGTGTGGTCTGGGGCGCGGGGACGGGCAGCTTTGACCGCGCGCGTCTGCGGGAGGTGGGGCGGGTTCTTGACGTGCCGCCGATGCAGGCCGAATTGCGCGCGTTTCTGGCCCGTGCGGCGGATTATACGCTGACGCCGATGCCCGCCTTCCTGCGGATGGCGATGCGCGCGCCGGGGCTGGCCGATCCGCCCGCGATGCGGCGCGTCTACCGGTTGGCGGGGGCGGTGCCGAACAAGCTGACCGATGCGCGGTTCCGCGTGGTCGAGGCGCTGCGGGGCTGGCGCGGGGCGGCGGTGACGCTGGCCGAGTTGGTGGAGGCCGCGGGGTGCGGGGCTTCGGTGGTCAAGGGTCTGGTGGCCATGGGTGTGGTAGCCGAGGAGGACGCGCCCAAGGACACGCCCTATCCGGCGCTGAACCCCGCCGGGGCCACGCGGCTTGTCGGTGCGCAGGTGGCGGCGGGCGATGCCCTGGTGGCGCAGGTGGCGGCGGGGGGCTATGCCGCGACGCTGCTGAAGGGGGTGACCGGGTCGGGCAAGACGGAGGTTTACCTTGAGGCGGTGGCGGAGGCCTTGCGCGCGGGGCGTCAGGCGCTGGTCCTGTTGCCCGAGATCGCGCTGACGGCCGAGTTTCTGACCCGCGTCGAGGCGCGGTTTGGCGCGCGGCCCGCCGAATGGCATTCGGGTGTGACGATGACGGAGCGCCGCCGCCTGTGGCGGATGGCGGCAGAGGGGGGTGTGTCCTTCGTCGTGGGGGCGCGGTCGGCGCTGTTCCTGCCGTTCCGCGCGCTGGGGCTGATCGTCGTGGATGAGGAACACGACACGTCCTACAAGCAGGAAGAGGGCGTTCTTTACAACGCGCGCGACATGGCCGTCTTGCGCGGGGCGATGGCGGGGTGCCCGGTGGTGCTGGCATCCGCGACGCCCGCGCTGGAAACCTGGGCCAATGTGGAGGCGGGGAAGTATGGCCGCCTTGATCTGCCCGCCCGGTACGGGGTGGCCGAAGTACCGCCGATGAAGGCCATCGACATGCGCGCCGAACGCCTGCCCGCCGACCGCTGGATCAGCGACACGCTGGCGGGGATGGTGGAGGCGCGGGTGGCGGCGGGGGAGCAGGCGCTCTTGTTCCTCAACCGCCGTGGCTACGCGCCGGTCACGCTTTGCCGGGCGTGCGGGGAACAGGTGGGGTGCGACCACTGCGACGCACGGATGGTGGAGCACCGGTTCCAAAAGCGGCTCGTCTGCCACCAGTGCGGGGCGACGAAGCCCGTGCCGCTGGTCTGCCCGTCTTGCAACGTCGAAGGGCGGATGGCGGCGGTGGGGCCGGGGGTGGAGCGGATGGCAGAAGAGGTGGCGGCGCGGTTCCCGGGCGCGCGGGTGGCGGTGCTGTCGTCCGATCTGTTCGGATCGGCGCGCGCCTTGAAGGAACAGATCGTGGCGATTGCCGAGGGCGCCGCCGACATCATCATCGGCACCCAGATCGTGGCCAAGGGGCACAACTTTCCGCTGCTTACACTGGTGGGCGTGATCGACGCCGACCTCGGGCTGCAAGGCAGCGACCTGCGCGCGGCAGAGCGGACGTTTCAGCTGATGCGGCAAGTGGCGGGGCGGGCCGGGCGTGCGGAGAAGCCGGGGCAGGCCTGGCTGCAGACCCATCAGCCCGAACATCCGGTGATCCGTGCCATCCTTGGCGGCGACGAAGAGGCGTTCTGGCGCGCGGAAGCCGCCGAGCGGCGCGCGGCAGGGATGCCGCCCTACGGGCGTTTGGCCGGGGTGATCCTGTCCTCGCCCGATGTGGGCGCGGTCTTTGACATGGGCGCGGAACTTGCGCGGCGCGACGAACCGCTGCGCCGGGTCGGTGCGCAGGTGTTCGGACCCGCGCCAGCGCCCATTGCGCGGGTCCGTGGGCGGCACCGCGTGCGGCTTTTGGTGAAGGCTGAAAAGGCGGTGGCATTGCAGGGCGCGCTGGCCGAATGGGTGGGTCAGGTGAAGCTGCCCACCAACATGCGGCTGGCGGTGGATATAGACCCGCAGAGTTTCCTCTAGTTACCAGAGGTCCCGCACGTCCCGGTGCGCCCTGACCGCAAGGTGGGGCCAGACTCCGCCTGCCCGACGTTCATCCCCTCTCGCCCGCGCGGGGGAATGCGCGTATGCGGGGCGGGTTTGAACGGAGGGGCCATTGCCCGAAGTTGATGTGATCGTGCTGGGGGCAGGCCCCGCCGGGGCTGCGGCTGCGGTGGCTGCGCGGGGCGCGGGCCTTTCGGTTGCGCTGATCGACAAGGCCGCCTTTCCGCGCGACAAGCTTTGCGGTGGCGGGCTGACCGGGCGGGCGATGGCCACGATGGCGCGGGTCTTCGGCACCGGGCCCGACCCGGACGAGACGCTGATGACGCGGCATGTGCGGCTTGTGTCGGGCGGGCGCGTGCTGGGCGATTTTCCGGATGCGCCGGGCTTTGGCATGGTGATGCGCCGGCACTTTGACGCCGGGCTCAAGGCGCGCGCGGTTGGCGCGGGGGCGACGGACCTGACCGGCTGCCGTGTGGCGTCAATCGAGGCAGAGACGCGCCGGGTGCGGTTGGCCAGTGGCGCAGAATGGTCGGCCCGCGTGCTGATCGGTGCCGATGGTGCCAATTCCGCCGTCGCGCGCGCGCTTTACGGGCGGGCGTTCGATCCGCGATCGGTGGCCTTCGCGCTGGAGGCCGAGGCGCCGGTTCGCCCCGGTGCGGCGCTGGAGATTGACCTAGCGGCCGCGCATTGGGGCTATGGGTGGGTCTTTCCCAAGCGCGGCAGCCTGACGGTGGGTGTGGGCGGGGTTGAGGTGCGCAATCCCGACCTCAAGGGCGCGATGGCCGCCTACCTTGCCCGGCACGGTGCAGCGGGTCTGCGCTGCAAGGGGGCGTTCATCCCGTCGGGCGCGGCGCGCAGCGGGCGCGGGCCGGTGCTTCTGGCCGGTGATGCGGCGGGGCTGTGCGATCCGATCACGGGCGAAGGGCTGGCCTGGGCGATGGAAAGCGGCGCTTTGGCGGGGCGGGCCGCTGCGGCGGACGATCCGGGGCGGGCCTATGCTATGGCGCTGGCGCCTGTGGCTGCCGAGCTGCGGCGGGCGCAAAGGCTGGCGCGGATCGTGCATCACCCGTGGCTGCGCCCCCGCTTTCATGCGCTGCTGGCGCGCCAGCCCGGGTTGCAGCGGCGGTTCCTGCAGCTTCTGGCGGGCGAGCGCGACTATGCCGACATCGGCTTTCGCAGTCTTGCGCGGCTGGCCACGGGGTTGCTGCGCAAGGGTTGACGGCCCCCGGCGCCGGACGTATCGCCGCCTGACCCGCCGAAGGAGCCGCCGATGCCCACCTATTCCGCCCTGACGACCCTGCCGGGACAGAAGGCCGCCGAAGCGCTGGCGGCCGCGATGGAACGTATGGAGCCGGAACCTGCGGGCGTTGGTGTCTTCGAGATCGAGGATGGATCGGGCTTGTGGGAAGTGGGTGGCTACTTTCTGGACAAGCCCGCAGAGGCCACGCTGATGCTGCTGGCTGCCGCCTTTGGCGCTGCCGATTTCGCGCTTTCCGAACTGCCCGAGATCGACTGGGTGGCCAAGGTGCGGCGCGAACTTGCGCCGATCGAGGCGGGGCGCTTCTTTCTTTACGGCAGCCACGATG
>JBBSBE010000078.1:0-18203 GCA_038251625.1 Rhodobacterales bacterium
GAAATCAACGGCCCCGATGCCGCCCGCCTGATGGCGCTGATTTCGCCGCGCGATATCGGTGCGATGCAGATCGGCCAGTGCGCCTATCTGCCGGTGGTCGATGCCGATGGCGGGATGTTGAACGATCCCGTCACGCTGAAGCTGTCGCCGGACCGGTTCTGGATTTCCATCGCCGACAGTGACCTGCTGCTCTGGGTCAAGGGCATCGCCACGGCGCTTGGCCTTAACGTCGCGGTGTTCGAGCCTGACGTCTCGCCACTGGCCATTCAGGGGCCCAAGGCCGACGATCTGGCCGCATCGGTGTTTGGCGAAGGCGTGCGCAGTCTGCGCTTCTTCCGCTTCGCCCCCGTCGTGTTCGAGGGGCGCACCCACATCATCGCCCGCTCGGGCTATTCCAAACAGGGCGGGTACGAGCTTTACCTCGACGGCACAGAATACGGGATGGCGATCTGGCAGGCGCTGTTCGACGCGGGCAAGGAATTTGACGTGCGCGCCGGGTGCCCCAACCTGATCGAGCGGATCGAAGGTGGATTGTTGAGCTACGGCAACGACATGACGCAAGCCAACAACCCCTACGAATGCGGGCTGGGGAAGTTCGTCACCTCCACTGCGCCCTTCATCGGAAAGCCGGCGCTGGACAGGGTGATATCCGAAGGGCATCAGCAGGAAATCCGCGCGATCTCGATCGCGGGCGATCCTGTGCCGCCCTGCGACAGCCCGTGGCTTCTGGATCAGGGGGGGCTTGCGGCCGGGCAGGTCACCTCTGCCGCCTTCTCGCCCGATCACGAAACCAACGTTGCCATCGGGATGGTCGCCCGCAGCCATTGGGACGCGGGCACCGAGCTGACCGTGGCCACCCCCGACGGGCCGCGCACCGCGACCGTCATGCCGCATTTCTGGAAATAAAGGAGGCCCCCATGTTCCGCGCCCTCATCGTGACCAAGGCCGAAGACGGCACTACCTCTGCCGCCGTGGAAGAGCTGGACGATACCCGCCTGCCTGCGGGCGATGTGACGGTGGCGGTGGAATATTCCACGCTGAACTACAAGGATGGCCTCTGCGTTGGCCCCGGTGGCGGGCTCGTGCGGACCTATCCGCATGTGCCGGGCATCGATTTTGCGGGCACGGTCGAGGCCTCCGATGACGCGCGCTACAAGCCCGGCGACAAGGTGGTGCTGACCGGCTGGCGCGTGGGTGAGGCGCATTGGGGCGGCTATGCCCAGAAGGCGCGGGTCAAGGCCGATTGGCTGGTCCCGCTGCCCGAGGGATTGACCACCCGTCAGGCGATGGCGGTGGGGACCGCAGGCTTCACCGCCATGCTGGCCGTGATGGCGCTGGAAGATCACGGGCTGACGCCTGACAAGGGGGAGGTTCTGGTCACGGGCGCGGCAGGCGGCGTGGGGTCGGTGGCCACCGCGATCCTGGCGCATCTGGGATATCAGGTGGCCGCCGTCACAGGGCGGCCCGAGACGGAAAGCTATCTCAGGGGCCTTGGCGCCGCGCGGCTGATCCCGCGTGCCGATCTGGCCGAAACCGTGAAGCGCCCGCTCGAGGCGGAAAGCTGGGCCGGGTGCGTGGATGCGGTGGGTGGCGCGATGCTGGCCCGCGTGCTGGGCCAGATGAAATACGGGGCCTCGGTGGCAGCGGTCGGTCTGGCCGGGGGTGCGGGACTGCCCGCGACGGTGATCCCGTTCCTTCTGCGCGGGGTCAACCTGCTGGGCATCGATTCGGTCATGAAGCCCACCGAAGGCCGCCTGCGCGCCTGGGCCCGGATCGCGACCGACCTGCCGATGGACAAGCTGGAGGCGATGATCCAGCCCGCGACGCTGGGCGACCTTCCGGCGCTTGGAGCGGCAATCCTGAAGGGCGGGGTTCAGGGGCGCGTGGTGGTGGATGTGAACGCCTGACGGGGCCCTGTCCACGCGTGGACAAAAACCGCATCCATATATATCAATGGCTTGCGGTATCGTTTTTACGTGGACTTAACCTTTGACCGAATGGCTGACCGGACACCGAAGCGCCCCGCTGCGTGCCCGGTCGGTCCCCGCTGTCACACCATTGCCGACGGAAACAGGGCATTGGACCCGCGTCCACGATCCCCGGGCGAACGTGTCCGATGACGTTTGCGCGCCCATTTTGCGGATTGTTCCGAGTGATATCAATTTACGCCGATAACGGACGGACGCGCCGGCACGTCTGTCCGGACGCGGACGATGCTGCCGTAGATGCCGGGCAGGTGAAAGCCGCAAGTTTGCGGATAAGTTGTGGCGATATAAACAAAAATGACCTGCCCGTTGGTGTTTGCAACATTGCGAAGCCTGTAATCGCTGGCCCACAAGAAGCTGTGCGTCGCCGCAAGGGATCCGTTGTTTTGCAATGCAAAATCGATGGTGGCTTGCTTGTTCAGAACGTCGGATCGCGCTTGCTCGCACGTCATTCTGATGCCGCTCGGCCGGGCTGGAAGCGCTGCGAACCAGAAAATCAGCGCGCCGTTCAACAGCAACGAAAGCGCAAGGGCACCGTTCTTGAGCATTGGAAGTCCCGATCCTTGCAGGATGTCACCGAAAGACAGGGTGGCCTCAGCCCGACTGAAAGCCAATGCCGTTTCTAGAGCGGCCCCCCGGGACCGTGATCCGAGCGGCCAAGGGGGCACCACCGGCAGCCCCGGGCGCCTTTTGTCAGGTGACGAACACTAGCGCCCGACGCCTTCGTAGATTTCGAAACCCTCTGCAGTGGCATATTCGCGGTCATAGATGTTGCGCAGGTCGATCATGCGGGGGGTGGCCATGGCGGCGGAAAGGCGCTTGAGGTCGAGCGCGCGGAACTCGTTCCACTCGGTCAGGATCACGATGGCCTCGGCGCCCGCAGCGGCGGTGTAGGCATCGGCGGCCCAGGTCACATGGGGCAAGAGCGCCTCGCCTTCCTTGCGGCCCTGCGGATCGACCACGTGCACTTCGGCCCCCGCGCCGATGAGGGCCGGGATGATCGTCAGCGACGGCGCCTCGCGCATGTCGTCGGTGTTGGGCTTGAACGTCACACCCAGCACCGCGATCCGCTTGCCGTTGAGCCGCCCGTCCAGCGCGTCGCTGATCTTGTCGATCATCCGCCGCTTGATGCCGTCGTTCACGCGGATCACGGCTTCGGTGATCTGCATGGGCAGGCCATGTTCCTGCCCGATGCGGGCCAGCGCCGAGGTATCCTTGGGAAAACAGGACCCGCCGTAGCCGGGGCCCGCATGCAGGAACTTGTTGCCGATGCGGCCATCCATGCCCATGCCGCCCGCCACGGCCTTCACATCCGCGCCCACGCGTTCGCAAAGCGCCGCGATCTCGTTGATGAAGCTGATCTTGGTCGCAAGAAACGCGTTGGCCGCATATTTGATCATCTCGGCGCTTTCCAGATCGGTGTAGACGACCGGGAACTGGCGCAGGAAAAGCGGGCGGTAGACCGCGCCCATCACGGCTTGTGCCCGCTCGCTTTCCACGCCGACGACCACGCGGTCGGGGCGCATGAAATCGTCGATGGCCGCACCTTCGCGCAGAAACTCGGGGTTCGAGGCGACGTCGAAATCGGCATCGGGGCGGGTGGTGCGGATGGTTTCGGCGACGCGGCGGTTGGTGCCGACGGGGACGGTGGATTTGGTGACGATGACGGCGTATCCGGTCAGCGCGCCCGCAATCTCGGCCGCGGCCGCCATCACATAGGTGAGGTCGGCATGCCCGTCGCCGCGCCGCGTGGGGGTGCCGACGGCGATGAACACAGCCTCGGCCCCCGCGACGGCGGTGGCCAGATCGGTGGTGAAGGTGAGCCGCCCGGACGCGGCATTGCGGGCCAGAAGGACATCGAGCCCCGGCTCGTAGATCGGCACCTCGCCCGCCTTGAGGCGCGCGATCTTGCCCGGGTCCTTGTCGACGCAGACGACGTCATGCCCGAAATCCGACAGGCACACGCCCGAGACAAGGCCCACGTACCCCGTGCCGATCATTGCGATGCGCATCCTGAGCCCCCGGTTCCGTTCGGCCCCCTTCCACCGGAAAGGGCATCCCAAGTCAAGGGCGGGGGCCGAGGCCAGGGTAGGGTGGGTGGACCCACCCTACGTGGCTTGCGCCGCGCGCGGGCGCGCCGCATGATCCGTGCGCAGGGGCGATGCTGGGGCTGGGGCGTGCACGATCTTCTGATCAAGGGCGGGCAGGTGGTCACGCCGCAGGGCGTGGTCGATGCCGATGTGGGGCTTGCGGGCGGCCGGATCGCGGCCATTGGCACGGGGTTCACGGGCGCCCGCGTGATCGATGCGGGCGGGCGGATGGTGATGCCCGGCGGGGTGGACCCGCATGCCCATGTCGAGCAGCGTTCCGGCATGGGCCTGATGAACGCTGACAGTTTTGCCACCGCCCACGCTGCCGCGGCCCTTGGCGGCACCACGAGCGTTGTGTCCTTCGCCGCGCAGGCGAAAGGGGAGGCGCTGGCCGATACGGTGGCCGACTATGCGGACCGGGCGGCGCGGGGGGCGCGGGTGGATCACGCCTTCCACATCACCGTTTCCGACCCCGGCGCGCCGCGCTTTGCCGCCGATTTGGGCAACCTGATCGCCGCCGGGCATCGCAGCCTGAAGCTTTTCACCACCTATGCCATCGGCCTGTCGGACCGCGAGATCGCGGGGGTGATGGGGCTGGTGCGGGGGCAGGGCGCGCTGGTCTGCGTGCATGCCGAAAACGACGGGCTGCTGGGCTGGATGCGCGATGCGCTGGTGGCGCGCGGGCTGACGCGGCCCCTGCATCACGCGGTGTCGCACCCGCGCATGGCCGAGTTGGAGGCGGTGGAGCGGCTGTGCCGTTTTGCCGAGTTCTTTGGCCAGCCGGTGATGATCTTTCACGTCACCACCGCCGAGGCGGCAGAGGCCGTGCGGCGCGCCAAGGCCCGTGGTGCGCCGGTGCATGCCGAGACCTGCCCGCATTACCTGTTCCAGACTGCCGAGGTGCTGGACCGCGCCGGCATGGAGGGGGCGGCCTGGATGTGTTCGCCGCCCCAGCGCCGGGCCAAGGATCAGGCGGCGCTGTGGGAGGCGCTGGCGGATGGGACGCTTGATCTGATATCCTCGGACCATGCGCCGTACCGGATGGATGCGACGGGCAAGTTTCTGGCAGGCGTCGCGCCGCCCTTCCCCGGGATTGCCAACGGGATGCCGGGGTTGCAGCAGCGCCTGCCGCTGCTTTTCGATGCGATGGTCAGTGGCGGGCGGGGCGGGGCGGAGGCGTTTGCCCGGCTGACGGCGGAGGCGCCCGCGCGGCTGCATGCGCTGCCGGGCAAGGGGCGGATCGAGGTGGGGGCGGATGCGGACCTTGTGCTGTGGAACCCCGCGGCCGAGATGGTGTTCGGTGCCGCCGACATGGCCGATGCGACGGGGTACAACCCCTGGGCCGGGCGCCGCGTGAAGGGGTTGCCGGAAACCGTGATCTCGCGCGGGGAGGTGATCGTGGATCGTGGCACGCTGACCGCCCCGCCCGGACGCGGGCGCTGGATCGCCCGCCCGCCCTTTGCCAGCGCCCCTTGCGCACCCGAACTCGCGTTTCTGGAAGGACCCCAGCCATGACCCGCCCCGCCGGCCCGACCCTTGCGATCACGTTCATCTACTGCCGCGATCTGCCCCGGGCGATGGCGTTTTACGAGGCTGTGCTGGGCCTGCCCTTGGCCATCGATCAGGGCTGGTGCAAGATTTACCGCATCGCGGATGGCGCGCATGTGGGGCTGGTGGATGAGGCGCGCGGGATGCACCGCTGGGCGGCGGAAAAGCCTGTGCAGATTTGCCTGCGGGTGCCGGATGTGGATGCCTGGCGCGATTACATCGCGGGCCACGCGCCGGAGGGGCTGTCCGACATGTTCCAGAACGATGCGCTGGGTATCCGCGCCTTCGTGTTCGACGATCCCGAGGGGTATCAGATCGAGGTTCAGTCGGCCACGCGGGACGGCGCATGAGGGGATGGGCATGAGCCGGGCACTGATCGTCATCAACCCCAATTCATCGGAACGGGTGACGGCGGGGATCGACACCGCCATGGCGCCGTTGCGCGGGATGGGTGCCATCCGCTGCGTGACCCTTGCCGAAGGGCCGCCGGGGATCGAGAGCCAGGCGCAGGCCGACCTGACCATTGCGCCGATGCTGGCGCTGGCCGCGCGGCTGGAGCCAGAGGCCAGCGGCTATGTGATCGCCTGCTTCGGCGATCCGGGCCTTCATGCGCTGCGCGACCGTACCACGCTGCCGGTTCTTGGCATACAGGAGGCGGCGGTGGCGACGGCGCTGACGCTGGGGCAGCGTTTCGGCGTGATCGCGATCTTGCCGGGGTCTGTCCCCCGGCATCTGCGGGCGTTCGGCGCGATGGGGGTGCTGGCGCGGCTTGCGGGGGACCGGGCGCTGGGGTTGAGCGTGGCGGAACTTGCCGAGCAGGGCCGCACGCTGCCCGCCATGATCGCCACGGGGCGGCGGCTGAGGGATGAGGACGGGGCGGACGTGCTGATCATGGGGTGCGCCGGGATGGCCGCCTACCGCGACGCGCTGGAGGCCGAGACGGGCCTGCCGGTGGTGGAGCCGTGTCAGGCCGCCGCCGCGATGGCGCTGGGCCGCATTGCACTTGGCTGGACCCATGGGAGGGCATCATGCTGACGGAAGCCGCAAAGGGCGTTTTCACCATCGCCGCCACCCCCTTTCTGCCCGACGGCGCGCTTGATCTGCAAAGCCTTGACCGGCTGACGGATTTCTATGCCGAAAAGGGCGCCACGGGGCTGACGATCCTTGGCATCATGGGCGAGGCGGGCAAACTTTCGGCGGAGGAATCGCTGACGGTGATCCGCCGCGTGGTGGCGCGGACGGCGCTGCCGGTGATCGTGGGCGTCTCTTCCCCCGGGTTTGCCGCGATGCAGGCCCTGGCGGGCGAGGCGATGGCGGCGGGCGCGGCGGGGGTGATGGTGGCCCCGCCAGGCAGCTTGCGCAGCGATGACCAGATCCTTGGCTACTACCGTACCGTGGCCGAGATGCTGCCGGGGGTCCCCTTTGTGCTGCAGGATTTTCCGCTGGTGACGACGGTGACGATCCCGGCGTCGGTGATCCTGCGCATTGTGGCCGACTGCCCCACTTGCGTGATGCTGAAGCATGAGGATTGGCCGGGCCTCGACAAGATCAGCGCCTTGCGTGCGGCCTCGGACGCCGGGGCGCGGCGGATATCCATCCTGTGCGGCAACGGCGGGCAGTTCCTGCCGGAGGAGATCGCGCGGGGGGCGGACGGCGCGATGACGGGCTTTGCCTACCCCGAGATGATGGCGCGTGTGGTCGCGGCCCACGCCTCCGGGGATCGGGCCGGTGCGCAGGACATTTTCGATTGCTACCTGCCCTTGGTGCGGTACGAGGCGCAGCCCGGCGCGGGGCTGGCGGTGCGCAAGCATATATTGGCCCGCCGGGGCGCCATTGCCCATGCCACACTGCGCAAGCCCGGCGGGGCGCTGAATGGCGCTGCCGTGGCAGAGGTGGCGTTCCTGATCGCGCGGCAAGAGGCGCGGCTTGGGGCGCTTGGCCTGCCCGCCTGACGGTCGGGTTTCCAAAGCGGCCGTCCGCTGCCATTCTGCCATCCGTGCCGCCATTCGGATCGGGGACGGGCATCATTCGGGGATGGGCAAAATGATGGAAAAGCTGTGCGCGGCCTTTGCGGCAACCTCACTGATCGCGCTTGCCGCCCCGCTGGCGGCGCAAGACAAATCGGGCCGGAACCTTGATCCCGCTGGCACCGGCGCCCCGGCGGGGCCCGCGAAATTTGCCATCGCACAGACGCTTTATGCCATCGGCATGGCCAATCAGGACCCTCTGACGGTGATGGCGGCAGCAAAGCTGGCTGCAGGCGTGACCTTGACGGATGTGGAGCGCGAGGTGGAGCGCACGGGCGCAGCGGTGGATGGCGGCACCGATGCCGCCGACGCGCCGAAAGGGGCCGCCGCCATGTTCGCCGATGCCAAGGCGCTGGCGGGTGAGGATGAAACCCTTGTGGGGCTGATCGAGGACGCAGAGGCAGAGCGCGCGCGGGGCCGCATCGGCGGCGCCTCGCGCACGGCAAGCGATCTGCCGGGCGGCCAGAGCGACCTTTTCAAGGTGCCCTTCTATGGAAATGCCTATGCCGAGGTCGCGGTGGTGGGTGACGGGGATTCCCCGCTGAGCGTGCTGATCACGGACGAGAACAAGAACACGATCTGCGCCGTCACAGGCTGGCCGGACAGGATTTCGTGCAGCTTCACACCGGCGTGGAACGGGTATTTTCAGATCGCCGTGCAGAACACCGGGCCCGGCACGAACAGCTATTACCTGCTGACGAACTGAGCCGCGCATCCATCAGGCGATGGCCCCGAACCCCTTGTTCATCTTGCAGCCATGCGGTTCACCAGCAGCAGCGACAGCGCCGCCAGCGCCATGAACGCCGCCCCCGCGATGCCGAGATAGCCGTAGCTGCCGCTTGCATGCAGGACCATCCCGCCCGCCAGCGTTCCCACCGACGCCGCGATGTAGATGGCCGAGGCGTTCAGCGCGAAAAGAATGGGGGTGCGCGCGGGGTCGATTGCTGAAAGGCGCGCCTGCTGTGGCGCCATGAAGGACCAGCCGAACACGCTCCACACGCCCGCGAGCAGGGCCATGGGCAGAAACGCGATGGTGGACAGCGAGACGGCGGGCAAGAGCACGATCTGCGCCGCGCACAGAAGCATCAGCGTGCGGTTGGCACCGATCCGGTCATTCAGCCGCCCGCCGAGCCAGTTGCCGATGACCGCGCCGACGCCGAAGACCAGCAGCATGACCGAGATGCCATCGCGCCCCAGCGCCAGCCGCGCCTCGAGCAATGCGCCGAAAAAGGTGTAGACGCAGTAGATGCCGCCAAGAAAGAGCACGCCGAAGGCCACCGCACCCAGATGGATGGGCGAGGCCATCACCTGCCCCAGGGCCGCAAGGCTGGCACCCGGCACGTTGATCCCGCGCGGGATCAGGCGCGTGAGGGCCATCGTCACGATGAGGCCCAGCACGACCACGGCCCAGAAGGCCGCCTGCCAGCCCACGGCATAGCCAAGCCACGCGCCTGCCGGAACGCCCAGCACCTGCGCCAGCGTGAGGCCGCCGAAAACCGTGGCCAGCGCGCGCCCACGCTCGGCCGGTGGGGCAAGCCCCGCCGCAATCGACGCGCAGACAGGCGTTACGACCCCGGCCCCCACGGCCATCACGGCCCGGCCCACAAGGACGGTTGCAAACCCGGGCGCCAGAGCGGCAACCGCCGCCCCGGCGGTGAAAAGTGCAAGGCCCGACAGAACCACAACCTTGCGGTCCACCCCGCCGGTCATTGCCACCAGCAGGGGCGAGGCCACGGCATAGACCAGCGCATAGGCCGTCATCGCCCATCCGGCGGTTGCGGGCGAAATCGACAGCGCGCCCGCCATCGGCTGCAGGATGCCGACGACAACGAACGCGCCCATCCCGATCACGAACAGCGCTGTCGCGAGCAGCAGGAAGATCACGCGGTTCGGGGCCGCCGTCGTGGCGGTGGTTGTGGGTGCTGCGGTCAATTGAGGGGGTCCCTTGCGGCTTGCGGGGGCAGCATAGCGCGGGGGCTGGCCGCGTCCATGCTGAACGGTTGGGCGACGGTGCCCGGATTGCGCCTGTATCGCGCGCTTGTGCCTTCCGCAGTCTTTCGTCCGGCGCATTGGCGCACTAGGGTCGGCCCACTTGCGCGAAAAAGGAGACGGCGATGCAATACATTCCCCTTGGCCAGACCGGCCTGACCGTCTCGGCGCTGTGCCTTGGCACGATGACTTGGGGCAGCCAGAACACCGAACGCGAGGGGCATGACCAGATCGCGATGGCGCTGGAACAGGGCGTGACGTTCTGGGACACCGCCGAGATGTATCCGACGAACCCCGTGCGCGCCGAAACGGTGGGCGATACCGAGCGGATCATCGGGACCTGGTTCAAGCGGCATGGCGGGCGCGACAAGGTGGTGCTGGCCAGCAAGGTGAGCGGTGAGGGGGCGATGGTGCGGGCCGGGGCGCCGATCACGGGCGCCAGTTTGCGCGCGACGCTGGAAGAGGCGCTGACGCGGCTGAAGACCGATTACATCGACGTCTACCAGTTGCATTGGCCCAACCGCGGGTCCTACCATTTCCGACGCCACTGGACCTATACGCCCAGGGACGGCCGGGCCGGGGCGCTGGCGCATATGGAGGAAGTGCTGCGCGTGGCCGCCGACCTGATCGCCGAGGGCAAGTTGCGCGCGGTGGGGCTGTCAAACGAAAGCGTCTGGGGGGCAAGTGCCTGGCTGCAACTTGCCGAGGCGCACGGACTGCCGCGCATGGCATCGGTGCAGAACGAATATTCGCTGCTTTGCCGCCAGTTCGATACCGACTGGGCCGAGCTTGCGGTGATGGAGGACATGCCGCTTCTGGCCTTCTCACCACTGGCCGCGGGGATCCTGTCGGGCAAATATGCGGGCAATGTGGTGCCCGATGGCAGCCGCCGCAGCTTTACGCCCGATCTTGGGGGCCGCGTCACGCCCCGCATGTTCGAGGCGGTGGCGGCCTATCTGGGGATTGCCGCGCGCCATGGCCTTGATCCCTGCCAGATGGCCATCGCGTTCTGCATGTCGCGGCCGTTTCCCTGCATCCCGATCATCGGCGCCTCGTCGCTGGACCAGTTGGCGGTGAACATCGGGGCCGCGGATCTGGTGCTGTCGCCCGAGGTTCTGGCCGAGATCGGCGACGCGCATCGTGCCTTTCCGATGCCGTATTGAATGGGCTTGCGCCCGGCGGCGGGATCGGGCCTCTTGCAGGCCCGCCCGCCGGAAGCCCCCCGCTGATGCGCCGTTTGCGATCCCTGTTTCTTCTGTTGGCCCTGTCGGCCTGCACCTTGTCGGCCTGCACACTTACGGGTGGGGGGTCGAAGGGCGTGGCGCCGCTGGAAACCGAGGCGATTGCGGTGACCAGCCTCGACGCGCCGGAAAGCGCGGCGGCGAGCGCGCAGCCAGAGGCCAAGCCCGAGACAGCCGCGAAACCGGAGGCGGCCCCCGAACCCGTGGCTGAACCTGCCCCCGAACCCGTCGCCGAAACCGCACCCGAACCTGCACCCGAACCGCCGCCCGAGGTGGCAGCGCCCCTTACGCCTGCCGCCATTGCCTGTGGCAAGGGGGGTGGGCGCTTCGTGTCGGTTGCCAAGGGGGCGGGCAGCGCCTGCGTGCGCCGGACGCGGGACGCGGGCAAAGCCTGCCGCAAGGAAACCGATTGCGACGGGCGCTGTCTTGCCCGGTCCCGTACCTGTTCGCCCATCGACCCGCTTTTTGGCTGCAACGAGATTCTGCAGGCCAACGGAACACGGGTGACGCTGTGCCTAGACTAGGTCTTGCGGCCCTTGCGCTGTTGGCGGCCTGTGGGGCGCCCGCGCCGCCGCCCGGCGCGTTCCGCGCGGTGGCGGTTCCGATCTATTCCAATGCCACGCTCGACCCCGGCGTGCTGGCGGGGCGCTGGGAGCAGGCGGCGAGCTTCGGCGCGTCTTGTGCCCCCGGCGGAGTGGAGATCGGGGCCGATCTGCGTGTGTCGGGGCAGCTTTGCCTTGATGGACGGGTGGTGCCGCTTTCGGGCAATCTGCGGCCCGTGGGTCCCGGGCGGGTGCAGCTTTCAGGGGCCGATCCCGGCGGGATCGGTGCGCCATGGTGGGTGCTCTGGATCGACAGCGGCGCGCGGACCGTAGCCATCGGCACGCCATCCGGCGCCTTCGGTTTCGTGCTGAACCGGGGCGGCCCGCTGCCCGAAGATCGCTTCCGCGCTGCGGCCGAGCTTTTTGATTTCAACGGCTACGATACCGCGCGGCTGACCCGGCTGCGCTGAACGATCAGCCGATCTGGGCGCGCAAGGTCCGCAAGTGTGCGGGCAGGTCGCGCGCGCCCACCGCCGCCTCGCGCACCAGCCAGTCGAAATGCGTGGTCAGGCTTTCCACGCGGCTGCGGTCGCGGAAGGCCACGTAATGGCGCCCAAGGTAGATGACCCCGAGGATCGGGCCGAAGATGGTGACGGGCGCCGAAAACACCCGCCGCGCATCGAAGAGGCAGAGCCGCAGGGAGGGGTAGAGCGCCTCGCTGAGCGTGATGAGCCGGTCGATCTGTTCCAGCCGCACGGCGGCGGGCAGGCCCACGTAATAGCCCGTCGCGTTTGCGAACGAGGCGACATCGTGCAGTGGCAGCGCGATTTCATAGTCCGACCGCGCCTGCCGCATCAACGACAGCCGATCCTCGGACGCGCCGATCGCCTGCTGCGAGGATCGCCCGAGCTGCGGCTCGTATTCCCATTCCAGCATCGCCCGGGTTTTCAGCATGTCAGGCAGGGTCGCCGGGACATGGCGGATCTTGTAGCCCGCAGCCTCGCGGTGCCAGCCAAAGATCGTCTCGTCGATCAGCGCGCGCGGTGCTTCGGTTATGGAAAGGGATGTGGCCAGAATATCGGCCAGCGGTTCGGGCCGTTCGGACAGGCCCAGAAGCCAGTCTGCGCTGATGCCAAGCGCCTGCGCGCAATCGGCGGCGAGTTGGGCGTTGGGCATCCGCTTGCCGGGGCTGAGAAGCTGCGAGACGGTGGAACGGTCCACCCCCGTGGCGCGGGCAAGCGCACTTTGGCTGAGCCCTTTGGCGGTCATGGCTTCGGCGAGGCGGTCCCGGAAGAGCGCGGCGCGATCGCGTTTGGGAATGATTTCCGACATATGGTGACTTTACACAACGATGTTGATCAATCGTTGCGTATTCTCGGAATTCCTGCAAGCCCTGCGATGTGATACACACAAATCTGTTATGAAACAGGAGACTGATTTGCGATCGAGCGCGCGCGCTGTCGAATGGCCGACCCTTCTGTTGCTGATCGCGACCTACGCTGTCTTCGGGCTGGCTACCGCCGTTCTCTTTCCCATCAACGCAACGCTTGCCATCGTGATCACTGGGGTCGCGATTGCGCAGTTTTCCTCGCTCCAGCACGAGGTGCTGCATGGCCATCCGTTCCAGTCGCAGCGCGTGAACGAGGCGCTGGTGTTTCCTGCGCTGACGCTGACCGTGCCCTACGCGCGGTTTCGCGATCAGCATCTGGCGCATCACCACGACCCGCATTTGACCGACCCCTATGACGACCCCGAAAGCAATTACCTTGACCCGGCGGTGTGGAACCGTCTGTCGGCTGCGATGCGGATCCTTCTGACGGCCAACAACACGCTTCTGGGCCGGATCGTGATCGGGCCGATCCTTGGCAACATCTTCTGGCTGGCGTCCGAGGCGCGGCTGATCCGTGCGGGAAACCGGGCGGTGATACGGGCGTGGATGGCGCATGCGGCGGGGCTGGTGCTGCTGGGCCTGTGGCTTTTCGCAACCGGCATGCCGGTCTGGGCCTATCTGCTGGCGATCTGGATCGGGCAGGGATTGTTGAAGATCCGTACGTTCCTTGAGCATCGCGCGCATGAGCTTTGCCGGGCGCGGACCGTTCTGGTCGAGGATCGGGGGCCGCTTGCGCTGCTGTTTCTGAACAACAACCTGCATGTGGTGCACCACGCCCATCCCAACGTGGCCTGGTACCGGCTGCCGGGGCTATACGCGCAGAACCGCAGCCATTACGTGCGGCGCAACGAGGGGTATGTCTACCGCTCTTACGCCGCCGTGTTCCGCAGCCATTTCACCAAAGCCAAAGACCCGGTGCCGCATCCGTTGTGGACAGGGCCGTCAGACAAGGCGGCGAAAGACGGGGCTCTGGCCCGAATTGTCGAAGAACGGCACACCGGCGGCTTCGGGCCCGTCGTCGCGCAATAGCAGGGCGCTGACCTCTGACAGCACGACCTCGGTGATGAACGGCAGGTCGAGCTTGCGTGCGTCAGCCAGCGAGACCCAGTGCAGATGGGCGAGTTCGTCCGACGCGGCGGAAAAATCTGTGTCATCGCCTGCCACGGCGCTGGCCGGCACCAGAAAGAAGCGCGCGTCAAAGCGACGGCTGCGCCCCGGCGGTGTGATCGCGCGAAAGACAAAGCGCAGCGCATCGGCGGCGGGGCGCAAGCCACGGGCGGCAAAGGCGGCCCAATCCTGCCCCTCGTCCGGGGGCGGGGCGGGCCAGGGGCCGGGATGTGCGATGGCAAGCCCCGCCTCTTCCCACAACTCGCGGATCGCGGCGGCGGCAAGGGCATCGGGCGGCGGGCCGTCCGGCGCATCGTGCATCAGCCGTGTGGCGCAAGGGGCTGGCAACGGCGCGGCCAGAACCACCGCATGATCGGCAGGATCGACGGCGCCGCCGGGAAAGACGAACTTTGACGGCATGAAGGCCGCGCGTTCCCCGCGCTGGCCCATCAGCACCTCTGCGCCCGCAGCCCCCGTGCGCCACAGGATCACCGTGGCCGCCGCGCGGATCGGTTGAGGCGTGTCAGCGGTCACCGGTCCCGAACCCGTGCATCCGCTTGGCCCATTGCAGCGCGACGAACGCGCCCTTCAGCCGTGGCAACAAAAACAGCGACAGCCCCACCGTGCCCACCGAAAAGACCGCCGTCAGCACCAGCGGATCGGGCCGGTAATGCACGAAGGCCCACAGCAGCAACGGCGCCATCAGATGGCCCACGATCAGGATCGTAAGGTACGCAGGCCCGTCATCCGCCCGGTGATGGTGCAGCGCCTCGCCGCAGACCGGGCAGCTTTCGCGCACCGTCAGATAGCCCTTCAGCATCGGCCCCGCCCCGCAGGCCGGGCAGCGCCCGCGCCACCCGCGCAACAGCGACTGGCCCACCGGGCGATCGCCGGTACGGTCATCGGTGTGGTGGCCGGGCAGGGGGGCGGGCAAGGGGACGGTCTGATGTGTCATGCCCGCAGCCATACGCCCTTGCCGCACGGAAGGGGAGGCTTTGCAGCCCGTTGCGGCGCGATGTCGCAAAAAATCGCGAGTCCGGCGACGGAATGCGCGGCAGGCAGCGTGGAATGGATATCGGAAGGCGGCGCAGATGTGCCCCCGCCAGAACGCACCATGGAGACCAAGATGCAAAAGAAGATCTGGATCAGCACCCTTGCCGCGACCGGCCTTGTGGCCGCCGTCCTGTCCACCGCCGCCTTCGCCGAGCGTGGCGGGCCGGGGAACGGAGCCGCCGGGTTCGGCATGATGATGGGCGAGGGCATGCCTGCCTTTGCCGAGATCGACGCCGATGGCGACGGCAAGGTCACGCCGGCAGAGATTGACACCTGGCGCAGCGCGCGTATGGCGGGGCTGGATACCGACGGTGACGGCATGCTGAGCAAGGAGGAGGTGAAAGCCTCGATCCAGGCGCGGATGGAGGCGCGGGCCGACCGGATGGTCGAGGGGATGTTCGCCGCGCGCGACAGCGATGGCGACGGCAAGCTGAGCGCGCCGGAAATGGCGCTGCCCGCCGCGCCGCAGCGCCTGTTCGACCGGATCGACGCCGACAAGGACGGCGCGATCACGGAGGCCGAGGTTGAGGCCGCGCAGACGCGGATGGCCGAACGCATGGGCGAGGGCCGCCGTGGCGGGCATCGCGGCAAGCCGCCGATGCACGGCTTCTTCGGCCAGGACAACTGATCTGACATGGCACGCGCCGGATCGCCCGGCGCGTGCTGCTCTGCCCGATGGCGCTGACGATGGAATGCGGTAAGTTTGCACCTGATGACCCTTGCCCCCCCTTTCACGCCTGCCGGGCCGGTGCCGGACGACGCATTGCTTGTGCTTTATGCCAACGGCGACCCAGGGGCGGCACGCGAACTGGCGGGGCGGCTGGTGCCCCGGATCACCGGCTATGCCGCGCGGCTGCTGGGGGGCGACCGGGCCGAGGCCGAAGACGTGGCGCAAGAGGCGATGCTGCGGCTGTGGCGCATGGCGCCCGACTGGCGGCAGGGCGAGGCGCAGGTCGCGACATGGCTTTACCGGGTGGTGGCAAACCTGTGCACCGACCGGTTGCGGCGCAGGGCGCGGCGACCCGCGGTCACGCTGGACGAGGCGCCCGAAGTGGCCGACCCGGGCCCGGCGGTGCTGGCCGGCATGATCGCGGCCGAACGTGCGGCGGCGCTGGAGGTCGCGCTTCTGGCCCTGCCGGAACGCCAGCGGCAGGCGGTGGTGCTGCGCCATATCGAGGGGTTGACCAACCCCGAGATCGCCGCCGTGATGGCGGTGGGGATCGAGGCGGTCGAAAGCCTGACGGCGCGCGGAAAACGCGCGTTGGCGGCGGCGCTGGCGGGGCAACGGGCGACGCTTGGCTATGATGGGGATGACGGCGATGACGGATGACAACGACCTGGACCTTTTCTTTGCCGCCGCGCGCGCCACGCGGCCCGCCCCGACCGATGCGCTGATGGCGCGGGTGGTCGCGGATGCAGAGGCGGCACGGGCGCCGCGCGGCCGCGTTCCATCCGCACCGGCCGCACCGCGCTGGCGTGCCCGGCTGGCCACGTTCTTCGGGACGGGCGGTGCCTTTGCGGGGCTTGCCGCAGCGTCGGTTGCGGGTTTCTGGATCGGCGCGGTGCAGCCCGACCTGCTGGGATCGGTGTGGCAGTCAGAGGCGGCTTCGGTTGATCTTTTCCCCAGCCTTGATGGCCTTCTGGCCGATGTTTCGGAGTGATCGCATGACGCCTGCCTCTTCCCGCTGGATGCGTATCGCGCTGTTTGCGTCGCTTGCGGTCAATCTTCTGATCGTGGGGCTGGTGGCGGGTGCGCTGTGGCATGGCGGCCGGATGATGCCCCCGCGGGAGGCGGGCTTCGGGCCTTTCGAGGCCGCGCTTGACAAGGATGATCGCGCAGCGCTGCGCCGGGCCTTTGTGGCGCGCGCGGGTGAACTGGGGCGGCCCCGCCGCGAGATGCGGGCGCAGATGAACGCGATCCTGGCCGCGCTGCGGGCCACCCCCTTCGACGCGGCGGCCCTGTCGCAGGCGATGGAGGCGGCGGTCGCGCGCACCGAGGCACGCCTGCAGCTTGGCCAGTCGTTGATGGCCGATCACCTGACCGCGCTGACCGATGCCGAGCGCGCGGCCTTTGCCGACCGGTTGGAGGCTGCGCTGCGGCGCGGGTCGACACGGCGGAACGGGGACGGTGCCGAACGGCCCTGATGGCGCGGCTGAGGGGGGGGCTCAGGCCGCCGTGCAATCGCGCATGACGTTGTTTCGCCCACCCGCCTTTGCGGCCATCAGCGCCCGGTCGGCGCGGTCGATATCGGCCTGAACGGTGGCCCCGACCGTCAGCGCTGACCCCTCGGCAAGTGCGAGGCCGATGGAGGCGGTGATCCGCAGGCTGGCCCCGCCGGGAACCGCAAAGGGCCGCTCCTGCACCGCGGCGCAAAGGCGATGCGCAAGCTGGTGCGCATCCTCGGCCCCCGTCGCGGGCAGGGCGACCAGAAACTCTTCTCCCCCGATCCGGGCCAGAAGATCGCCCATCCGCAGGTTGCACGACAGCCGTTGCGCCACATCGACCAGCACCGCGTCGCCCGCTGCATGGCCATGCTGGTCGTTGACGGCCTTGAAGCGATCAAGGTCGATCACCATCACCGCGTAGGGCAGGCCGTCCATCCGCGACGCCTCGACAATCCCTGCCAACTGGCTGACGGCATAACGGCGGTTGTGCAGGCCCGTCAGCGGGTCGATCACCGCAAGGCGCAGGCCATCGCGCACCGCCGTGCGCAGCCTGTCGGCCCGGCGCTTGCGGCGCAGCATCGCGGCAAGGCGCAACGCCAGTTCGCGCGGGTCGATGCTTGCGGGCACCAGATCGTTGGCGCCAAGGTCAAACGCCATCGCCTCACTGCCCTGGCCGTTCGGGGTGGACAGAAGACAGATCGCCGCGTGCCGGGTCGGCCCCTGGCTGCGCAGGTCGGACAAAAGGCGCAGACCGCCTTCGGGGCCGTCAAGATCGCAGTCGATCACAAAGACATCGGGCACTGGCGCATCGCCCCATTGCGCAGGCCCCGCCAGCGCGTCGCTGCGTCCAAGCGCCACCAGACGGTCGGGCAGGTGGGGCGCCAGTTCCTTGCGCAGCCGCAGCGTCGCCTCGGGGCGCGTGGTCACAAGCGCAATCGTGCCGCGCCCTTCGAACACCGAGGCCGGTTCCGCAAGCCCCAGCGCCTGCACGTTGCGTTCGGCGGCGCCAAGCTCTGCCATCGCCTCGGACCGGCGTTGAAGCGCGCGCAGCCGCGCCAGAAGCGC